>NZ_JBJGZC010000001.1:0-431354 GCF_054050315.1 Geodermatophilus sp. SYSU D00867 | reverse complement strand
AGCCCGGCCGCGCCCGATCCCCCCCACCCCGCCCCCAAGCGCGGCCACCCGCACCCAGCCCCCCCCGCGCCCGGGGGGGGGGCCCCCCCCCCCCCCCCCCCCCGGGGGGGGGGGGGGCCCCCGGTGCCGTTCGGAGTAGCGGGGGGACCGGCCGGACCACCGCTCTCGCTGTAGCGCCTCGGCCGTTCCCGGAGGTCACCAGCACCTGCCCACGCAGCTGCACACCCCCGGCGTGGTCCGGCTCCCGACCTGCCGTCCTGGAACGCCGGGACGCGGCGGTGACCACGACACCGCTGGCGGACAGTGCGATCTCGCCGGTGCGGCGGCACGTCCACCTGCCTCGCCGCCCCGTCGCGTCGTGTGGCGGTGCGGCTGCGGCCCCCGGCTACGGCTGGGCGACTCCGTGCCGGTAGGCCCATCGGACTGCCTGGGCGCGGTCGCGCGCACCGGTCTTGGCGAAGACCCGGTTGATGTGCGTCTTGACCGTCGCCTCGGAGACCACCAGCCGCGCTGCGATCTCCGTGTTGGAGAGCCCGCCGGCGATGAGCGCCAGCACCTCGGTCTCCCGGTCGGTGAGCGGGCCGCCGGGACGGCGCTCGCCGGCGAGGCCCTGCAGCAACCGGGCCTGCACCTGCGGGTCCAGCAGCGCCTGCCCGGCATCGGCAGCGGCGACGGCGCGGGCGATCTCGGCCATCCCGGCGTCCTTCGTCAGGTAGCCGCGGGCGCCGGCGCGGAGGGCGGCGAGAACGGAGTCGTCGTCGGCGTGCGTGGTGAGCACCACGACCTCGACGTCGGGGTGGTCCCGGCGGATCCGGCGGGTGGCCTCGACCCCGTCCATCACCGGCATCCGCAGGTCCATCAGGACGACGTCGGGCTGCTGTTCGGCGACCTGGTCGAGCGCCTGCGCGCCGTGCTCGGCGACGCCGACGAGCTCGAGGTCCTCGACCAGCTCGAGCAGCGCCGTCAGCCCCTCGCGCACCAGGCGCTGGTCGTCGACGACCAGGACGCGGATCACGCCGGGACCTCGAGGTGGACGTGGAACCCGCCGTCGACCGGCCCGGCGTGCAGCCGCCCGCCGAGCAGGGCCGCGCGCTCGGCCAGGCCGGACAGGCCGTGCCCGCCGCCGGTCCCGTGCAGCGCGGCCCGCTCGCGGCCGCCGCCGTCGTGGACCTCGACCACCACGCCGTCGGGCCGCCAGTCCAGCCGGACGCGCACCGGCGCGCCGGCCGCGTGCTTGCGGGCGTTGGTCAGCGCCTCCTGCACGGTGCGGTAGACGGCGAGGGACGCCTCGGGAGCCAGCGGCACCGGTTCGCCGCGGACGTCGAGCGCGCACGGCGTCCCGGTGGCCGCCTGGTGCTGCGCGAGCAGCTCCGCCAGCGCGTCGGGTCCGGGCACGACGCCCCCTCGCAGCGTGGACACCGCCCGCCGGGCCTCGACCAGCCCGCCGCGCGCCAGCTGGTGCGCGCGGGCCAGGCCGCCGGCCAGCGGGTCGGCCGCGCGCTCGGCCCGGACGGCGAGGGCCTCCAGCTGCAGGACCAGCGCGGACAGCGTGTGCGCGAGGACGTCGTGCATCTCCCGCGAGATGCGGGTGCGCTCGGCCAGCGCTGCGGAGGCCTTCTCCGCCTCCCGGCTGCGCTCGAGCTGCACGACCAGCTGATCGGCCCGCGCGCGCTGCTCCTGCTCGCTGCGCAGCAGCAGGCCGAACAGGAAGAACAGCGCCGCACCGCCGGTCACCACGGTGATGAAGACCCCGGCGTTCGGCGCCTCCAACGCCAGCACGACGTCGAAGAGGACCACGCTGACCGCGGCGACCGTCGCGGCCGTTCGGCGCGGCAGCCGCAGCGGCGCGTAGGCCACGCCCAGGTAGAGCCCGATGCCGCCGGTGCCGGTCGGGTCGCCGTGCCGGGCGGCGGCCGAGGCCACGGCCATCACCAGCAGCAGCACCACGGTGGTCCGGACCGGCGCGTCGAACCAGAGCAGGAAGACCAGGGCCGCCGCGGCGTAGACCGCCACCGACAACGTGACGACCAGCGCGTCGCCGGAGGTCCCGAGCCCGACGCTGCTGCCGGCGTTGGCGACCACCACCAGCGCGACGACGGCGAGCCCCACCGGGAGGACCCACCGCCGCTGCCCGTGCACGGGCGACAGTCTCCACCCACGGGTGGACGCCGGAGACCAACCCGCGCGCCGACGATCCGACGGCCCGACGGCGGCACCGTTTCCGCATGCTCACCGCAGCGCAGGACCTCAACCTCGCCGTCCGCTTCGGACTGGAGCTGGGACTGCTGGCCCTCGTCGCCGTCGCCGCCTGGCGAGGCGCCCGGTCGCCCGCCGCCCGGCTGGCCGCCGTCGTGCTGGTCCCCGGTGCCGTGGCGGTCGGCTGGGTGCTGCTCGTGCACGGCGGGTCCGTGCCGCAGCCGGTACGGGTGGCCGCCCAGCTGGGCGCCCTCGCCCTCGGCCTCACCGCCCTGCGGCGGCTCGGTGCCCGCCTGCCCGCCACCGCTGCGGTGGCCGCGCTCGCCGTCGGCAACGCCGCGCTGCTCGCCGTCTGGAACCAGTGACCATCCCGTCCCGGAGGAGATCCGCCGTGTCCACCACCGTCCCCGTCCCCGTCCCCGTCGCCGTGCGCTCGCCCAACGCCCCCGCGGTCGCCGCTGCCGCCTACGTGCTGTCCTGGATCGCCGGGCTGCTGCTGGCGCCGGCTGCGCCGGAGCGCGACGCGCCACCTGCGGAGATCGCCGGCTTCTACGCCGATTCCGGACCGGCCGTCGTGTCGTCCGCGCTGCTCGTGCACGGCACCGCCGGCCTCGCCCTCGCCGGACTCACGATCGGGCTCGCCCGGGTCACCGGCGTCCGCGGCGGACTGCGCCGGGCCGTGGTCGGCATCGGCATCACCGCCGCAGCGCTGTCCCTCCTGCAGTTCGCCCTCGCCGTCACCGCGGTCGTCGGCGAGCACGCCGCCACGACCAGCCGCACGCTGCTGCTCGCCATCGACTTCGTCGACGTGCTCAAGATCGCCCTGCTCGCCGCCTTCGCCGCGGTCGCGACCACCGCCGCCGCTCGAGCCGGCGCCGCGGCCCGCTGGCTGCAGGTCACCGCGGCCGTCCTGGTTCTGCTGCTGCTGGTGGGCAGCGCGGCGCTGGTCGGCGTCGACGCCCTGGTGCCGGTGCTCGAGATCTCCCTGCTGCTCCTGCTCGCCTGGGCGGCCGCGGTCGGCTACCTCGTCGCCCGCTCCGCCCGCTCGCAGACCCGGCCCCAACCGGCCCCCGGCGCCTGACCTGACCGCGGCACACGAGGAGGACCCCATGAGCCCCGGGACCCTGATCAACTGCTTCGAGGTCACCCCCGAGCGAGACGAGCGCTTCCTGCAGCCGTGGCGGCAGGCCGACGACCTGCTCCGCAGCACGGGCGGCTACCGCACCACCCGCCTGCACGAGGCGCTCGGACCGCAGGCCCGCTCCCGCCACGTCCACGTGGCCGAACTCGCCTCGGTCGAGACCTGGCGGTCCGCCGTCGCCGGCCCCGAGTTCGCCGCGCTCGCCGCCCGGATGACCGACCTCTCCCCCACTCCCGGCTTCCACACGGTGGAGATCGCCCGCAGCACCGCAGGTCCGGAGCAGGACCGGTGAGGACCGCGTCGGCCAC
Organism: Geodermatophilus sp. SYSU D00867; assembly: GCF_054050315.1. Taxonomy (NCBI): domain Bacteria; kingdom Bacillati; phylum Actinomycetota; class Actinomycetes; order Geodermatophilales; family Geodermatophilaceae; genus Geodermatophilus; species Geodermatophilus sp. SYSU D00867. The sequence continues at coordinate 427,709 of NZ_JBJGZC010000001.1, read as the reverse complement.
GCTGCAGGGAGCGGTGGGGCCGGCCGCGCCCGCCGATCAGGGCACCCTCCCCGAGACAGTTCACCGCTGCGTCGACGTCGGCAGTCACATGGTGGCGGTCACCGTCCGCGGTACCCGTCCTACGCCGGCCTCGGCGGCCGCGGTCATCGTCACCGGGGCCGGTGACTGCCAGGCATCGTGGACACCGGCCGCCGACCTGCTGGCGAACCACACCCGCGTGATCACCTACGACCGGGCCGGCCTGGGCCGCGGCCGACCTGGCCCGGCTCCGACCGTGCAGGGCTACCTCGACGAGCTGCAGGCCGTGCTCGACGCCTGCCTGCCCGAGGGCCCCTACGTGCTGGTCGGGCACTCCCTCGGGGGCCTGATCGCACGCCTGCACGCGCAGCAGCACCCCGACCGGCTGGCCGGCCTCGTGCAGGTCGACGCCACCCCGGAGCAGATCGCGGACGACCGCGCGGTGCAGGTCGGCTTCGCCGTCTCCGGCGTGCTCGCCCACCTGCTGCGAGGCCTCGCGCCGTTCGGCGTGGTGCGGGCACTCCTGCGCCTGCGGGCGTTGCCCCTCTACCCGGAGCAACGCACGTTCGAGGCGCGGCTCAGCGCCGGCCAGCGCCGCGAGTGGGTCACCTCGGTCGCCCGCAGCTTCGGCCTCCGGGGTGCGGCCGGAGCGGAACTGCGCTCAGTCCTGTCCTGCGCCCGCGAGGCGCGGCGGCGCACCGCCGGTGTGGGACGGCCCCAGTTCGGCGACCTGCCGCTCGTGGTGCTGACCAGCCGCGCGTGGGGCGAGGAGTGGGTGGCGATGCACCGCGAACTGGCCACCCGATCCACGTGCAGCATCCACCGCGTCTTCGACGACCGCCGGCACAACATCCACATGGCCCATCCCGACGCAGTCGCCGAGGCAGTGACCTCCCTCCTCCGGCCCACGTCGCTCCGACCGAACGCTGGTCCCCCACCGCAGTGACCGCCTCGGCTGCGGCTACGCGGTTCCGGGCGTGCTGACCCGGCTCCAGCAACATGAGCGACGACCGCTCGGGCAGGCGGTGCTGGGCCGGGGCGGTGCCGCTCGTTCGGCGGAGACGCGTTGGCGGATCATGAACTGCTCGCGCTGGGACCGGGCCGCCGGATCGGCCTCTGACCTCGGCGACGACGTCCAGCACGGCGCCGGCGACCGTGTCGGGCGCGTCGGCGTGGGCGTCGCGCCCGGTGTCGGCCAGGAGGAGCCGGCCGTGGCCCGGGAGCGCCGCGAGTGCCCGTTGCGAGCCCTGCGTCAGGTCCTCGAGTCGGGCGGCCTCCATGCCGGCGAACTCGGCCGCTGCCGTGTGGAGGCTGCCGTGGCGCGCACCGAGCCGACGGGCCTGGGCGCGGTACGGCTGAGGCAGTCGGTCGACCGCTCCCAGCGGCACGGAGGGCAGCCGGGCCAGCAGTTGGGGAACGCCCCGACGGAGGCGGTGGCCAGCGCCGTCGACGTGCGGGAGGCGAGGGCGAGCGCGCGGGTGGACGCGGCCACCCGCGCGCGGACCGGTCCCCAGGTGATCGCCGGACCGCCAGCCCCGCCGATGAACACGACGGCGGGCGCGCCGGAGCCGCTGTCGACGCAGCTCACCGGCCCCGTCCGGGTCTGCAGCCGGCGACGACGGCTCCCGGTGGTGGACCCGGCCACGTGGCTCGCCTCCGCTTCCCTCCGGTGGTCGGGGCCGACGGCCACGGATCGCTCAGGCCGGCAGCGGCTCTGCGGCCGGGAGGCCACGGCCGAGGAAGCCCAGCAGCCGCAGGTGCACCGGGGCAGCAGCGGGTACGGGCACCGCAGGTCCGAACACCCCGGGCAACCGGAACGCATCGAACCCCATGCCCTCCATCAACGCGAGCAGCCACTCGGCCCGCGCCTGGTCGATCTGTTCGAGACGGTCGGTGGCGACGGCGAGGTCGAGTCCGTGGACGACGACCTCGGTCAGCTCGATGACCGCGCCCAGCGGCGCCGGCACCGGGCCGAGGGAGATCGTCAGCGTTCGCGCCACGGCGCCCGGGGCCCGCCAGGCGGCCAGGACGGCGTCGGCGGCGTCGCGGTAGGCGGCGGACGGGTGCCCGTGGAGCCAGTCGTCCGCTCCCCGGCGCCCTCCAGGACGGCCAGTGCATCGAGCGCCCGCCTGCCGTCGTCGGCCTCGCCGACCACCGTCATCCCCGGCTCGGTCGCCAGGTAGGCCGCCAGCCCGGTGCGGACCACCTTGTGGTCGTCGACCAGGAAGACCCGCGCCGGCCCTGCGTCGTCAGGCTGTGCTGCCACGGCCACGCATGCTGCCCGACGTCCGGCGGACGGGGGCGGGACCCCGCCCCTGTGTGGCGAGCATCCCCGGTGCGCCCGCGGTGAGGTGCATGCACATGCGACAGGGGCCCTCACAGTCATTGTGAGGGCCCCTGTCGTCTGGTAGCGGGGGCAGGATTCGAACCTGCGACCTCTGGGTTATGAGCCCAGCGAGCTACCGAGCTGCTCCACCCCGCGTCGGTGAGACCACCCTACACCCGGTCGCGGGGCGGGGGTGCACCGGGTCGGCACACCCCCGCCCGCGCGGCTCAGCCGGTCGGCGTGGCCGGCGCCGCGGCCGCGCCCTGGGCCGCCTCGTAGGCCTCGACCGCCCGCTGCAGGTCGGCCAGCGCCTGGCCCTGCGCGGCGAAGTCGCCGCTGCGCTGGGCCTCGGCCAGCCGCTGCAGCGCCGCGTCGAGGTCGGCGACCGCCTGGTCCAGCGCCGTGTCCGACCCGTCGGCCGGCGGCGTCGTCGGCTCGGCCGGCGTGGTCGGCTCCGCGGGCGTGGTCGGCTCGGCCGGCGTCGGCTCCTCGGTGTCCGGGGTGGTCCCGGCGTCGTCGGAGTCGGTCGCGGTGTCCCCCGCCCCGGCCCCGAAGACCTGGTCCAGCGCGTCGGAGAGGGTGTCGGCGTAGCCGACCCGTCCGCCGTAGTTGACCAGCACCTTGCGCAGCAGCGGGAACGAGTTCTGCCCGGTCCCCTCCACGTACAGCGGCTGCACGTAGAGCAGGCCGTTCTCCCCGATGGGCAGCGTCAGCAGGTTCCCGAACACCGCCTGCGAGTCCTCGCTGTTGAACAGCGTCAGGTCCCGGGCGACCTCGTCGTTGGTGTTGAACGACTGCTGCACCTGCTGGGGCCCGCGGAAGGGCGTGTTGCCGGGCAGCCGGAGCACCTGGATCGAGCCGTAGGTGTCCGGGTCGCTGGAGGCGGAGATGAACGCCGAGAGGTTCTGCCTGCGGAAGGCGTTCAGCGCGCTGGTCAGCTGGAACGTCGCGTCCGGCTCGCCCGGCCGCGCGGCGAGGATGTAGTACGGCGGCTGCGCCTCCTCGGTCTGCGTGTCCTGCGTCGGGTCGGCCGGCACCGCCCAGCGGTCGTTCTGGCTGTAGAAGTCGCCCGGGTCGCTCACGTGGTAGCGGGTGAGGACGTCCCGCTGCAGCTTGAACAGGTCCTCCGGGTAGCGGACGTGGCCGATGAGCTCGTCGCTCATCTCCGACCGCTCCTCGATCACGCCCGGGAACGCGGCCATGTAGGCCTTCAGCACCGGGTCGTCCTCGTCCCACTCGTAGAGCCGGACGGTGCCGTCGTAGGCGTCCACGGTGGCCTTGACCGAGTTGCGGATGTAGTTGAACTGCTCGTTCGGCAGCGCCGCGGTCCCCTGGCCGGTGAGCGCGTCCTGCGCCGCCTCGCCGAGCTCCATCCGCTCGGAGTACGGGTAGGCGTCCGACGTCGTGTAGCCGTCGAGGATCCACTGCACGCGGCCGTCGATCACCGCCGGGTAGGGGTCGCCGTCGACGGTGAGGAACGGCGCGGCCTTCTCCACCCGCTCGCGCGGATCGCGGACGTAGAGCACCTTCGAGGCGTCGTTGACCGCACCGGAGAGCAGGAAGTTGCGCTCGCGGTAGTAGATGGCGAACGTCAGCTGCCGGAAGAAGCTGCCGATCGCGACGCCGCCCTCGCCGTCGTAGGTGTTGTTGACCTCGCCCTCGGAGCCGTCCTCGGGCCGGTCGAACTCGCGGGCGTCGGCCCCCTCGGGCGCCCCGACGACGGAGTAGTCGTCGATCAGCTCGCCGTAGTAGATCCGGCCCTGCTCGACCTCGATGTCACCGGTGGTGGGCAGGTCGCGGCTGGTGAAGTTCGGCTCGCCGCCCTCCTGCCCGGTGACCACCTGGTTGGCCGGCGCGGCGACGAACCCGTTGCCGTGCGTGTAGACGGTGTGCCGGTTGATCCAGGTGTCCTGGTTCTCCGACAGGCTGCCGCTGTCGAGCTCGCGGACGGCGACGACGTAGTCGCGGGTCTCGCCGTCGATCGTGTACCGGTCGATGTCGAGCTTCTCGGGGAAGCCGTACACGTTGCGGATCTGCTGGCGCGCGGTGAACGTCCCGGCCAGCACGTTCGGGTCGAGCAGGCGGGCGTTCGGGATCGTCGCGTCGTCGTTGCGCAGCTCGGCCAGCGCGGCGTCGGTGTCGACGTCCTCCCCGGTGTTCTCCTGGGCGAAGTCCGTGTACTCGACCTCGGTGAGGTCGTAGGCCTCGCGGGTGGAGGCGATCGCCCGCTCGATGTAGTCGGCCTCGCGCTCGTTGGCGCTCGGGCGGACGACGAACTGCTGCACGATCGCCGGGTAGGCCACGCCGATCACCAGGCTGGACAGCAGCAGCAGGACCAGCGCGGCGGCCGGCAGCCGGAAGTTGCGGACGACCACGTTGGCGAAGAACGCGACGGCGCAGAACGCCGCCGCGAACACCAGGATCGTCTTGGCCGGCAGCAGCGCGTTGACGTCGGTGTAGCTCGCGCCGCTGAACAGCTCGCCGCGGTCGGAGTAGACCAGCCCGTAGCGGTCGAACCAGTAGGCGACCGCCTTGAGCGCCACGAACAGGCCGAGCAGCACCGACAGCTGCACCATCGCCGCGCCGGTGAGCTTCTGCCCCGGCGTCTGCAGCCGCAGGCCGCCGAACACGTAGTGGGTGAGCAGCGAACCGATCAGCGCCAGCAGCACGATGGCGAAGCCGAAGCTCAGCAGCAGCCGGTAGAAGGGGTACTCGAAGACGAAGAACGACAGGTCGAGGCCGAACTGCGGGTCGACGTCGCCGAACGGCGTCGAGTTGCGGAAGGTCAGCCAGGTCTCCCAGCTGCCCTGCGCGGTGAACCCGGCGAACAGGCCGACGACGACCGCGACCGCCGACAGCACCAGGGTGCGGCGGGGCTCGAGCGACTGCCGGTAGCGCTCCAGGTTCTGCTGCTCCAGCGACATCGGCCGGAACGCCGGGCGGAACCGGTAGGCCAGGTAGACCGCCAGCGCGGTGAGCCCGCCGGTGGCCACGCCGGCCACGGCGAACAGCAGGGCCCGGGTCTGGAGCTCGGTCCAGAAGACCTCGGTGTACCCGGTCTCGTCGAACCAGAGGTAGTCGACGTAGACGTTGGTCAACGTCCCGATGGCCGTGAACAGCACCAGCAGCACGGCGATGGACCCGATGACCACCTTCGCGCGCCGCGACAGCGTCGGCACGGACACGGGGGGCCGCATGGCCACGAGCGGTCTCCTTCAGTTGCAGGTGCGGCGGGCCCCGGGGGGCGCCGTCGCGGTGTGGCGACCGCGTGCGGTCGGACGTGTGGGGCGCCGGTCGGCACGGGCGCCGGGCTGGCGCACGAGCGGCCGGTGTCGCCCCTGACCAACGCTCGGCGCGGCACCGGGTTCCCCGGGGAGCCCGTGCTGGCCGACAGCATCCCCCACGCGGGCCGTCCCGGGACGGGTGGCGGTCAGCAGCCGGCGGGAGTGCGCCCCTCCCGCACGTCCTCGAGGGCGGTCAGGGCGTCGTCGAGGGTGGCCACCCGGGCCAGGGTGAGGCCGGTGGCCGGGGACCCGAGCGCGTCCGGGCAGTTGTCGGCCGGGACGAGGAACAGCTCGGCGCCGATCTCCTGGGCGGCGACCATCTTCAGCTGGATGCCGCCGATCGGGCCGACGGTCCCCTGGGCGTCGATCGTGCCGCTGCCGGCCACCACGGCGCCCTCGGTGAGGTCGGTGTCGCCGACCAGGTCGAGGATGCCGAGGGTGAGCATCAGGCCCGCCGACGGGCCGCCGACGTCGGCGACGTCGATGTCGACGTCGAACGGCGCCGAGGGCTGCTCGCCCACCACCACGCCGAGCACCGAGCCCTCGCGGTCGGAGGACCCGCCCGTGGTGACCGTGGCCGTGCCCGCCCGGCCGAGCCGGGTGTAGGCGACCTCCACGGTCGTGCCGGCCGGGATGGCGGCGAGGACGGCGGCCAGCGCGTCGGAGTCCGGCGTCGGCCGCCCGTCGACGGCCTCGATCGCGTCGCCCTCCTCGAGCAGCCCGTCCGACGGGGAGTCGTCGCCGGAGAGTCCCCGGACGACGACCTTCACCGGGTACCCGAGGTGGCCGAGCGCCGCGGCCTCGGCGGACTCCTCGGAGGTGAGGAAGGCCTGCCGGTTGGCCTGCTCGATCTCGTCCTCGGTCTGGTCCGGCGGGTACACCGACTCCTCGGGCACGACGCTGATCTCGTCGTCGAACCAGCCGCGGACAGCCTCGACCAGGCTCAGGCCCGCCCGGCCGACGCCGACGGTGGTGAGGTTGAGGTTGCCGGTGACGTCGTTGCGGTCGCGGCCGCGGACGGAGATGACCGGGTCGCCGTCGATGTCGCCGAGGGTGTTGAAGGTCGGGCCGGGCACCTGGGCGACGTAGGGCACCGGCAGGGCCGCGCCGAGGACGCCGGCGACCAGCAGCAGCACCACACCGACGGCGAGGACGGCGATCCGACGGGTCACGACCGGCCAGCGTAGAACCTCGGGCTGGCAGCGTCCGCCGAGAGCGGACGCCGGAGCCCGCGCTCGGGCTCCGGCGGGGTGATCACGCGTCTACCGTGGGGGCATGAGTGACGTGCCGTTCGGATTCGGGCTCCCCGACCGCGACCCCGAGCGCCGGGACCAGCCCGGTGCCGGCGACCCGTTCGGCTTCGGCGCCCTGTTCGGGTTCGGCGGACCGGGCGGTGCCGGGGGCGGCACCCCGGAGGAGCTGCTGGGCAAGATGCCGCTGTTCGCCGAGCTGCAGAAGCTCATGAACTGGTCGGGCGGGCCGGTCAACTGGGACCTCGCCCGGCAGGGCGCGATCAGCTCCCTGGCCACCGGCACCCAGCCGACGTCGGAGGCCGAGCGGGCCGCCGTCACCGAGGCGGTGCGCCTGGCCGACCTGTGGCTGGACCAGGTCACCGACCTGCCCTCGGGCGCCGACCGGGCGCTGGCGTGGTCCCGGGTGGAGTGGGTCGAGCAGACGCTGCCGGCCTGGGGCGCGCTCATCGACCCACTGGCCGAGAAGGTCGTGGCCGCCATGACCTCCGCGCTGCCGCAGGAGGCCATGGCCGTGGCCGGCCCGCTCGCCGGGATCATGGGGCGGATGGGCGGCCTGATGTTCGGCGCCCAGGTCGGGCAGGCCCTCGGCCGGCTCGCCGGCGAGGTGCTCACCGGCACCGAGGTCGGCCTGCCGCTGGCCCCGGCCGGCTCGGCGGTGCTCGTCCCGCAGAACGTCGCGGCGTTCGCCGAGGGCCTGGACCGCCCGGCCGACGAGGTCCGCCTGTTCCTCGCGCTGCGCGAGGCCGCGTCGCTGCGGCTGTTCGCCCACGTGCCGTGGCTGCGCCAGCAGCTGCACGACGCCGTCCACGCCTACGCCCGTGGCATCACCATCGACCGCGAGGCCATCGAGCGCGGGCTCAACGACGCGATGGGCTCGATGGGCGGCGGCTTCGACCCGTCCGACCCCGAGGCGCTGCAGGAGCTGCTGGGCAGCGGGCTGCTCGAGCCGGAGGAGACGCCGGAGCAGCAGATGGCGCTGCGCCGGCTGGAGACGCTGCTGGCTCTGGTCGAGGGCTGGGTCGACGCCGTCGTCGCGGCCGCGGCCGGCGAGCGGCTGCCCGGGCACGGGGCGCTGGCCGAGACGATGCGCCGCCGCCGCGCCTCGGGCGGCCCGGCCGAGCAGACCTTCGCCACGCTGGTCGGCCTGCAGCTGCGGCCGCGCCGGCTGCGCGACGCCGCCACCGTCTGGGGCGCCATGGCGCAGCAGCACGGCACCGGGGCCCGCGACCGGCTCTGGTCGCACCCGGACCTGCTGCCCACCTCCGACGACCTCGACGAGCCGCTGGACTTCGTCGCCCGCCAGGGCCTCGACGACGAGCTGCGCGCGCTGACCGACCCGGCCGAGGACACCGACGGCGGCAGCGGCGACAGCGGCGACGGCGGCGACAGCGGCGAGGGCCCGGACGGGGACTCCGCCACCCGCTGAGGACACCCCGCGAGGAGTGGGGGCCGGAGGCTCCCGCGATCGCGTGGCGGTCGGCCCCCCTCGCAGGTCGCCGCCGCGAGCCTGCCAGCGGCGGGGGGCGAGGGGTCCTCCGTCAGTCGACCAGGTCGCCGTGGTCCTCGCGGGCGCCGTCGGCCCGGGCCGACTCGACGCCCTCGAGGAAACCGCGGGCCCGCTCGGCCTGCGGGTAGCGGGCCACCAGCGCCCAGAAGCGCGCGTCGTGGGCGGCCTCGAGCAGGTGCGCCAGCTCGTGCACCAGCACGTAGTCGACGACGTACTCCGGCATCGACCGCAGCCGGCTCGACAGCCGGATGCTGCCGTCGGCGGGGGTGCACGAGCCCCAGCGGCGCTGCTGGTTGTCCACCCACCGCACGCTGGTCGGCTGCGGCACGCCGTCGAGGTGCGCGGCCGACAGCGCGCGGGCGCGGCTCATGAGCTCGTCGTCGCCGCCCAGGGAGCGGCGGCGGCGCTCCTCCCGGGTCTGCAGCTTGGCCACCATCTGGGCCACCCAGCGCCGCTCCTCGGCCGGCGTGAACGCCGCCGGGATGAGCACGATCGTCCGCCCCGACTCGCGGTAGGCGGTCACCGTCCGACGGCGGCGCGCGCTGCGGCGCACCTCGACCGGCCCGTCCGTGGACAGGGGGCCGCGCGAGGGGGCGGGGGTCGATCCGGGCACGGGAGGACGGTAGCCACCGGCCGCCGGCGACGCGCGGAGGGGCGCCACCCGCTCGGGTACGAGTCGCACGGACGGTGGACAGCCGGAGCCCGTCGGCGACGCGCCCCGTCCACAGCGGCGCCAGACGTGTCCGCGCAGGTGACGGGCGTGGAACGGGCCGGCGACGGGCGGGTGGGCACCGGCCCCTCCCCCGGCTGCACACAGCGACACGCCGCGGGGTCCCCACCGTCTCCACAGTGCTGTCCACAGGCTGTGGGCACCGCGGCGGGACGGGCTCCCCGGCCGGACGGGTCGGACGGGACCGCCCGGGTAGCGTTCGCGGAGGCGGCGCCCGGACGGGTGCCGAGCAGCTGGAAGAGGAGGCACCGTGGCGGAGAGCTACAACGGCTACTGCGTGAAGTGCAAGGAGAAGCGGGACTTCGACGGCGAGGTCAAGGTCAGCGAGTCCGGCCGCCGGATGGCCCAGGGCACCTGCCCGGTCTGCGGCACCAAGATGAACCGGATCCTCGGCAAGGCCTAGGCACTGCCTCCTGACGGCGGCGTCCCGCACCGCGGGCGCCGCCGTCGTCGTCCCCGGACCCTGTGGACGACGGCAGCGGGAGCCGGGCCGGTCCTGCCACCCTGCGCGGGTGTCCGACACCGCCCACCCCCTGCTGCCCCCGGGCACGCCGCTGCTGCGCCGCTCCCCCGACGCCGTCCAGGTCGGCGGGGTCGAGCGCGACGGCGTGCTGGTCGGCTCCGCCCCGGCCGCGGTGACCGCCCTGCTGCGCGGCCTCGACGGCCGGCGCCCCCAGCGGACCGTGCTGGCCGACGCCGCCGGCGACGGTCTCGACCCCCGCGCGGTCGCCGCCCTGCTCGACCACCTGCGCGCCACCGGCACGCTGGTCGACCTCGAGGCCGCGGACCTGCTGGCCTCCGACGCCGGCCCGGCCGCCGCGGCCCGCACCGCCGCGGAGCTGCCCGCCGCGCGGGACCCCGACGGCGCGGTGCGCTGGCACGCCCGGCGCGCCGCGACGGTCGTGGTCGAGGGCGCGACCCGGGTCGGCGTCCCCCTGGCGACGCTGCTGGCGGCCAGCGGCGTGGGCCGGGTCGACGTCCGCGACGACGGCGTCGCCACCGCGGCCGACGCGGTCGCCGGCGGGCTGACCGCGGCCGACGAGGGGCGGGCCCGCTCGCTCGCCGCCGCGGACGCCGTCCGCCGCGCCAGTCCGCTCACCGACCTGCGCCCGCTGCCGCCGGGCGCCGTCCCCGACCTCGTCGTCCTCGCCCGGCCGTGGGCGGCCTCCGACCCGCTGGTCGCCGGGTTGCGGGACGCCGGCGTCGCGCACCTGGTCGCCGCCGTCCGCGGCGAGACCGGCGTCGTCGGGCCGCTGGTGGTCCCCGGCGTCACCGGCTGCCTGCGGTGCGCCGACCTGCGCCGTCGCGACGCCGATCCGCACTGGCCGGTGCTCGCCGCCCAGCTCACCGCCGCCGACGTCCCCGGCGGGTCCACCCTCGCCTGCTGGGCGACCGCGCTGGCCGCGGCGCAGACGGCGCTGGCCTACCTCGAGGGCAGCGGCAGCCCGGCGGCGCTGGCCGGCACGGTCGAGCTGGCGCCCCCGGGGTTCGTGCCGCGGCTGCGCCGCTGGTCGCCGCACCCGTCCTGCGGGTGCGGCGACGTCCGCCCCTCCGGGTGACGCCCACCGCGGCTCCGTCAGCGGCCCGGGCTCCGCGTCGGGGACAATGGCACGGTGACCGACGACGCACGGGGGATCCCCAGGGGCTCGATCTCGCGCACCGCGCGGCTGGCCTCGCTCCCCCTGGGTGCGGCCGGCCGCGCCACGCTGGGGATCGGCAAGCGGCTGTCGGGGCAGTCGTCCGAGGCGGTCGCCGCGGAGCTGCAGCAGCGCACCGCCGAGCAGCTGTTCGCCGTCCTGGGCCAGCTCAAGGGCGGGGCGATGAAGCTCGGCCAGACGCTGTCGGTGTTCGAGGCCGCCGTCCCCGAGGAGGTGGCCGCCCCCTACCGCGAGGCGCTGGTCAAGCTCCAGGAGGCGGCACCGCCGATGCCGGTGCGCACCGTGCACGCGGTGCTCGCCCAGCAGCTCGGCGGCACGTGGCGCACCCGCTTCCGCGAGTTCGACGACCAGCCGGCCGCGGCCGCCAGCATCGGCCAGGTGCACCGCGCCACCTGGCGCGACGGCCGCGACGTCGCCGTGAAGATCCAGTACCCGGGTGCGGCCACCGCGCTGATGGCCGACCTCAACCAGCTGTCCCGCTTCGCCCGGCTGTTCGCCGCGCTGTTCCCCGGCATGGACGTCAAGCCGCTGATCGCCGAACTGCGCGCCCGGGTGATCGAGGAGCTCGACTACGGGCTCGAGGCCGACGCGCAGCGGCAGTTCGCCGCCGCCTACGCGGGCGACCCGGAGATCGTCGTCCCGCGGGTGGTGGCCAGCGCGCCGAAGGTGATCGTGTCGGAGTGGCTGGAGGGGCTGCCGCTGTCACGGGTCATCACCGAGGGCACCCGCGAGCAGCGCGACCGCGCCGGCCACCTCATGGCGGTGCTGCACTTCTCCGCCCCGCAACGGGCCGGACTGCTGCACGCCGACCCGCACCCGGGCAACTTCCGGCTCGTCGACGGCGGCCGCCTCGGGGTCATCGACTTCGGCGCCACCGCCCGGCTGCCCGACGGGCTGCCCGAGCCGATCGGCCGCCTGGTGCGCTGGGCGCTGGAGGGCCGCGCCGAGGAGGTGCTCACCGACCTGCGCGCCGAGGGGTTCGTGCGGCCGGGGATCGAGGTCGACGCCCAGGCCGTGCTGGACTACCTGCGGCCGATGCTCGAGCCGGTCGAGAGTCCGGGCTTCCGCTTCACCCGGGCCTGGATGCAGGAGCAGGCCGCCCGCCTCGCCGACCCCCGCAGCGAGGCGAACAAGCTGGGCCGCCAGCTCAACCTGCCGCCGGCCTACCTGCTCATCCACCGGGTGACGATCGGCTCGATCGGCGTGCTCTGCCAGCTCGACGCCGCCGCCGACTACCGCGGCGTCCTCGAGGAGTGGCTGCCCGGCTTCAAGGCCTGACCGGGGCCCGACGGTCCCCGACCGGGCCCGGGACGACGAGAGGCCGGGCTCCCGACGCACCGGGAGCGTCGGGAGCCCGGCCTCGACCGGGAGGGCCCGGCGTGCTGCCGGGCCCCTGAGGGGGCGCCGCCGTTCAGCGGACGGCGGCGCTGGCCCGCGCGGCACGCCGGCTGGCGTACTCCGCGCGGCGGGCCCACCGGCGGGCGGCCCGCAGCCGGCGCACGCGGCCGGCGGCGTCGGCCTCGGCGCGCAGCTCGCGCAGCCGCGTGGTGGCCAGGTCGTACTCGTACGTGGTCATCTCGGGTCCTCGGTGCTCGTCGGGCGTCGGTGCCCGATCGGATGGCTGTCGCTGTCGGCTGTCGCCGTCACGGCTCACGCCGCGACGACCTTGCGGGGACGGCCCCGCGGGCGCTTGCGCGGGATGACCACACCCCGCTCGAAGATCTCGCCGCCCCAGACGCCCCACGGCTCGCCGCGGTCCAGGGCGCCGGCCAGGCAGGCGTCGCGGACCGGGCACTCCCCGCACAGGACCTTGGCCTGCTCGAGCAGCGCGGGGCTCTCGGCGAACCACAGGTCCGGGTCGTCGGTCCCGCGGCACGGCAGGGGGCGCCGCACCGGAGCCGGGGCCAGGGGGACGTGCGGCGTCCTCGGGGTGGCGCCGCCGGTCCGGGGGAGCCCGGGTCGGCGGTGGGACGTCGGGCGGTCGATCGTCTGCTGCACTGCCGCTCCTCCTCGTACTCGTCGTCTGCGCGGCCGGCGGGGGCCCGCCGACCGGGTGGTCGGGGCCGGGTGCCGCGGAGGAAAGACGAAGGCCGCGGATCCCGGGGTTCGGGTTCCGCGGCCTCGAGGAGGACCGGTCGAGCGGCTAGCTCTGCGGTCTCCCCGGGGAGTGGATCCCGAGGGTGTGGCGCTGCTTGGAGATGTGGGTGCGGAGGGCATCGGTGCCGCCGACGCCGGGGCCGAACTCGCCGCCGGTGGGCAGACCGGTCCCCTGGACCGGAGCGGTGGGCGCAGCGACGGCGGTGCCGGTCAGGTCGAACGGCGTCATCGACCGGACCACGGCGTAGCGCGGCCGCGCGGACGGGACGGCGCCGGTCAGGGCCGGACGCACGTCGAGGGCGCCCCAGGCGGAGACCCCGGCGGGGGCGAGGACGCAGCGCATGTCGATCATCGGTACCCCTCCTCCCGGGGTCGGAGTCCGGCGGTCGGGCCGGGCTCGGTCTGGCGCGCCCGCGGTCGTCCGTCGGGCGCAGGCAGGACAGTAGGGAAGGTCACCGCAGCGGCGCAACGCAATTAACGGGCGCGTCCTCCGATGGCGTGGGACGCGCCGGTCCGGCCGTGCGGTGGGCACGGCCGGTGACCGGTCAGCCGCCGACGGTGGCGAGGACGTCCTCGCCGTACATCTCCAGCTTGCGGGCGCCGATGCCGGGGAGCCCGGACAGCTCGCGGATGCTGGTCGGCTTCGCCTCGGCGATGGCCTGCAGGGTGGCGTCGGTGAACACGACGTAGGCGGGCACCGAGGCGGCCTGCGCGGTGCTGCTGCGCCAGGCGCGCAGCCGCTCGAAGATCTCCCCGGCCTCCCCCTCGAGCACGACCTTGGCCCGCTTGGTCCTCCGGGGCGGCGGCGGGGCCGACGGCGTGGAGCCGGGCACCAGGCCGTCGAGGAAGCGGCTGCGCGGCCGGGCCCGCTTGGCACCGGGGTTGCGCGCCAGCGACCAGGAGAGGGTGAGCTGCTCGCGGGCGCGGGTGACCGCGACGTAGAGCAGCCGGCGCTCCTCCTCCACCGCCTCCGGCCGCGACAGCGACTGAGAGATGGGCAGCACGCCGTCGACCAGGCCGACCACGAAGACGGCGTCCCACTCCAGGCCCTTGGCCGCGTGCATCGACGCCAGCGTCACGCCCTGGACGGTCGGCGCGTGCTGGGCGTCGGCCCGTTCGGCGAGGTGGGCGACGAAGCGCGGGAGGTCGGTGGTCGGGTCCTCGGCCACCAGGTCGACGGCGAGGTCGACCAGCGCGGCCAGCGACTGCCAGCGGTCGCGGGCCGCTCCCCCGGCCGGCGGGCGGTGCTCCACCCAGCCGGTCGAGGCGAGCACGTCGCGCACCGTGGGCACCAGCGCGCCGGGCTCGTGGCCGCCGGCGGCCGCGCCGCGCAGCAGGACGACCGCCTCGCGGACCTCGGGCCGCTCGAAGAACCGCTCCCCGCCCTTGAGGACGTAGGGCACGCCGGCGTCGGCCAGCGCCGACTCGTAGACCTGGGACTGGGCGTTGATGCGGAACAGCACCGCGATCTCCGACGCCGGCGTCCCGCTCTCGACGAGCGCGCGGCAGGCCTGGGCGACCGCGGCGGCCTCGGCGGGCTCGTCGGTGTGCTCGAAGAAGCGCGGCTCGGGGCCCTCGGCCCGCTGGCCGAGGAGCTTGAGCCGGAAGATGCTCTTGCGTTCCGGCGCCTGCCCGATGAGCTTGTTCGCCAGCCCCACCACCTGCGGTGTCGAGCGGTAGTCGCGCTCGAGCTTGACCACCGCGGCGTCGGGATAGCGGTCGGCGAAGCCCAGGAGGTAGTCGGGGTCGGCCCCGGTGAAGGAGTAGATGGTCTGGTTGGGGTCGCCGACGACGCAGACGTCGGCCCGCCCGCCCAGCCAGGCGTCGAGCAGCCGCTGCTGCAGCGGGTTGACGTCCTGGTACTCGTCGACGACGAAGTGGCGGTACTGCGCGCGCACCTGCCGGGCGACGTCGGGGTGCTCCTCCAGCGCGAACGCGGTGACCAGGAGCAGGTCCTCGAAGTCCAGTGCGCCGTCGCGCTGCTTGGCCGACTCGTAGGAGGCGTACACGCGGGCGACGGCGGCGGCGTCGAACGGCGGCTCGCGCCCGGCGGCCGCGGCCCGGGCCGGGTAGTCCTCCGGGGTGGCCAGCGTGGTCTTGGCCCACTCGATCTCGCTGGCGAGGTCGCGCAGGCTGGTCCGGTCGGTGGTCAGCCGGTTGCGGGTGGCCGCCGAGGCGACGACCCGCAGCTTGTTCTCGATCAGCGGCGGCAGCGGGCCGCCGAGCACGCGCGGCGCGAAGTAGCGCAGCTGGCGCATCGCCGCCGCGTGGAAGGTGCGGGCCTGCACCCCGCCGACGCCGAGACCGGCCAGCCGGGTGCGCAGCTCCCCGGCCGCACGGGCGGTGAAGGTCACCGCGAGCACCTGCTCGGGGACGAACGCGCCGGTGTGCACGCCGTAGGCGATGCGGTGGGTGATCGTGCGGGTCTTGCCCGTCCCCGCACCGGCGAGGATGCACACCGGGCCGGTGACCGCCGAGGCGGCCTCGCGCTGCTCCTCGTCGAGCCCGGCCAGGACCGCCTCGGCGCCGGCGGAGGTCCCCGCGGACCCGGGGGTCGCCAGGGGCGCGTCGGCTGTCCGGGGCATGCGGCGGTTCCTCCGAGGGCACAGGGGACGGCGGCCGGCGGACCGCTCCTGCGAGTGTCCCAGCCCGGGACGACAGACGGCGGGGACACCCCGGCGCCTGGGGACGGCCGGTGCGCCCGGGGACGGGGAGGCCGGGAAGAGGCGACGGGCCCGCGGTGTTGGCCCCCTGGGACGTCGTCGCGTCCCCGCCCCGATCCCTGGAGGACCCCGAGTGACTGCCGCGCCCGCCGCCGTGACGATGTACACCACCACCTGGTGCGGGTACTGCGTGCGGCTCAAGAAGCTCATGCAGGTCGAGGGCATCGGCTACGCCGAGGTCGACATCGAGCGCGACGCCGCCGCGGCGGAGGTCGTCATGAACGCCAACGGCGGCAACCGCACCGTCCCGACCCTGGTCTTCGCCGACGGCAGCGCGCTGACCAACCCGAGCATCGACCAGGTCAAGGCGCGGCTCGCGCAGCAGTCGGACGCCTGATCGGCGGGTGCTGCAGGGGCCGCGGCCCCCGGCGGTGCATCATCGTCCCCCGGCGGGTCGCGACCGTGGCACGCCGACGTCCCCCCGGCCCACCGGCCGAGCACCCGCGGGAGCCGCTGTCGTGACCTCGGACGCCGTGCACCTCCCCGTGTCCGCAGCGACCTCGGAGGAGCCGCCCGCCGACCAGCCCTCCGTCGTGCTCGCCCGGACCGGCCGCGGCTGGAGCGTCCTGTCCCCCGGCCGCGCCGACGACGTCGCCGACCTGCTGGAGGGGCTGTCGCTGGCCGACCTCGTCGCCGAGGAGCTCGACGGCCCGGCCGATCCCGACCGCGCGACGCGCCGCGCCGCCCGGGGGACGGCCGACGCCGGGCCGGACGGCGACCCCCGGGACGCCCGGATCGCCGCGCTCGAGCGGACCGTCGCCCAGCTGGAGCACGCGCTGGCCTCCCGGGTCGCCACCGAGCGGGCCATCGGCGTGCTCGCCGAGCGGCAGGGCACCACGCCACGGGCGGCGTTCGAGGCGCTGCGCACCCAGGCCCGGTCGCTCGGGCGGCCGGTGCACGAGCTCGCCCGCGAGGTGCTCGAGCCCCTCGACGGGGTGGCCGCCGAGCCGGCCGCGGCCCTGCCGCCGGTCCCCCGCCGCCCGCCGGGCCGGCGGGTCCCGCACGCGCCGGGCCGCCCCGGCCCCGCCGTGCCCGCGGACGGCCGCCGCTGAGCGGTCCGCAGCCGCTGACCCCGGGCGCGCTGGCCGACCGGCTGGCCGCCCTCCTCGCCGACGTCGGACCGGAGCCGGGCGCGGCCGCCCTGCGCGTCGCCGTCGACGGGCCCGACGTCGCCGAGCCGGAGGGCCTGGCCCGGGCGGTCGCCGAGCGGCTGCCCGCGCTCGGCCGGCCGGCCGTCGTCGTCCCGGCCGCCGGGTTCCTCCGGCCGGCCTCCCTGCGGTTCGAGCACGGCCGCACCGATCCCGACGCCCGCTACACCGACTGGCTCGACGCCGGCGCGCTGGCCCGCGAGGTGCTCGACCGGGTGGGTCCCGGCGGGCCGGCCGAGTACCTGCCGGTCCTGTGGGACGTCGACCGCGACCGCGCCGCGCGGGCCGGCTACCGCCCGATGCCGTCGCGGGGGGTGCTGCTGGTCCCCGGCCCGCTGCTGCAGGGCGTGGGGCTCGCCTTCGACGTCGTCGTGCACCTGCGGGTGGCGCCGGCCGCGCGCAGGCGGCGCTTCCCCGCGGAGCAGGCGTGGGAGCTGCCCGCCTTCGACCGCTACGACGACGAGGTCGACCCCGTGCTGCTCGCCGACGCCGTGGTGCTGGCCGACCGCCCCGAGCACCCCGCGCTGGTCCTGCAGGGCCGCTTCGCCTGACTCAGTCGAGCTCGCCGGCCACCCAGCGGTCGATGATGTGCCGGGCGATCGAGACCGGCGGCGGCAGCGCGGCGGGCCCGCGGCCCGAGCGCAGCTCCTCGCGGGTCCACCAGCGGGCCTCCTCGATCTCGGTCGGGTCCAGCCGCAGCTCCAGGTCCCCCTCGGCGCGCGCCACGAAGCCGAGCATCAGCGACTGCGGGAACGGCCAGGGCTGGCTGCTCACGTAGCGGACGTCGGTGACCGCCAGCCCGACCTCCTCGGCGACCTCGCGGGCCACCGCGCCCTCGGCGGACTCCCCCGGCTCGACGAACCCGGCGAGGATCGAGAACCGCCCGGGCGGCCACACCGCCTGCCGGCCCAGCACGCAGCGGTCGCCGCCGTCGTGGACCAGCATGATCACCGCGGGGTCGGTGCGGGGGAACAGCTCGGTGCCGGTGACCGGGTCGCGCTGCACCCAGCCGGCCCGCTCGATCGTCGTCGCGGCACCGGACAGCGGGCTGAACCGGGCCCGCTCGTGCCACTCCAGGATGCCGACGGCCTCCGCGAGCAGGCCGGCGTCGAGGTCGCCGAGGTCGGCGCCCACCTCGCGCAGCCCGGTCCACAGGTCCACCGGGCGGCCGTTGACCGTCAGCGCCCGCTCGCCGCGGACCGCCGCGTAGGGGACGCCGCCGGCCTCGCCGAGGTACACCGCGCCCGCCGGCAGGGCCGGCTGCTCGTCCCACACCAGCTCGGGGCCGCCGTCGGTCTCGCGCACCGGGACGGCGCGGCGCTCGTCGACGGTGAGCACCCGCACCGGCCGCCCGCGGCTGGGGTCCTCCAGCGACCGGCCGAGGTGGTCGCGGTCGTGCGCCGAGCGGGACAGCACCGGCACCGTGCCCGTCGTGTCGGGCGTGCCGGCCGGCCAGAACCCGCGCACGGCCTCCGGCGAGGCGACGTCGTCGGGCGTGCTGCCGCCCGGCGGGACGCTCACGCCGGGTCCGGCGCGGCTGCGGCGCTGGCGGTGACGTCGACCGGGCCGAGGGCCCGCAGCGCGTCGGTGACCCGCTCGGCGTCCCCGACGACGACGGCGGTCAGCGCGGCCGGCGCCAGGTGGCGGCGGGAGGCCTCCTGCACCTGCTCGACGGTGACCTCGGCCAGCGCCCGCTGGTGCTCGGCCAGCCACTCCGCGGACAGGCCCGACCCGGCCAGCGCGGACAGCGTGCCGGCCAGCCCGGCGTGCGTGGCGGTCGACAGCGCCATGCTGCCGAGCACGTAGCGGCGGGCGGCGTCCAGCTCGGCCTCGGTGACCGGCGCCAGCGCCATCCGGCCCAGCTCGGCCCACGTCTCGAGGAACGCGGCGCCGGTGACCTCGGTGGCGACGTCGGCCTCGACGAGGAACGACGAGGCCGCGGCCAGGTGGTCGACGGCGCTGCGCGGGCTGTACGAGTAGCCGCGCCGCTCCCGGATGTTCTCGACCAGCCGCGAGGAGAAGTAGCCGCCGAACACCGTGCTCGCCAGCCGGACGGCGGGCAGGTCGGGGTCGGTGCGGCCGGGCGCCGGCCCGCCGAGGCGGATGTTGGACTGCACCGCGCCCGGCCGGTCGACCACCTCGAGGTGGCCCGGGGCGAGCGTCGGGGCGGGCTTGGCGCCGGCCGCGGCGCCCTCCCCCGTCCAGCCGCCGAGCGCCTCGGCGACGGCGTCGGTGGCCGCGGCGACGTCGAGGTCGCCGACGAGCACCAGCGTGCTGCCGGCGGGCAGCAGCCGCTCGCGGTGCAGCTTGCGCAGCGCGGGGGCGGTCACCTTGCCGACCAGCTCGGGCGCGGGGAGCTGCGCGGCGTAGGGGTGGGTGCCGTAGCGGCGGGCGGCCAGCGCGGTGCGGGCGATGACGCCGGGCTGGGAGCGGGCGATGGCGATCCGCTCGGCCACCCGGTCGCGCTCGGCCTCGACCTGGTCGCCCGGGTAGGCGGCGTCGGTGAGCACCTCGGCGAGCACCCCGAGGACCGGGGCCAGCCCCTCGGACAGCAGCGTGGTGGAGAACAGCAGCCGGTCGGGGTCGGCGGCCACGGTCAGCTCGGCGCCGTGGCCCTGCAGCGCCTCGGCGACGGCGGTGGCGTCGCGCCGCCCGGTGCCGAGCAGCACCGCGCCGGAGAGCACCGAGGACCGGGCGGCGTGCTGGAGGGCGCCGCGCGGGGAGGTCGCGGCGAACGGCACGCGCAGCCGCAGCTCGACCAGCGGCACGCCGGGCCGCGGCACGACGACGACGGCCAGCCCGTTGGGCAGCGTCGTCGTCGCGACCTCGGGGACCGGCTGCGGGCGCGGCTCGCCCAGCGGCGGGATCAGGCCCAGGTCGAGGACGGGGGCGCTCATCGGGCTCCTCCGGTGGCGCGCAGCTCGAGGATCGCGGCGGTGCCGGGATCGAGTCCCTTGGCGGCGACCTGCACCGCGTCGGGGGTGACCGCGGCCAGCCGGGCGGCGAGCTCGCCGGCCAGCTCGGCGCGGCCGTGGACGAGCTCGGCGCCGGCGAAGGCCAGGGTGCGGCCGAGCACCGAGTCGGCCTGGCGCAGCAGCTGCGCGCTGGTGCGGGCCTGCACCCGGGCCAGCTCCTCGGCGCTCACGCCCTCGGTGGCGACCCGGCCGATCTCCTCGTGCACCGCGGCCAGGACGTCCTCGACCGGGACGGCGGCCGGGTGGTGCACCTGGGTGGTGAGCAGCGTGGCGTCGCGGACGTCGAAGGGGTCGCCGAACAGGCCCACGTAGCTGCTCTGCGCCACGGCCAGGCGGTCGTCGTGCACCAGCCGGCGCTCCAGCCGGGAGGCGTCGCCCTCGCTGAGCAGCTCGGCGAGCAGCACGGTGCCCAGGTAGGTGTCGAGGTCGCCGACCGGGTCGGGCACCCGCCAGCCCAGGGCGACGGCGGGCGCGGGGGCCAGCCGGTCCTCGACGACGTCGCGGCGCACCGTCGTCGGCGAGGGCTCGCCGGTGTAGGGGATGGGCGGCACCTCGCGGGCCTCCACCGGGCCGAACCAGCGGCGGACCAGCCGTTCGGTCTCGCCGACGTCGAGGTCGCCGCCGATGCACAGCACCGCGTTGCCCGGTGCGTAGTAGCGGGAGAAGAAGTCCTCGGCGTCGGCGACCGTGGAGCTCTCCAGGTCGACGAAGGAGCCGTAGCCGTCGTGGGTGTTGGCGAAGCTCTCGAACGCGATCTGCGGCAGCTGCAGCCACGGGAAGGCGCCGTAGGGCCGGTTGAGCACGTTGACCCGGATCTCCTCCTTGACCACGTCGATCTGGTTGCGGAGGTTCTCCTCGGTGATGGCCGGGGCGGCCATCCGGTCGGCCTCGAGGAACAGCGCGCGCTCGAGCGCCTCGGCCGGCAGCGCCTCGTAGTAGTTCGTGTAGTCCTGGTGGGTCGAGCCGTTGAACGTGCCGCCGGCGGCCTGCACCAGACGGGCGTGCTCCATCTTCGGCACGTGTGCCGAGCCCTGGAACATGACGTGCTCGAAGAGGTGGGCGAAGCCGGTGCGGCCCTCCGGCTCGTTGCGCATGCCCACGTCGTAGGAGACGGTCACGGCGACGACCGGCACGCTGCGGTCGGGCGCGAGGACCACTCGCAGCCCGTTGTCGAGCGTGAAGCGCTCCACCGGGTGCCGCAGTGTCAGGTCGGCTCCCGCTGCTGTCACGGACCGACAGTAACCACGCGGGACGACGCCGCGCCGGGCGCCTACAGCACGTCGATGTCGGCGACGACCCGGTCGATGGTCCCGTACAGCTCGGCGTGCGTGTTGGGGATCGAGACGTAGAGCAGCGCGGGGTCGGGCCGGCCGACGTCGACGACCAGCAGCGCCGCCCGCTCACCGGTGGAGTCGTAGCCCTCGACGTCCCAGGTGAGCTGGAACTCGACCAGGTGCGCCGCGTGGCCGTCGACGGTCAGCGCCTCGTCGCGCAGCACCTCCCGCTCGTTCGGGTACGGGTAGTAGGCCGCGCGCACGCTGTCGGCCAGCGCCGTCACCGTCGCCTGCTCGCTGCCCGGGCCGGTCCAGCCGTAGCCGTCGGAGACCGGTCCCGACGTGCACTGGGCGATGAAGTTGCCGCCGTCGGGGGTCTGCTCCTGGGTGATGAAGTACTGCCCGGCGATGGTGCGGGTCTCGGGCATGGAGCCGAGGTCGTACTCGTACCAGCCGTTGCCGAGGAAGGGGTAGGAGATGCCCGCCTCCTCGTCGATGATCCGCACGGTGCCGGGCGGGAACGTCGGGCCGGCCGGCGGGGAGCCGGCGACCGGCGGGTCGGTCTCGGTGCCCTGCCCGGTGGCGCTGCCCCCGGACAGGCCGACGACCAGCGCGACGACGACCACGGCGACGACGGCCAGCAGCGATCCCCCGACCCACCAGGCCGTGCGGGGCCGCCGGACCGGCTCCGACGACGGGCCCGGCTGCCAGGACCCGCCGTCCCGGGGCGACGGGGGCGCGGCCACCGGCGGCGCCTGGACGGCGACCCCGGGTCCGGCCGGCGTCGTGACGTCGGACCACGTCTCCCCGTTCCACCAGCGCACCACCCCGGGAGCGCCGTCGGGGTCGGGGTACCACCCCGCGGGTGCGCGCGTCAGCCCAGGTCCGGTCACGGGGGGCAGCGTAGGGCGGGAGGCGCGCCGTCCCGGGCTGCCGCGGCGTGCAGGTCAGTCGTGGCCGCGGTCGGCGTCGTCGTCCCACCAGCCGCGCAGGGTGGAGAGGCCGTCCACGCCGCCGCCGCGCAGCTCGGCCACGGCGTAGGTCCCGAGGTCGTCCCACGTCCAGGCGAACACGGTGTCCCCCTCGTCGTCCACCCA
This sequence comes from Geodermatophilus sp. SYSU D00867, assembly GCF_054050315.1. Taxonomy (NCBI): domain Bacteria; kingdom Bacillati; phylum Actinomycetota; class Actinomycetes; order Geodermatophilales; family Geodermatophilaceae; genus Geodermatophilus; species Geodermatophilus sp. SYSU D00867. The sequence goes on along the minus strand of NZ_JBJGZC010000001.1, from coordinate 405,619 downwards.
GCAGGCCGCCCGGCCGACCTCGGTGCCGTCGTCGTCGAGGACGGGGAACCAGCCGGTGGGCCCGGGGGCGCCCTCGTACTCCGGTCCGCAGTCGAAGCGGTCGTCGAGCCGGTCGAGCCCCCGGGTGTCGGCGGCGAGGGCCCGTGCGGCGCCGTCGCCGTCGTGCGCCGCGTAGGTGACCGCGGACGGCCCGTCCTCCTCCGGGTCGCCCGGGCAGCTGAGCTCCCGGAGGACGCCGTCGGCGGGCTCCTCCGCGGTGCACGCCGCGGGGTCGGTGCCGGCCGCCAGTGCGGTGGCGACCAGCCGCTGGCCGGCCGCCCGGGCGTCCTCGCGGGCGTCGTCGAGCCGGAGGACCACCGCGGCCAGCGCCCCGGCGAGCGCGAGAGCGAGGACCGCGCCGAGCCCGGCGAGCACCCACGGCAGGCGGGCGGGCCGCCGCGGGACCGGTGGGCGCGGCCCGACGGGAGTGGGCGGCGCGGCCGGGTGGCCCGTCTCCTGCTGCCGGGTGACCGCGCGGGCCGGGGCGCCGTCGGCGGCCGGGCCCACCGCCGTCCCGGCGTCGCTCCCGGGGACGGGGACGCCGCTCTCGGCCAGCGCGGCGCGCGCGGCGGCGGCCATGGCCCCGGCCGTGGGCCAGCGCCGGTCGCGGTCCTTGGCCAGGCCCCGCAGGACCACCGCGTCCAGCGCCGGCGGGACACCCGGGGCCAGGGACGACGGCGGGGGCGGCGGCTCGTGGACGTGCGCGGCCATCAGCGCCACCGGGTCGTCGCCGGCGAACGGCCGCCTCCCGGTGAGCGCCTCGAACAGCACGCACGCCAGCGAGTAGACGTCGGCGCGGGCGTCGAGCGGGCCGGAGCCGAACCGCTCGGGCGCCATGTACTCGGTGCTGCCCACGGCCATGCCGGTGCCGGTCAGCGCCGGGCCGGTGGCGTCGGCCGAGGTGCGGGCGATGCCGAAGTCGGCGAGGTAGCAGAAGTCCTCACCGGGCGCCGACGCCGCCAGGTCGCCGCCGTCGGCGCGGGCGACCAGCAGCACGTTGGAGGGCTTGACGTCGCGGTGCACCAGGCCGCCGGCGTGCGCGGCGTCGAGCGCGCGGGCCACCTGGCCGACGACGTCGACCGCGCGGGCCGGGGACAGCCGCCCGGCGCGGCGCAGCAGCGAGGCGAGGTCCTCCCCCTCGACCAGCCGCATGTCGAGGAACAGCTGGCCGTCGACCTCGCCGTACCGGTGGATGGGGACGACGTGCGGCTCGTTCAGCCGCGCGGCGATGCGGGCCTCGCGGCGGAACCGCTCGCGGTAGCTCTCGTCGGCGGCCCACTGCGGGTGCAGCACCTTGAGGGCGACGTCGCGCTCGTGCTCGCCGTCGTGGGCGCGCAGCACCTGGCCCATGCCGCCGCGGCCGAGCACGCCGAGCACCCGGTAGGGGCCGAAGCGCCCGCCGCCCGCCGGCGCGGTCACCGCGCGGCCAGCTCCCGCCACAGGTGGGCCGCGGCCTCGGCGCCGCGGTGCAGCATCGGCAGCAGCACCCGCTCGTTCGGTGAGTGGATGCGGTCGGTGGGCAGGCCGGCGCCGAGGGAGACCAGCGGCGCGCCCAGCACCTCGACGAGGTCGGCCTCCGGGCCGCTGCCGCCCTCGCGGGTGAACAGCACGTCGTCCGGGGCGGTGTCGAAGGCCTGGCCGATGGCGCGCAGCAGGGCGCCCGTGTGGGGCGAGTCGAGGTCGCTCGCGCACGGGGCGACGCCGCCGGGCGGGGTGTGCACCTCGGCCGTGATCCCCTCGGGCAGGTGCTGCTCGACCCACGCGCGCAGCATCGGGCCGACGTCCTCGGGCCGCTGGTCGGCGACCAGCCGGAAGGTCAGCTTGGCGTGCGCCTCGGCCGGGACGATGGTCTTGTGGCCGGGGCCGGTGTAGCCGCCCCACATGCCGTTGACCTCGGCGGTCGGGCGGGCGCCGATCCGTTCCAGCGTGCTGAACCCGGCCTCGCCGGCGGTGGCGCGGGAGGCGGCCGGCCCGGCCAGCCAGGCGGCCTCGTCGAAGGGCACGCGGGCCATGAGCTCGCGCTCGCGGTCGGTCAGCTCCCGGACCTCCGCGTAGAAGCCGGGGAGGGTGACCCGGCCCTGCTCGTCGTGCAGCGCCGCGAGCAGGGACGCCATCGCGTGCAGCGGGTTGGGCACGCCGCCGCCGAAGGACCCGGAGTGCAGGTCGACGGCGGGGCCGCGCAGGGTGATCTCGGCGTCGGCCAGGCCGCGCATGGCGACGACGGCGCTGGGCACGTCGGGGGCGGCCATGCCGGTGTCGCTGACGACGACGACGTCGCAGGCCAGCCGGTCGGCGCGCTCGCGCAGCAGGTCGGCGAAGTGCGGCGAGCCGGACTCCTCCTCGCCCTCGACGAGCAGCTTCACCGTGACGGCCGGGGTGTCGCGGCCGGTGGCGGCCAGGTGCGCGCGGATGCCGAGCAGGTGGAAGGCGACGTTGCCCTTGTCGTCGATGGCGCCGCGCGCGTGCAGCTCGGGGCCGGCCGGGGTCTCGACGCGGGTCGGCTCGAACGGCGGGTGGTCCCACAGCTCCAGGGGGTCGACCGGCTGCACGTCGTGGTGGCCGTAGACCAGCGCGACCGGCGCGTCGTCGTCGGCGCTGGGCCACTCGGCGTAGACGGCGGGGGCGCCCGGCGTCGGCCAGATCTCGACGACGGGGAACCCGGTGCGGCGCAGCGCCCCGGCCAGCCACTCCGCGCTCGCCGCGACGTCGCCGGCGTGCGCCGGGTCGGCCGAGACGGAGGGGATGCGCAGCCAGGCGTCGAGGTCGGCGTGGAGGTCGTCGAGGTGGGCCTGCACGAAGTCGCGTTCCGGGCTCGTCACGAGCGCGACGGTAGCGGCGCACCGGCACCGGATACGTTGCGACCCATGGCCGGAGAACTGCTGCGGGTGGACGTCGGTGACCTGACCTTCGACGTGCGGGCCGACGGCCCCGGGGACGGGCGGCCGGTGGTGCTGCTGCACGGCTTCCCCGAGACCTCGGCGTCGTGGGCCGCGGTGACGCCGCGGCTGGCCGAGGCGGGGCTGCGCACCTACGCCGTCGACCAGCTCGGCTACTCCCCCGGCGCGCGGCCGCTCGACGTCGACTCGTATGCGCTGCCCCACCTCGTGCAGGTCACCGCCGACCTCATGACGGCGATGGACGTCCCGGTCGCCGACGTCGTCGGGCACGACTGGGGCGCCAACGTGGCCTGGGCGCTGGCCGGCTGGCACCCCGACCGGGTGCGGTCGCTGACCGCCGTCTCGGTGCCGCACCCGACGGCGTTCACCGCGGCGTACCGCTCCGACCCGGAGCAGAGGGAGCGCTCGTCCTACATCCGGCTGTTCTGGCAGGAGGGCAAGGCCGAGGAGGTGCTGCTGGCCGACGGCGCCCGCCGGCTGCGGCGGATGTACGGGGACGCGGTCGCCCCCGAGGCGGTCGACGAGTACGTGGCCGTGCTGTCCGCGCCGGGGGCGCTCACCGCCGCGCTCAACTGGTACCGGGCGATGAGCTCGTCGACACCGGTGGACGACGTGACGGTGCCGACCACCTTCGTGTGGAGCGACGCCGACATCGCCATCGGCCGGATCGCCGCCGAGGGCTGCGGGTCCTTCGTCGCCGGCGACTACCGCTTCGTGGAGCTGCCCGGCGTGAGCCACTGGATCCCCGAGCAGGCGCCCGACCAGCTCGCCGCCGCGATCCTGGACCGCATCGCCTCCTCGTGACCGTGCGGCTGCGCGTCCCCACCGCCGAGGACGCCGACGCCTGGACCGACCTGTTCGACGACGCGGAGGTCATGCGGTACGTCGGCAGCGGCGAGGTGCGGGACCGGGCGTGGTACGCGGCGTTCGTGGCACGGCAGCAGGCGCTGGCGGTGAGCACCGGCCTCTGCCTGTTCTCCGTGCTCGTCGGGGACGAGGTCGTCGGCTTCACCGGCGTCCAGCCCTGGGCGCAGCCGTGGGGACCGACCGGGGTGCCCGAGGTCGGCTGGCGGCTGGGCCGCCGGTTCTGGGGGCGCGGCCTCGCGACGGAGGCGGCGGCGATCGCGCTGGACCGGGCTCGGGTGCTCGGGGTGCCGCGGGTCGTCGCGATGGTGCACGCGGACAACGCCGCATCGCTGGCGGTCGCCCGGAAGGTCGGTCTCACCGAGGAGGCGGTCCTCCGGGCGCCGTCCGGGGTGCCCGTGCTGCAGTACGGCACGGCACCGGCCTCGGTGAGCACCGACACCCCGGACGCCGCCCCCGACGCCTGATGCCCGCCTGAGCCGTCCGTTCCCCGTCCACGGGCCCTGCCGCGCCACGCACCCGATCGCAGGGTCCGGTGCGCACCGGCCGGGCCCGCGTCCGCTCGGGGCACGTCGCCGTGGAACGGGCGGGGAGTCAGAGCAGCCGGTAGTAGCGGACCAGCGGGAGTGCGGTGAAACCGGCGGCCTCGTAGGTCCGCCGGGCCGGCGCGTGCCCCGGGTCGCCGCCGGTGCCGATCGCGACGATCCGGACACCGGCGCGACGCAACTGGTCGACGCCGTCGTCGAGGAGCGCACGCCCGATGCCGCGCCGCTGGACCACCGGGTCGACGGCGAGCATCTCGACCTCCCCGCCGTCCGGCTCGTCGTGCGTCTCGTCGTGCACCACGACGGCGACGAAGCCGACCGGCCGGCCGTCGTCGACCGCCACCCGCACGCGCATCCCCGCGTCGCGCAGCACCCGGGCGACGGCGGCCGCCTGGGAGGCCCGCCAGTCGGGGTACAGGTGCCGGTACACCGCCCGGCCGAGGACCGCCTCGAAGGACGCGAAGACCGGCGCCCACGCGCGCAGCGACAGGGCGACGACGCCGTCGACGTCGGCGTCCTCGAGGTCCCGGATCACGACGGTCACCCCGTCAGGCTGGCCCGCACGTCAACCGGGTCCCCGGACGGCAGGACCGGGCCGGCGACCCGGTCGGTCCCCGTCGAGGTCGAGGAACTCCCCGGACTGCGGGAGGTGCCGGCGCAGCTCCTCGACGGTCAGCGGCACCGACCAGCACCGGCGTCCCGGCGCGACGAGGTGCCGAGGAGCCGCTGCAGCAGCTCGCGGGCGGGCGGGCGGGCAGCCGATCGAGCACAGCCGGTGGCCCGTCCCGGTGCGGACCTCCTCGGCGACGTACCCGACGGCGAACGCCCGGAACGGCGTCTCCAGGACCTCCGGCCGGACGCCGCCGCGGTGGTACGGGATCGCGGTCTGAACACGGCGTCTCCTCCCCCGTGCGCCCCGCCCCGGGGCCGTCACGGGTTCCGGCGTCCGCTCACGTCTCCTCCTCGGGCGGCGGGGGCAGCTCCTCGTCGTCGGGCTCCGGCGGCGGGGGCAGCTCGTCGTCGGGCTCCGGCGGCAGCTCCTCGTGGGTGGCCTCCCCCGTGACCAGGGCGAGCAGGCCGGCCTCGTCGAGCAGGTCGACCGGGCGCACGGTGACGCCGGCGGCGACGTGGTGGAAGCCCGCGCTCACCTTCTCCACCGGGACGCCGGTCAGCCGCGACCAGCCCAGCCGGTAGGCGGCCAGCTGCACCGCTGCCGCCGAGAGCTCCGCGCCCGACGGCGGCGGGCCGGTCTTCCAGTCGACGACCTCGAAGCCGCCGTCGCCGTCGGCGAAGACGGCGTCGATGCGCCCGCGCAGGGTGAGCGGACCCAGCGGCGTCTCGAACGGCACCTCCACCTCGACCGGCTGCCGGTCGGCCCAGGGGCCGGCGAGGAACGCCGCCTGCAGGGCGCCCAGCGCGCCGTCGGGCGCCGCGGACCCGTCGCCGGAGCCGGGCAGCTCGTCGAGGTCGAGCAGCCGGGAGACGCCGAAGCGCTCCTCCAGCCAGGCGTGGAACGCCGTCCCCCGGCGGGCCAGCGGCGCGGGCGCCGACGGCATCGGCCGGCGCAGCCGGCGGGCCAGCTCGGCCGGGTCGCGACGCAGCGCGACCAGCTCCGACACCGACAGGTGGCTGGGCAGCGGCACCTCGACGGTCGGCCGCGCGGTTCGGCGGCGCTCGCGCAGCAGCAGGTCGGCCTCGCGCACCCACTGCTCGACCACCGGGTCGGACGTGCCCAGCGCGGCCGCCGGGTCCAGCGGGTGCGGGGCGGCGCCCGTGACCAGCTCCGCGGCGGCGGTGAGCGCGCGGCGGCGCGGCGGGGACAGCGGGTCGGCCGGCCACACCCCGACCGGCCACTCCTCCAGCGCGGGGTTGGTCGCGTCCTCCTCCGGCCGCTCGGCCCAGGCGACGACCACGCCCGCGCCGGCGGTGCACGCCCGCCGGACGGTGTCGAGCAGCACCGAGGGCCCGTTGGGCTTCACGCCCTCGCGCCACCAGCTGCCCGAGCACAGCAGCAGGTGCTTGGCGCGGGTGACCGCGACGTAGCCCAGCCGGATCTCCTCGGCCTCGCCGAAGGCCTTCCACTCCTCCACGTAGTCCTCGAGCGCCGCGCGCACCGCCGCCTGGTCGCCGGAGCCGGGCACCGGCAGCCGGAGCTGCGGCAGCTCGGCGCGGTCGGTGGTGCGCAGGTCGACCGGGATCGCGCCGGGGTCCTTGACCCAGGAGTCGCTGGTGTCGGTGCGCGAGGGGAACTGGTCGGCGGTCATGCCGGGCACGGCGACGACGTCCCACTCCAGGCCCTTGGCCGAGTGCACGGTGAGCAGCTGCACCGACTCGGGGTCGACCGCCACCTCGCCGGGCTCCAGGCCGCGCTCGCGCTCCTCGGCGTCGCGCAGGTAGCCGAGGAACGCCGGCAGCGAGGGCAGCTCGGCCAGCTCGGTGAACTCGGCGGCGACGGCGTGCAGCGCGTCCAGGTGCGCCCGCGCCGCCCCGGGGCTCACGCCGGGCGTGCTGGCCAGCTCGGTCTCCAGGCCGAGGGTCCGGGCGACCTCGTCGACCAGGTCCGGCAGCGACTCCCCCAGCCGCCCGCGCAGGTGGGCGAGCTCCCCCGCGAGCCGGCGCAGCCGGCGGTACGCCGCGCGCGAGTAGGCGCCGGGGTCGCCGAGGTCGTCGAGCGCCTCGACGATGCTGCCCCGCTCGGAGCGCCGGACCGGCTCGTCGTCGTCCCCGTCCGGCCTGCGCGCGTGCACCAGCGCGCGGGCGCGGGCCTCCAGCGCCGCGAGGTCGCGCGGGCCGATCCGCCACCGGGCGCCGGTGAGCAGCCGGCCCAGGGCGTCGCCGGCGGAGGGGTCGACCAGGACGGTGAGGGTGGCGACGACGTCGGACACCTCGGGCACCTCGAGCAGCCCGCCGAGCCCGACGACGGTCACCGGCAGCCCGCGGGCGCGCAGCGCGGCGGCGATGCCGGGCAGCTGCTTGCGGGTGCGGACGAGCACCGCCGTCGTCGGCGGGCGGCCGCCGGGCCGGGGCGGCAGCGCGGGGTCCTCGCCGCGCCAGCAGGCGGCCAGCCGGTCGGCGAGCGCCTCGGTCTCCTCGGCCACCGTCGCGTACAGCCCGGCGAGGACGGTGCCGGGCCCGGCGGCGGGCCGGGCGGTGAGGTCCGGCAGCGCCACGACCGGCGCGGGCAGGAGCCCGGCGACGGCGTTGGCGACGTCGAGCACCGCGCCGTCGTTGCGCCAGCTCGTGGCCAGCGTGAGCCGCTGCGCACCCTTCCCGCGGGCGCCGGGGAAGGTGCGGTCGAAGCGCTCGATCGTCCCGGACGAGGCGCCGCGCCAGCCGTAGATCGACTGGCGCGGGTCGCCGACGGCGAGCACCGCGTGCCCGGTGGCCCGCCCGAACAGCGCCTCGAGCATCCGCAGCTGGCCGACGCTGGTGTCCTGGTACTCGTCGAGGAGCACGATCCGCCAGCGCGCCCGCTCGCGGCGGCCCACCTCGGGCGCGGAGACGGCGATCCGCGCGGCCAGCGCGACCTGGTCGGAGTGGTCGATCGCCCCGGCGGCGCGCTTGCGCCCCTCGAACGCCTCGACCAGCGGCAGCAGCGCCACCCGGGCGCGCTGCCGGGCGAGCATCTCGACCACCGGCTTGTAGGGGCCGCGCTTGCCCTTCGCGTCGGGGTAGCCGGCCACCTGCGCCTCCAGGCGCGCGGTCCAGGTCCGCAGCGCCGCGGGGCTGACGTCGTGCTCGCCGAGCTCGGCGGCCAGCGCCAGCACGTCCTCGGTGGTGGTCAGCGGGCTCAGCGGGACGTCGTCCATGTCGCCGGTCCAGCCGGACACGACGGCGGCCGCCTGCCCCCAGCACATGGCGGGGCCGAGCACGCCGGCGCCGGGCTCGACGCCGATCCGCAGCCCGTGCTCGGAGACCAGCGAGGCGGCGTACCCGTGGTAGGTCGACACCGTCGGCACCGCGACGGCCAGCCGCTCCCTGAGCTGCGGGTCGGTCTCGGGGTGGCGGGCGAGGGCACCCAGCCGCAGCCGGATCCGCTCGTTGAGCTCGCTGGCCGCCTTGCGGGTGAACGTGAGCCCGAGGATCTCCTCCGGCGCGACCAGCTCGTTGGCGACCAGCCAGCACACCCGGGCGGCCATCGTCTCGGTCTTGCCCGATCCCGCCCCGGCGACGACGACCAGCGGCCGGTCGGCGGGCGCGGACACCACCCCGGCCTGCTCCGGCGAGGGCGCGTACGACAGCCCGCAGCGGGCCGCCACCTCGGCCGGGTCGAGCAGCCGCCTCGGCTTCACCGGCTCGGCGACCGCCGGGCCCAGGAGGTCGTCGAAGGAGAGCTGCTCGTCGGGCGTGGGCGCGCGCCGGCTCACCGGCGTCCCCGCCGGGTCACGCGGTGACCTGCCGGCCGCGCTCGTGCAGCGGGCAGCTGCGCCGCGCCGGGCACCGCCCGCAGTGGCTGCCGGTGCGCACCTCGAAGGTGGCCGCGCCCATGCCCTCGCCGACCTCGGCGACCAGTTGCCCCGCCCACGTCTCCCCCAGCGGCACGTTCGGCGGCAGCGCGTCCTGCGCCTGCTCCTTCGCCCTCGTCCCGGTACCCACCTGCAGCAGCGAGGCCCCGCCCGGGGCGCTGCCGTGGTCGCCGAACGCGCCGGCGGCCACCGCCACCTGGTAGGCGGCCAGCTGCCCGTGGGTGTCGACCTCCTTGGCGTGCGTGCGGCCGGTCTTGAGGTCGACGACGACCAGCCGGCCCGCGGCGTCGCGCTCCAGCCGGTCCACCTGGCCGCGGATGCGCGCCCGCCCGACGGTGACGTCGAAGTCGGCCTCGGCGGCGAGCAGCTCGCGGCGGTTGGCGGTGTGCCAGCCGAGGAAGCGCTCGAGCATGTCGCGGGCGGCGACCCGCTGCCGCTGGTCGGCCCAGCCGGGGCCGAGGTCGAGGGCGTCGAGCTCCTCGGCCAGCGCGGCCCGCGCCTCGGCGGGCGGCAGCCCCTCGGCCACCTTCTGCGCGACCGCGTGCACCGCCGAGCCGACCGTGCGGTGCGACTCCGGGGCGGCCTCGGCGCCGACCGCGCCGAGCACCCACTTCAGCGGGCAGCGCTGGAAGGTCTCGATCGCCGAGGGGCGCACCCGCACCACCTGGTCGTCGGGCACCAGCGGGGCGTCGTCGGACAGCGGCGCCAGGCCCCACCAGTCCTCCGGGGAGGCGCCGGGCACGCCCTCGGCGGCCAGCCGGCGCAGCACCGCCGCGGCCGCCGAGCGGCGGGCCGGGTCGGTCTGCGGGTCGCTGACCGCGCGGCGCAGCTCGGCCACCAGCGCCGGCAGCGTGAGCGAACGCGGCAGCGGCGTGAGCGGCCGGCCGTCGTCCGGCGGGGCGACGACGAGGTCGAGGAAGCGGGAGGCGGTGGCCCCGGCGTCGGGACCGTCCAGCGCGCCCTCGACGGCGGTGACCACCAGCCGCTTCCGGGCGCGGGTGGCGGCGACGTAGAACAGCCGCCGCTCCTCGGCGAGCATCTGCGTGCGCCGGTCCACCGACGTGCCGTCGATGCCGGCCACCCGCTCCACCAGCAGCTCGGTGCCGAGCAGCGTGCCGCGGTCGCGCAGGTCGGGCCAGATGCCCTCCTGCACACCGGTGACGCACACGACGTCCCACTCCAGACCCTTGGACGCGTGCGCGGTGAGCAGCCGGACGGCGTCGGTGGCGGCGTCGCGCTCGGCGCCGGTGAGGCCCGGCAGCTCCTGGGCCGACAGGTGCTCGACGAACGCGCCGACGGTGGCCGACGGCAGCCGGTCGACGAACCCGGCCGCGGCGTCGAACAGCGCGACGACGGCGTCGAGGTCGCGGTCGGCGGCGGCGCCGGCGGCTCCCCCGGCGGCGCTGGCCCGCGCCCACCGGCCCGCCAGGCCGCTGCGCTGCCACATCGCCCACAGCACGTCCTCGGCGGACCCGTCGCGGGCGAGCGCGACCCGGCCGGCGGCGAGCACCGCGGCCACCCGGCGGGCCGGGCGGGCCACCGCCTCGGGCAGCTCCTCCAGCAGCGGCGCGTCGGCCAGCGCGGTGGCCAGCGGGGTGCCGCGCTCGTCGGCGTCCACGCCGCGCTGGGCCTGCGCGATCCGCACCGCCCGGCGCAGCCGGCGCAGGTCGAGGACCGTGGCGCCGCCGAGCGGGGACGCCAGCAGCGCCTCGGCGCCGGGCTCGTCGAGGGCCAGCGCCCCGGGCTCGTCGCCGGGCCGGGGCAGCAGCGCGGTCAGCGCCGCCAGCAGCGGCGCGACGGCCGGCTGCGCGGCCAGCGGCAGGTCGTCGGTGGACACCTCGACCGGCACGCCCGCCGACGTCAGCGCGCGCCGCAGCGGGCCGATGGCCAGCACGGTGCGGACGACGACGGCCATGTCCGACCACGGGACGCCGTCGACGAGGTGGGCGCGGCGCAGGGTGTCGGCGACGTAGGCGGCCTCGACGGCGGCCGAGCCGAACACGTGCACCTCGGCGCGGCCCGCGTCGGCGCCCTCGACCGCCTGCAGGCGGCGGTGCTCCCACGGGCCGGGGAGCGCCTCGGCGACCCGGCGGCTGACCTCCAGCAGCGCCGGACCCGAGCGGCGGCTGACGCCGAGCGAGAGCCGCTGCGCGGGCCGGCCGTCGACGGTGCGGAACCGGTCGGGGAACTCGACGATGCCGCGCGGCTCGGCGCCGCGGAACGCGTAGATCGCCTGGTCGGGGTCGCCGACGACGACCAGGTCGCCGCCGCCCCCGGCGAGCAGCTCCAGCAGCTCGACCTGCGCGGGGTCGGTGTCCTGGTACTCGTCGACGAACAGCCAGCGGGCCCGCGCGCGCTCCTGGCGCAGCAGCTCGGGGTCGTCCTCCAGCTCGGCGATCGCGGCCCGGACCAGCTCGGCGGGGTCGTAGCCGGAGGCGTCGCCGCCGCCGGCCGTGGAGAAGGCGGTGACCGCCTCGTACTGCTCCTGGAACGCCGCGGCGTGCAGCCACGCGTCGGTGCCGGTCTCGCGGCCCCACGCGGCCAGCAGCTCGGGGTCCACGCCGCGCTCGGTGGCCCGCAGCAGCAGCTCGCGCAGCTCGCCGCGGAACCCGGCGGTGGCCAGCGCCGGCAGCAGCGACGCCGGCCAGCGGACCGCACCCTCCCCGGCGAGGTCACCGCGCAGCAGCTCGGCGACGACGGCGTCCTGCTCGGCGGCGGTGAGCAGCCGGGGCGGGGCCTCGCCGCGCAGCAGCGCCGCCCGCCGCAGCACGCCGTACGCGTAGGAGTGGAAGGTGCGGGCCAGCGGCTCGCGGATGGTGCGGGCGACCCGCGCGGTGATGCGGGTGCGCAGCTCGGCGGCGGCCTTGCGGCTGAAGGTCAGGACGAGGACCTGCTCGGGGTCGACGCCGCGGTCGATGCGGGCGGCGACGGCCTCGACGATCGTCGTCGTCTTGCCGGTGCCGGGGCCGGCGAGCACCAGCAGCGGGCCGCCGGCGTGGTCGACGACGGCCTGCTGGGTGGGGTCCAGCCGCGGCGGCGCCACCGGTTCCCGGTGCGGCTGCACGAGCCGGTAGACCGGCGCACCCTCGTCCCCCCGCAGTGCCACCCTCCGATGACACCACGACTCACCGACAGCGCCGCAGAGCGCTTCGTCACGCGGGCGGGTCCCCGACCCGGTACCGGTGCCCGGTCTGGCCGGGGAGGCGGTCCGGCAGCACCTCCTCCACCGGCCGCCGGAGGCGCCCTCCTGCCCGGTGCCCCGGTTCCGGTCGTCGCCGCCGAGGGTGCGGGCGCCGACCGGCACCGCGCCGGCGCGGGCCACGAGCCGGCCCGCCGTCGGGTCCGGGGCGGCCAGCTGCGGGGTCGGCCAGGCCGTGTCGCCGCCCGGGCCGGCGATGGAGCCGCCCGGCCTCAGGGCCAGGCGACGGCGGCCAGGTCGACCCGGCCGTCGCGTACCGGCACGCCCTCCCCGGCCAGGAGCTGCAGCTGGCGCACCCGCACCGGCTCGGCGCAGGTGCCGTCGGCGCGGACCACCCGGTACCAGGGCACCGCCGCCCCGCCGCCGCCACCGGACAGCGCGCGGGCCACCCGCCGGGGCCCGACGCCGACCAGCCGGCCGATCGCCCCGTAGGTGCTCACCCGGCCCGGCGGGATCGACTCGACGGCGTCGTACACCGCCTCGTCGACGTCGGCGGCGTCCACCGCGGACGGGCGGCGCGGCTCCCCGGGCGGCCGGGGGCTCACAGTCGGTAGTCGCTGTGCGCCTGCCACCAGGCGTAGAGCGCGGCGAGGTCGGCCTGCGTGCCACCCGGCGCCCCGACGATGCCCTCGACGAGGGCCGCGTCGTCGGTCCAGGTGATGACCACCGCGTTGTTCTCGGTGTCGATGGCGCACGCCACCAGGCCGCTGTTGCTCCCGCCGCCCCACGAGCCGATGCCGGTCGTCGCGGTGCAGTCCTGACCCTCGGGGAGCTGCGCCAGCCCCTGGTTCGAGGCGTCGTCCGTGAACACCGCGTCCATCGTCGCCTTGTCGGGGTACTGGAAGAACTCGGCCTGCTGCGGACCGGGCTGGGTGGTGCTCGCGCCGCACGACGCGTGGGCGACGTCGCCGTCGCCGGCGAGCGCGGCCTCCGTGCAGTCGGTGAAGTCGACCGGGAGGATCGCCAGCAGGTCCCCGCCGGGCCCGGACCCACCCGTCGTCGGGGCCGCGCTGGTCGACGACGACGGCGCACTCGGGGACGGGCGTGACGACGTGCCGGCCGACGACTCGGCCGAGGTGGTCGTGGCGCCGGCCGCGGGGGCCGGGTCGTCGTCCCGGAGGACGACGAACAGGACGACCGCGGCGGCGACCACGAGGACCAGAGCGGCGACGAGGCCGATGACCAGCCCGCGCCGGTTGCGTCCCGGTCCCGGGCCCCCGGGCTGCCCGTACGGGGCCGGCTGCCCGTACTGACCGGGCTGGCCGTACTGGCCCGGCGGCCCGTACGGACCGGGCTGGCCGTACTGGCCCGGCTGGCCCTGGCCGTACTGACCCGGCTGGCCGTACTGACCCGGCTGGCCCTGGCCGTACTGGCCCGGCTGGCCCTGACCGTACGGATCCGGCTGACCGGACGGGCCGTAGGGCGGCTGACTCATGGGGACCTCCCGCTGACGTGCCCCGGAGGATAGGGAGACGTCGGGTGCGGCGGACCCCTCCGACGCGTCGCGGCGGGCTAGGCCCGGCGGCCGAAGCGGGCCAGCAGGCGCCGCTGCGGGGCGGCGCCGTCGGGCAGCTCGACCTCCGGCGCGAACAGGCCGGGCACGCCGTCGGCGGGCAGCCGCGCGGCCATCGCCTCCGCCGCACGGACCAGTGCCGGGTCCAGCGCCTCGTCCCCGCCGGTGGCGCGCGCGAGGTCCCAGGCGTGCACGGTGAGGTCGGCGGTGAGCTCCTCGACGTACTCGCGGGCCGGCGTCGGGCCGCGGGACAGGTGCACGGTGCCGGCCGCCAGGTCGGCGGTGGCGACGGCGGCCAGCGCCTCGTCCGCGACGGTCTCCCACGCCGTGAGCGGGTCGTCGCCGAGCAGGGCGTCGGTCCCGGCCGGCACGCGCGCGGCGACGGCGTCGAGGGGCTCGCCGGCCAGCAGCCCGGGCACCCAGTGCGCCTCGCCGACCAGGTGCGCGACCAGGTCGGCCACCGTCCAGCCGGGCAGCGCCTCGAGGTCCCACTGCCCCGGCTCGACGGCGTCGACGCGGTCGGTGAACGTGGCCTGGGCGCGCTGGAAGAGCTCCAGCAGCTCGGTCGGTGACGTCGGCTCGGGCACCGGACCAGTCAACACGGACGCCGAGGGCCCGGCACCCGTGACGGGTGCCGGGCCCTGGCGAGGCGCTGGAACGGCCTCGTCCCCGGGTCCCGCGGCGCGCGCAGCGTGTCGTGGGGAGGGACGAGGTCCTCCTAGTAGGTGGGCAGCGCCTTGTCGATCCGCGTGGCCCACGCCGTCACGCCGCCCTGGACGTGCACGGCGTCCTTGAAGCCGGCGTTCTTGACCGCGGCGAGCACCTCGGCCGAGCGGACGCCGGTCTTGCAGTGCAGCACGATCGGCTTGTCGTTCGGCAGCCGCGACAGGGCGCGGCCGGAGAGGATCTCGTCCTTGGGGATGAGCGTCGCGCCCGGGATCGAGACGATCTCGTACTCGTTGGGCTCGCGGACGTCGATCAGCTCGAAGTCCTTGCCCGCGTCCATCATGTCCTTGAGCTCGTCGACGGTGATGGTCGAACCGGCCGCGGCCTCCTGGGCCTCGACCGACACGACGCCGCAGAAGGCCTCGTAGTCGATGAGCCCGGTGATCGGCTCGGCCTCGGGGTCCTTGCGCACCTTGATCGTGCGGAAGGTCATCTCCAGGGCGTCGTAGACCATGAGCCGGCCGAGCAGCGTCTCGCCGATGCCGGTGATCAGCTTGACCGCCTCGGTGGCCTGGATGGCGCCGATGGTCGCGCACAGCACGCCGAGCACGCCGCCCTCGGCGCAGGAGGGGACCATCCCGGGCGGCGGCGGGACCGGGTACAGGTCGCGGTAGTTGGGCCCGTGCTCGTTCCAGAACACCGAGACCTGGCCGTCGAAGCGGTAGATCGAGCCCCACACGTAGGGCTTGCCCAGCAGCACGCACGCGTCGTTGACCAGGTAGCGCGTGGCAAAGTTGTCGGTGCCGTCGACGATGAGGTCGTACTGGCTGAAGATGTCGAGGACGTTGTCGCTGTCCAGGCGCGTCTCGTGCAGCCGGACGTCGACCAGCGGGTTGATCTCCTTGATGGAGTCGCGCGCGCTCTCCGCCTTCGACCGGCCGACGTCGGACTGCCCGTGGATGATCTGGCGCTGCAGGTTCGACTCGTCGACGACGTCGAACTCGACGATGCCGAGCGTGCCGACGCCCGCGGCGGCCAGGTACATCAGCACCGGCGAGCCCAGGCCACCGGCGCCGACGGCGAGCACCTTGGCGTTCTTGAGCCGCTTCTGCCCGTCCATCCCGACGTCCGGGATGATCAGGTGGCGGCTGTAGCGGCGGACCTCGTCGATCGACAGGTCGGCGGCGGGCTCCACCAGGGGTGGCAGGGACACGCTTGCTCCTCGGGTCTCGACCAGCGGCCCCAGGACGGCGGGGCCTGCGTTCGACGGTCCAACAGGGTGGCACGCGGGTCTGTTCCCGCCCTCCCCGCCCCGGCGTCCGGGGCGGGCCGGGTCAGGGGTACGGCCAGGCGTTCTTGGCGCACCCCTCGAGGCCGAGGGTCTGCTGCTGCATCACGGGGGCGACCTGGCCGGGACCGGGGCAGTCCTGGTGGCCGTTGCCCAGCGCGTGCCCGACCTCGTGGTTGACGACGTACTGGCGGTACGTGGCGACGTCGCCCTGGTAGTCGGGGACGGCGGTCTCCCAGCGGGCCAGGTTGACGACCGCGCGCTCGCCGTAGCGGCAGGAGGTGTAGCCGCCGGTGCCCACGCCCGGGCAGTAGCGCTCCATGCTGCCGGGGCTGACGAGGCTGACCCGGAAGTCGTAGGAACCGGCGTCGGTGGTGTCCACGCGCTGGAAGGACATCCGGCCGCCGTTCCCCCACGAGCGGGGGTCGCCGAGGGTGGCCTCCACCGCGGCCGCGAACGCCGCCCCGTCGACGCCGATCCCGTCCTCGACCTCGACGACGAAGCGCTGCAGCGGCCCGGTGCCGTAGACCCCCGAGCTGCCGGGGACGACCGCCACGGTGCCCGCGCCCTGCTCCACGTACGTGCCGGCCGCGGGCGCCGGGAGGCCGGTCGGGCCGGCGTCGCCCTCCGCGGGCGCGGTGGGCGCGGGGGTGTCCGTCGGGGTCGCGCTCGGCGGCGAGGAGGCCGCCGACGTGGGGGTCGCCGTCGAGGAGGTCACCGACCCCGTGCTGCCGGCGGTCGCGCCCACCCGGGCCGGCGTGCCCGGACCGAGCAGGTCGAGCACCGTCAGCACGGTGGCGACGACGAGCAGCGGGATCGCGTAGGCGCGCCAGCCCCACCGGGCCACGAACCGGCCCACCGGGCCTCGCCGGCGCCGCTGCGGCCGCGCGGCCCGGCGACCGGCGGCCGGAGGCGCGCCCGGCTCCGCGGGCCGCGGGGGACGGGGCCGCGCCGGCGGGTCGCGGCGGTCGGCTGCCGGCGACGGGGGGCGCGAGGACGGCGGGCGGGCGGGCAGCGGCGGGAGCGGCGGGAGGCCGCGGGCCGCCTCCCGCCCCGTCCGGGCCCCGGGGGGCCGGCCGGGCGGAGGACCTGCCACGGTGCCGCCTCCTCGCCGTGTCGGGCCTCGCGGCCGCCGGGCTGCCGGTCGTCCTTCCGGTCACGCAGTGTCGCGGGCGGCGTCACCGCGCGTCCAGGTCAGGTTCTCACGCGTCACACGAGACCCGTGCGACCCGCTGGTGGCGCGTCGCGCGGTCCCGGCTCAGCCGGCCCGCGCCTCCGGCTCGTCGTCGTCCCCGGCCTCCGCGGCGCCGTGGCGGTCCCCCGCGTCGAGGTCCTCGAGCAGGCCGAGCACCGCCCGGGCGGTCTCCTCCGGCGCCTCGAGCATCGCCACGTGGCCGACGGTCTCCAGCACCAGCAGCCGCGCGTCGGGGACGGCCGCCGCCAGCCGCGGGGCCAGCCGCGGGTCGACCAGCCGGTCGCGGTCGCCCCAGACGACCAGCGTCGGCATCCGCAGCGCGCGGGCCAGCCGCCAGGCGTTGGCCCGGCCGACCCGCAGGTAGGAGGTGATCAGGCCGCGCATGCTGCGGGTCAGCGCCCGATTGGCCCACTCCTGCCGCGCCCGCTCGCGGGTCTCCGCGACGGCGGCGTCGATCCGCTCCGGCGGCACCCGCCCGGGCTCGCCGAAGCACATCTGCAGCATGCCGCGCACCGACTGCTCCGGCGTCACGCCGGCCAGCCGCCGCTCGGCGACGCCCGGCACGCCCGGCAGCAGGAGCAGCAGCAGCGCGCGGCTGAACGCCTGCGGCACGCGGTAGACCGGCATCGCCGGGGAGACCAGCGTCAGCGACGCGACGAGGTCCGGCCGGCGGGCGGCGACCAGCAGGCTGACCAGGCCGCCGAGGCTGTTGCCGAGCAGGTGCACCGGCCCGCCCTGCCCGTCGCCGGGCTGGTCCCGGACGTGCTCGAGGACCTCGACGACGGCGCGCACGTGGCCGCGGATGGAGTACGACCCGCCGGTCGGCGGCTGCGAGCGGCCGAACCCCGGCAGGTCCACCGCCCACCCCGCGCAGCGGACGGCGAGCAGCGCCGCCAGGTCGGTCCAGTTGGTGGACGCGCCGCCGAGGCCGTGGACGTACAGCGCGCGCTCGCGCGGCGCCCCGGGCGGACCGGCCCACGGGGTGGTGCGGACGTACACGGTGCCGCCGCTGACCGGCAGCTCCTCGCCGGGCCAGGCGTCCGGCGGCGCGCCGGGGACGGGCAGGGGCGCCGTCGACAGCCGGGCGGTGGACGACGGGGCGATCGACGGGGGCGCCGGCGGGCGGCGGCGCGCACGACGGACCTCGGGCACGCGGCGAACGGTATGCCAGCCGGAGGTGTCGCGTGTGGCGGGTGACCCGCCGGTAACATCCCCGGGACCATGCAGTCCTCCCGACCGGCCCCCGTCCGCCGCACGTCGCGGCTGCCCCGCGGCGCCCGGCGGCTGCAGCTGCTGCAGGCCGCCCAGGAGGTCTTCGTCGCGCACGGCTTCCACGCCGCCGCGATGGACGACATCGCCGACCGCGCCGGCGTCAGCAAGCCCGTCCTCTACCAGCACTTCCCGGGCAAGCGGGAGCTCTACCTGGCGCTGCTCGAGCAGCAGGTCACCGAGCTCACCGACCGGGTGCGCGAGGCGATGGCCGGCACCGAGGACAACCGGCAGCGCGTGCACGGCGCCGTCGGCGCCTACTTCGACTTCATCGACGCCGAGGGCGGCGCGTTCCGGCTGGTCTTCGAGTCCGACCTGCGCAACGACGACGACGTGCGGGCGCTGGTCGACCGCGGCAACCGGGCGTGCGTCGAGGCGATCGCCGAGGTGATCGCCGGCGACACCGGCAGCTCGCCGGAGCAGGCGCACCTGCTGGCCTCGGGACTGACCGGCCTGGCCGAGACCAGCGCCCGGTGGTGGCTGGCGCAGAAGGGCACGGTGTCCCGCGACGAGGCCGTGTCGCTGATGTCCGCGCTGGCGTGGCGGGGCATCTCCCGCTTCCCCCGGGTCGAGGGCGAGCCGGCCGCGGGCTGATCCGGTCCCGCGCCGTGCCTGTTCGCTGAGGGCACAGGCGCACGCCGGGGCCGGGCACCCGGCGCTGGACTAGCGTGGTCGGCAGCCGTGCAACCCGAGGAGGCATCCCCCGTGGAAGTCAAGATCGGTGTCCAGCACTCCCCCCGGGAGCTGGTCGTCGACAGCCCGAAGACCCCTGACGAGATCGCCGCCGACGTGGCCGCCGCCGTGTCCGGCGGCACGAAGGACGGGCTGTTGACCCTGGAGGACGAGCGGGGCCGCCGTGTCCTCGTCCCGGTCGACCGGATCGCCTACGTCGAGATCGCCCAGGCCGACCAGCGCCGGGTGGGCTTCGTCGCCGGCGCCTGAGACCCGCACGTCCCGACGGGGCGTCCCCGCACTGCGCGGGGGCGCCCCGTCGACGTGTCGCGGGACTCCACGACGTGAGCCGCCCCGCGAGGGTCGTGCCCGGTGGCGGGCCCGGAGGGTCCCCGCGGGTGCGACGGAACGGCTCAGCGCGACTGGGGAACGGCACGTGGCCGCGGTGCGATCCGGGAGGATCGCAGTGTCACGGTGTCAGGGGTTGAGGCCCAGGGTCTTCATGCGCTCGGTGTGCGCGGCGGTGATGCGGTCCACCAGCCGGACGACGCCGGTCAGGTCGCCGGTGCCGCCGATGATCAGCCGGGCCAGGCCGTCCCGCTCGGCGATGACCGCCTGCGACTGGGAGATCGCCTCCCCCACCAGCCGGCGCCCCCACAGCGCGAGCCGGCCGGCCAGCGTCCGCTGCGCGGCGATCGCGGCCCGGACCTCGCGGACGGCGAAGTCGGCGTGGCCGGTGTCGGCGAGCACCTCGAGGATCAGCGACCGGTCCGGCTCGGGCAGGGAGCCCGCGATCTCGCGGTAGAAGTCGGCGGCCAGGCCGTCGCCGACGTAGGCCTTCACCAGCCCCTCGAGCCAGGTGCGGGGCCGGGTGCCCTCGTGGAAGCCGTCGAGCGCGGCCACGAACGGGCGCATCGCCTCGGTCGGCTCCGCGCCCAGCTCGGTCAGCCGCTGCGCCAGCCGGTCGTGGTGGCCCATCTCCGCGGCGGCCATGCGCGCCAGCGCGGCGCGGCCGGCCAGGGTGGGCGCCATCCGCGCGTCCTCGGCCAGCCGGTCGAACGCGGTCAGCTCCGCGTAGGCGAGCACGCCGAGCAGGTCGACGACGGCTCGGGTGTCGACCGTGGTCACGTGCCACCTCCGGGTGGTGTCGGGGCGGACGGGGCCGCGCGGCGACCGAGGCTAGCCGCTGTCCGCGCTAGCATGGGGAACAGGCGGGCCGCCAGGCGCGCTGGTATCTGTGCGCTGACGAACGTCGGACGACGCCCTGAGGAGCCCCCACCGGGCACCGGGTGCGTCCCGGTCCTCCCCGGTCCGCTGGCCGCGTCGGCGCTGGAACGCATCCCGCGACACCCGACCGCGGAGCGCCCGGGCGACGACGCCGTCGCCCCCGGCAGCTCCCCCAGCCGACCAGAGGCGAGAGCACTGACCTCCACCGAGAACACCCCCACCGAGAACACCCCCACCGAGAACAGCCCCACCGGGACCGGCACCCCGAGCACCGAGCTCGAGCACGCCGAGACCGGCGCGCCGGCCCCCGAGCAGGTCGAGCAGACCGTCGAGGCGCTCGGCGGCGCTCCCGTCGAGGAGACCGCGCCGCTGTTCAGCGACTTCGACGTCCACCCCGACGTCGTCGCGGCGCTGGCCGAGGCCGGCATCACCCGGACCTTCGCGATCCAGGAGCTCACCCTCCCGCTGGCGCTGGCGGGCAACGACCTCATCGGGCAGGCCCGCACCGGCACCGGCAAGACCCTCGGCTTCGGCGTCCCGCTGCTGCAGCGCGTCGTCCCCGCCGCGGAGGGCGGCGACGGCGTCCCGCAGGCGCTGGTCGTCGTCCCCACCCGCGAGCTGTGCGTCCAGGTGGCCCGCGACCTCGGCACCGCCGGCGCCAGGCGCGGCATCCGCGTGCAGGCCATCTACGGCGGCCGTGCGTTCGAGCCGCAGGTGTCCGCGCTGCAGGCCGGCGTCGAGGTCGTCGTCGGCACCCCCGGCCGGCTGCTGGACCTGGCCGAGCAGGGCCACCTGATCCTCGGCAAGGTCCGCGTGCTGGTCCTCGACGAGGCCGACGAGATGCTCGACCTGGGCTTCCTGCCCGACATCGAGCGGATCCTCGGCATGGTCCCGGCCCAGCGGCAGACGATGCTGTTCTCGGCCACCATGCCCGGCCCGATCGTCACGCTGTCGCGGTCGTTCATGACCCAGCCGACGCACATCCGGGCGCACGGCAACGACGAGGGCTCGACCGTCCCGCAGACGACGCAGTTCGTGTACCGGGCGCACAACCTCGACAAGCCCGAGCTGCTCGCCCGCGTGCTGCAGGCCCGCGGCCGCGGCCTGGCGATGGTCTTCTGCCGCACCAAGCGCACCGCGCAGAAGGTCGCCGACGAGCTGGTCGACCGCGGGTTCGCGGCCGCCGCCGTGCACGGCGACCTCGGCCAGGGCGCCCGCGAGCAGGCGCTGCGCGCGTTCCGGAGCGGCAAGGTCGACGTCCTGGTCGCCACCGACGTCGCCGCCCGCGGCATCGACGTCACCGGCGTCAGCCACGTCGTCAACTACCAGTGCCCCGAGGACGAGAAGACCTACGTGCACCGGATCGGCCGCACCGGCCGCGCCGGGCGCGAGGGCGTCGCCGTCACGCTGGTCGACTGGGACGACATCCCGCGCTGGCAGCTGATCAACAAGGCGCTGGACCTGCCGTTCGTGGACCCGCCGGAGACCTACTCCACCTCGCCGTGGGTCTACACCGACCTCGACGTCCCCGAGGGCGCCAAGGGCCGGCTGCCGCGCGCGCAGCGGACCCGCGAGGGCCTCGACGCGGAGGTGCTCGAGGACCTCGGCGAGACGGGCAAGAAGACCAGGGGCGCCGGCCGCGGTCCCGCGCGGGAGGAGTCCCGCACCGAGGGCGAGCGCCCGGCCCGGTCCCGCTCGCGCCCCCCACGCGGGGCCGCCCCCGCGGCCGTGCCCGTGGCCGCCGCCCCCGCCCACCACGCTTCGGGTGAGGCGGGGTCCGGCGAGCCCCCCCCGACCCCGGCGGGGGCCGCGACCGACGGGTCCGGCGAGGGCGCGGCCAGGCCGCGCCGCCGTCGCCGCCGCGGCGGCCGGGGTCGCTCCGGCGCCTCCGCGGCCTCCGGCGCCGAGGGCCAGGACGGCGACGGCGGCGACTCCGAGTCCGCCGCGTAAGACGCCGCGTGGCGCTGCGTCCCCCGCCGCTGCGGGTGTGGGTCTGGACGGCGGCCGCGCTCGCGCTGGCCGTCGTCGCCACCCTGCTGTGGCGGGGGTCGAGCGTCGCCGCGACCGACAGCACCACCGCCGGCGAGCCGCCGGTCCCCTCGACCGCGCCGGCCGGTGAGCTCGCGCCCGCCTGGTCGGCCGACGTCGACGTCCCGCTGCCGGACGCCGTCGTCGAGGGCGGGCGGGTGGTCGTGCCCGTCGCCGACGGCGTCACGGCGCTGGACCCGGCCACGGGCGAGGAGGCCTGGCACTACCGGCGCACCGACGCCGCGCTGTGCGGGCTCTCCGCCGGCGACGGGCTGGTCGTCGCCGTCTTCCGCACCGCGGACCGCTGCGACGAGGCGCTGGCGCTCACCGCGGCCACCGGCGTGCGCGCCTGGACCCGCAACCTGAGCCTGCGCGGCGACGCCACCATCACCGGCGCCGACCAGGTGGTCCTCGCCAGCAGCGACACCGGCGTCGTCGTCCTCGACCCGGTCGGGGACAACGTCCGCTGGCGGGCGGGCGCGGAGTCCGGCTGCACGCTGCTCGACACCGCCGCGGGCAGCGCCGGCGTCGCGGTGCTGCAGCGCTGCACCGGCTCGGCCGCCGTCCAGCTGCGGCTGTTCGACTCCTTCTCCGGCGAGGCCCGCTGGACCCGCGACCTGGCCGCCACGGGCGGCGCCGACGTGCGGCTGGCCGGCGTGGACCGGCTGGTCGCCGTCGTCACCGGCGACGCCCTGCTGGTCCACCGCCCCGACGACGGCACGCAGCTGCAGGAGCTCGCGCTCCCGGCCGCGACCGACGGCGGCGCGGAGGGCGATCCCGTGCTGCAGTCCGGGACCGGCGACGTCGCGCTGGTGTGGGCGCGCGGCACCGTCCGGGCGCTGGACGGCACGAGCGGCGCCACCCTGTGGTCGCTGCCCGCCCTCGGCCTGCCCACCGCCTCCGCCGCCGGCAAGGGCGAGGCCGGGCAGGCCGGCGTCTGGGTGCCCGAGCCCGACGGCCTCGTCCTGCGCGACCCGGCCACCGGCGCCGAGCTCTCCCGGGTGGCGCTGCAGGACCCGCCGGCGCCCGGCGGGCGCGCCGCCGTCGCCGGGCCGGTGCTCGTCTACGCGCTCCCCGACCGGGTGCTCGGGTACGCGTAGTCCCCGCGTAGTCCCCGCGCGGCCCCCGCGCGGCGGCGCGGCCGCCGACGGCGGGGTTCACTGGGGACCATGGTCCTGCCCGGCACCTCGCACAGCCCCGACCTCGCCATCGCCGCCGACGACCTGCGCCAGCTCGCCGACCACGACGCGACGGCGCGCACCCTCCCCGGGCGGGCCGGGCCCCTGGCCGCGCTGGACACCGGCGGCGACGGGCCCAGCGGCACGGTGCTGCTGGTCGCCGGGTACACCGGCAGCAAGGAGGACTTCGCCCCGCTGCTCGCGCCGCTGGCCGCCGACGGCTACCGGGTGGTGGCGATCGACCAGCGCGGGCAGTACGAGTCCCCCGGCCCCGACGACCCCGCCGCCTACTCGGTCGCCGAGCTCGCCGCCGACGTCGTCGCCGTGGCCTCCCTGCTGCGCGAGGAGACCGGCACCCCGCACCTGCTCGGGCACAGCTTCGGCGGGCTGGTCGGCCGCGGCGCCGTCCTCGCCGACCCCGCCGCCTTCCGCTCGCTGACGCTGCTCGGGTCGGGCCCCGCCCGGCTGGGCGGCCGGCGCGCCGAGCTGCTCGAGCACCTCGGCCCGCTGCTGGACTCCGGCGGCGTCCCCGCCGTGCACGCCACGCTCGAGCAGCTGGCGATGACCGACGAGCGCGCCCAGGCGGTGCCCGCCCCCACCCGCGCGTTCTACGCCCGCCGGTTCCTCCGCAACACCGCGGCGGGGCTGCGCGGCATGGCCGACGCGATGACCACCGAGCCCGACCGCGTGGCCGAGCTGGCCGCCACCGGCGTGCCGGTGCTGGTCGCCCACGGCGTGGCCGACGACGCCTGGCCGCCGGACGTCCAGGCGGACATGGCCCGCCGGCTGGGCGCCCGGCACGAGGTCATCGACGGCGCGATCCACTCCCCCGCCGTCGAGAACCCGCGCCGCACGCTCGAGGTGCTCGAGGCGTTCTGGTCCTCGGTGCCGGAGGGGACCCGGTGAGCGCCGCCCGGCCCTCGGCGCGCGACTGGACGGCGGAGGAGGACCTGCTGGGGTTCTTCGGGCCCGACAGCGTCACCTGGCGGGTGCACGCCGACCCGGTCTACGGCGTCGGCGGGCTGCGCGCGCTGCTGCTGCAGGCGCTGCACCCGGTCGCGATGGACGGCGTGGCCCGCAACTCGGTCTTCCGCGCGTCGCCGTGGCAGCGGCTGGTGCGCACCGCCGAGTACGTCGACACGCTGACCTTCGGCACCCGCCGTGAGGCGATCCGCGCGGTGCGGCGGGTCCGCGGCGTGCACCGGCGCCTGGGCGGCACCGAGGAGACCACCGGCCGCACCTACCGCGTCGACGACCCCGACCTGCTGCTGTGGGTGCACAACTGCGAGGTCGACTCGCTGCTCGACGTCGCCCGCCGCGTCGGCGTCGTCACCCCCGCGGAGGCCGACCGCTACGTGGCCGAGCAGGTGACCGCCGCCGAGCTCATCGGGATCGACCGCGCCGACGTCCCCGACTCGGTGGCCGCGCTCGCCGGCTACTTCGAGCGGCTCCGGCCCGAGCTCACGCTCACCGCGGCCGGGCGGGAGGCGTGGCGCTTCCTCGTCGTCCCGCCGATGCCGCGCTGGGTGCAGTTCCTGACCCCGGCCCGGCCGGCCTGGGGGTCGCTGGCGTCGCTGGCGGTGGCCACCCTGCCGCCGTGGGCCCGCCGGATGGCCTCGCTGCCCGGGCTGACGCTGACCGACACGGCGGCGACGGCGGCGCTGCGGGCGTTCCGCACCGGGATGCTCGCGCTGCCCGAGCGGGCCCGGCACTCCCCGATCCGGCGCGCCGCCTTCGAGCGGACGGCGGGCGCGGTCGAGGTCGGCGCCTAGCCTCCACTCCCCGACCTCCACTCCCCGACCTCCACTCCCCGACCTCCACTCCCCGACCTCCACTCCCCGACCTCCGGTCCCCGACCTCCGGTCCCGGGCCCCCGGTCCTAGGCCCCCGCCGGGTCCCCGTCGGCGGGCAGGAAGCTCCAGGTCTCCCGCGGCGGCGTCGCCGCCTGCCCCACCGGGCAGCTGGGCCGGAAGTCGCACCAGCCGCACTGCCGGCCGGGGACGGCGGGGAACGCCTCGTCCGGCGGCACGCCGTCCTCCACCCGCCGGGTGGCGACGGCGATGTCCTCCGCGACGTCCTCGGCCCGGCGCACGAAATTGGCCAGCGACCGCTCGGTGTGCTCGAAGGAGGCGACCGTCCCGGTGGGCAGGTGGTGCAGCTCGACCCGGCTGCACGGCCGGCGCAGCGTGCGCCGCACGCCGAGCACGTAGGCCGCCAGCGCGGCCGACCCGCGCGCCTCGTCGTCGGTGCTGGGCACCCGGCCGGTCTTGTAGTCGACGACGACCAGCTCGTCGCCGCGCTGGTCGATGCGGTCGACCCGCCCGGTCAGCGCCAGCCGCTCGGTGGTGCACGAGACCTGCCGCTCCAGCCCGACCGGCTCCTCGGCGGGGTCCAGCGCCTCGACGTAGCCGGTGACCCAGCCGGCCGCGGTGGCGCGCCAGCGGGCGGCCTGCTCGTCGTCGCGGAAGCCGTTGGCCGACCAGACGCCGTAGAGCAGCTGCCGGGCGGCGACGGCGGTGCGGCGTGCCCGCGGCAGGTCCCACCACGAGCGCAGCGCGGCGTGGACGGCGGAGCCGACCGTGTTGTGCGCCCACGGCGGGCCCTTGGGCGGCGTCGGCCGGTCGACGTAGGCGAAGCGGTAGCGGCGCGGGCAGTCGGCGAAGGTGGCCAGCTTGCTCGGCGTCGCGGGGAACAGCCGGCGCGGCATGCCGGGCATCTCGAGCTGTGCGCCGTCGGACTGCCTCACCCGGCCACGCTAACCGGCGACGGCGCCCCTGTCGGCCAGGGGCACGCTGCCGGTGGACGCGGCCACCAGCGCCTCGTACTGCTCCGGGTCGGTGGTGCACGCGCCGAGCGGCGTCGCCTTGTTCGCGCCGTGGTGGTCGCTGGACCCGGTCACCAGCAGCCCGAGGTCGGCGGCCAGGCCGCGCAGGTGCTCGCGCTGGGCCGGGTCGTGGTCGGGGTGGTCGACCTCCAGGCCGACCAGCCCGGCGTCGGCCATCGCGGCGATCGCGGCGTCGTCGACCACCCGGCCGCGCCGGGTCGCCAGGCCGTGGGCGAACACCGGCACGCCGCCGGCCGCCCGGACCAGCCGGATGCCCTCGAGCACGTCGGTGTCGGCCTTGGTCACGTGGTACGGGCCGCCCTGGTGCAGCAGCGTGGTGAAGGCCTGCTCGACCGACGCGACGACGCCCGCCTCGACCAGCGCCCGGGCCACGTGCGGGCGGCCCACCACCGCGCCGCCGCTGGAGTCCAGGACCCGCTGCCACTCCACCGGGTAGCCGGCCGCGGCGAGCGCGGCGACCATCCGCTGGCCGCGGGTCAGCCGCTCCTCGCGCAGCCGCCGCAGCTCGCCGGCCAGCTCCGGGTGGTCCGGGTCGAACAGGTAGGCCAGCAGGTGCACGCTGACCGGCCGCCCCTCGGCGGGGAACCACCGCGCGGACAGCTCCAGGCCCGGGACGACGGTCAGCCCCTCCGGGCGGGCCGCGGCGGCCGCCGCCCACCCGTCGGTCGTGTCGTGGTCGGTGAGCGCGACGACGTCGAGGCCGGCGGCGCGGGCAGCGGCCAGGAGCCGGGCCGGGGTGTCGGTGCCGTCGGAGACCGACGAGTGGGTGTGCAGGTCGATGCGCATCGGCGTCCAGCCTCCCCCAGGCGGGCGCGCGCTGCTCAGGCCCCCGGCAGGCGCGGGATCGGCTGGGTGTCGTGCCGGGGCGGCGCCGCGGCGGGGCGCCCGTTGTCGTCCGGGTTGCCCTCGTCGTCGCCGGCCGCGGCGCCGCCCCCGTCACTGCCGAACAGCAGCTCGCTCACCTCGCGGTAGAGCAGGTCCGCGCGCGGCAGGTGGGTGATCTGCGACAGCGCCTGCTGCGAGCCGGCCGACTCGAACCGGAAGGTGCCGTAGCCGAGCAGCTGGCCGGGGACGGTCTCCTTCCAGGTCAGGTCGGTGATCCGGCGCAGCGGCAGCAGGCTGACCGTGCGGGCGACGATCCCCGAGGTCAGCAGCACGCGGCGGCGGGTGACGATGAAGTGCCGCATCCACCACTCGCCGGCCCGCAGCGCGAACCAGCCGAGGGCGCCGAGGACGACGAGCAGCCCGACGCTCGCGCTGACCCGGTTGCCGGGGTCGAGGGTGAGCACCCACAGCCCGGCGAGCAGGACGGCGACCGCCTTCGCGCCCGGCCAGAGCAGCACCGCCCAGTGCCGGCGGGTCGCCACGACCGCCTGCTCACCGGGGAGCAGGTACTTGGCGGCGTCCTTGGCCCACCGCGGCGGGCGGCCGCCGGCCGGGCCGCTCACGGCAGGGTCAGACGAGCGAGCCGACGAAGGCCGCGATCGACGACGCGGCGCTGCCGAGCGCCTCCCCGGCGCCGCGCACCACGTCGGCCGAGGCCTCGGGGCGCTGGATGACGTAGAACACGACGAAGGCCACCGCCAGCCAGACGAGCACCTTCTTCAGGTTCACCGCCACCCCCGGGGGATCCGCTCGGACCGGCGGACGACGTGCCCGCGCGGGTCGGCCCCGAGGGCCGGCCCCATGGGTAACACAGGCCCCAGTGCCCTCCGCCGGGACACGCCGGGCGGCGGACGGACGGGTCAGTCCCCCGGCAGCAGGTGCTCGCTCGGCGGGCCGAGCGGGAGGTCCGGGTAGAGCCGTTCGCGGAGGTCGAGCAGGCGCATCTCCTCCGCCAGCAGCCAGGCCGCCGACATCGGCCACATCACCAACCACAGCCACACGCCGAACGCCTCGCCGACGAAGGCGGCCCGGTCGTCGGAGGTGGGCACCGCCCACAGCGGCGCGTGCTGGCCGGCGGCCTCCACCGACGCCGACGAGGGGCCGGTGATGACGTCGCCGGGGTCCAGGCCCGGCAGGCCGGCGTAGCCGCAGCCCACGCCCATGCCCGGCTCCTCGGCGACCAGCACCAGCTCCGCCGACCCGCCCAGCGGCGCCGGGCCGGCGCAGCCGACGACGATCGCCCGCGCCCCGGGTTCCCCGCCCCAGGCCAGGCCGGTCACCGACCAGCCCGGCGGCACCGGGTCGGGCACCCACGCCGGCACCCGGGCGTCGGCGGTCACCGCCGCGATCGCGTCGTGGGCGATGAGCGTGGTGTGGTGCAGCGGGGTGACCGCGCCGTGCACGTGGCACCAGGCCACCGCCGAGTCCCCGGGGCGCACCACCAGTGGTTCGCCACAGCGGGGACAGACCGGGGAGGCGCTCATCGCAAGACACCGTCCTGTCACTCGGGGCTGACGTCAAGCGCTGGCGGACGGCGCCGTGCCGCCCGGCCGGGCCGTCCCGCCGCGGGCCCGGCCGTAGCCTGCCGTCGTGGCTCCCGACTCCCCCGGCGACCGGCTGCCGGTGCAGGCCTGCGTCGGCGCCGTGGTCCTCGACGGGGAGGGCCGGCTGCTGCTGGTCCGCCGGCGCAACGCCCCCGGTCGGGGGCTGTGGTCGGTGCCCGGCGGGCGGGTGGAGCCGGGTGAGACGCTGCCCGCGGCGGTCGCCCGCGAGGTGCGCGAGGAGACCGGGCTGGCGGTCCGGGTCGGCGCGGAGGTCGGCCGGGTGACCGTCCCCGGCGACGGCGTCGTCTACGACGTCGTGGACTTCGCCTGCACCCTCGAGGCCCTGGCCGCGACGCCGGTCCCGGGCGACGACGCCGACGCGGTCACCTGGGCCGGCGCCGCCGACCTCGGCCGGCTGGCCTGCACGCCGGGACTGGTCGCGACGCTGCGCGGCTGGGGTGCGCTGCCGTCCTGACCGGTCCGGCAGCGCACCCGCCCCTCAGGAGCGCGGCTTCGGCTCCGGGCGGCCGGGCTGCTCGCCGCCGCGGGCCTCGCCGTAGGAGCGCTTGGGCACCATGACCTTGCGCCGGAAGACGCAGACGACGGTGCCGTCCTGCTTGTAGCCGATCGTCTCGACGTACACGACGCCGCGGTCGTCCTTCGACTTCGACTCCGTCTTGTCCAGGACGGTGGTCTCGCCGTAGACGGTGTCGCCGTGGAAGGTCGGCGCCACGTGCCGCAGCGACTCGATCTCCAGGTTGGCGATGGCCTTGCCCGACACGTCGGGCACGCTCATGCCGAGCAGCAGCGAGTAGACGTAGTTGCCGACGACGACGTTCTTGCCGAAGTCCGTGGTCTCCGCCGCGTAGTGGGTGTCCAGGTGCAGCGGGTGGTGGTTCATCGTGATGAGGCAGAACAGGTGGTCGTCGTACTCGGTGACGGTCTTCCCGGGCCAGTGCTTGTAGACCGCCCCGACCTCGAACTCCTCGTAGTACCGACCGAACTGCATGTGCGCTCCTCCGACGTCGTCGTGCGGTGGACGGTGCCGACGTCGTGCGCGGGCGCAGGGGCCGTCCCGGGCCGGGCAGGCCAGTTGCCCACCACGCGGCGTCGGTGACCCATCTGGACGGGCGCCGATCCTACGATGCCCGGGTGGTCCAGCCGTCCCGCGCCGGCGACCCCGCGGAGGCGGACGTCGTCAGGCTCTCCACCGGCGGGCGCCGCGTCCGCCTCGCTGCCTCCCTGGCCGTCCTCGCGCTGCTGCTCGCCGGGACGGTCTGGGGCACCGACGCCTCGTTCCCGTTCGGCCCGTTCAAGATGTACTCGACCCGCGCCGAGGTGAACGCGCCGGTGGTCTCCACCCGCGTGGTCGGCCTGACCGGCGAGGGCGAGGAAGTGCGCCTGTCCGGCGGCGAGGTGGGGCTGCGCCGGGCCGAGTTCGAGGGGCAGCTCCCGCGGCTGGTCGACGACCCCGCGCTGCTGGTGACGCTGGCCGAGACCTACGGGCGCCGGCACCCGGACGCCCCCGACCTCGTCGAGGTGCAGGTGGTGCAGCGTCACTTCGAGCTCGCCGACGGGCAGCCGACCGGCGCGTGGACCGACCGCGTCCTCGTCGAGCAGGACCTGGGGGCCGGCGCGTGAGCTCCTCACCGGTCACCTCCCTCGTCTCCGCGGTCCGCGGCCTGCGCGGCTTCTGGACCCGCCCGGTCCCGCTGGCCCGCATCGCGGTGTTCCGCACCATCGCCTACCTGTTCGTGCCGGTCGACGTCTTCCTCACCACCGCCTGGGTGCGCGCGCACGCCGAGGTGCCGACCGTCTGGTACCAGCCCCTCGAGATCGCCCGCGTGCTGCACCTGCCCACGCCGACGTCGACCGTCGTCCACGTCGTGCAGTGGGCGCTGGTCCTCACCGCTCTCGCCGCGGCCACCGGCCGCGCCCCCCGTCTGCTCGGCACGGCCGTGTTCGTGCTGTACCTCGAGTGGATGGTCATCGCGATGAGCTACGGCAAGGTCGACCACGACCGCATCGCCTACCTCGTCGCGCTCGCCGTGCTGCCCACCATCGGCCGGGTCCGCTGGCGCGACCGCCGCCGGTCCGAGGCCGCCGGATGGGCGATGGCCGCCGTGATGGTGACGGTGATGCTCACCTACTTCCTCGCGGCCTGGGCGAAGATGCGCTTCGGCGGCTGGGACTGGGCGACCGGCTCGACCATCACCCGCGCGGTGATCCGCCGGGGCACCGCCCTGTCGGACTGGACGCTCGACGTCCCCGGCCTGCTGGTGACCGTGCAGTGGGTGATGCTCGTCTTCGAGTTCGCCGCGCCGCTGATGCTGCTCGTCCGGTCCGACCGGGCCCGCGTCACCCTCGTCGTGTTCCTGCTGGGCTTCCACCTCATGGTGTTCGGCGGGCTGCGGATCATCTTCCTGCCGCACTGCGTGGCGATCCTGTCGATCCTGCCGTGGGAGCGGGCACCCGAGGCCGTCGCCGCGGTGCGCCGGCGCCTGCAGCCCGGGCGGGCCGCCACGCTGTCCGCCGCGGCACCACCCGGCTGACCCGGCGTCAGATCAGCGCACCGATGCGGGCGGCCACGTCCGCCTCGTGCTGCTGGTAGGACGCGGCGACCGCGGTGAGCAGCCCGCCCATGCCGGTGAGCGCGTCGCTCACCCCCTGGGCCGAGACCCGCCACTGCTCGTAGAGCGCGCTGAACTGCACCGCGGCCTGGCTGTCGGTCCAGCCGTCGAGCACCGAGCTCGTGACCGTGCTCGACAGCGTCGCGTGCCGCGCGGCGGTCTCGGCCGCCTCCGCCTGGCACCGCCCGGCCATCGACTGCAGCGTCCCGATGTCGACCCTCATGGCTCCTCCTGTCCGTCCCGGGTCCCTCCCGGGTGGCTGCG
Source organism: Geodermatophilus sp. SYSU D00867 (assembly GCF_054050315.1). Classification (NCBI taxonomy): domain Bacteria; kingdom Bacillati; phylum Actinomycetota; class Actinomycetes; order Geodermatophilales; family Geodermatophilaceae; genus Geodermatophilus; species Geodermatophilus sp. SYSU D00867. The sequence goes on along the minus strand of NZ_JBJGZC010000001.1, from coordinate 374,405 downwards.
GACGCTAGGCCGCACCCGTCCCGGAGGCGCCGACGCCGTCCACAGCCCCGGCCCCGTCCACAACCCCGGCCGGCGGGCACCGCGGCCGGCCCGCGGCCGGGAGCGTCGCGCCCGTGTCCGCTCCCCTCCCCGCCGGCGCCGAGGCCCGCTGCTGGACGGTGGTCGGCCCCGACGGCGCCGTCGACGTCGAGGTCCGCGCCTCCGACGACGCCCGGCTCGACACCGTGCTGGTCCCGCTGGCCGCCGCCCTCGGCACCGCGGCGGCGGGGCTGTGGTCCGGCAGCACCCGGCTGCCCGGGGAGCTCCTCCTCAGCGACGACCGCCTGGTCCACGGCGCGGTCCTGGGCCTGGGCCGCCCGGTCCCCCCGTCCGGCGAGCCGGCCGCCAGCCCGCTGGAGCTGCACGTGGTCGGCGGGCCCGCCGCGGGCACCGCCGTCCCGCTGGCCACCGGCCGGCACGTGCTCGGCCGCGGCGCCGGCGCCACGCTGTCCCTCCCCGATCCCGGGGTCTCCCGCCGGCACGTCGCGCTGGACGTCGGCGCCGGCGGCATCACCGTGACCGACCTCGGCTCGACCAACGGCAGCCGGCTCGACGACGCCGACCTCGACGGCGCGGCGCACCCGTGGCGCCCCGGGGCGGTGCTGCGGCTGGGCGCGAGCTCGGTGACCGTCACCGGACCACGGGACGGGCGCGCGGCGCTGCGGCCCGAGCCGGGCGGCCGCCGGCTCGTCCGCCCGGGCGTCCCGCCGCCCGCGCACCGCCCGGAGGTGGAGGTGGCGTGGCCGGACCCGCCCGCTGCCGCACCGCGGCGCCGGTTGGGCTGGGTGGCCGTCGTGCTGCCGGCGGTCGCCGGGGTCGCGCTCGCGCTGGTGCTGTCGGCACCGACCTTCCTGTTCTTCGCGCTGCTCGGCCCGCTGGTGGCGGTGGGCAGCTGGGCGTCGGACCGGTGGAGCGGGTCGCGCACCGGCCGGCGGGCGGCCGCGGCGCACGCCGGGGAGGTGCGGGAGACCCGCGCCCGGCTGGCCGAGGCGGTCCGGGCCGACGTCCGGGCGGCGTGGGCGGCCGCTCCCGACCTGGCGGCGCTGACCGCCGCGGCGCGCCGGCGGACCACCCTGCTGTGGTCCCGCCGCCCCGGGGACGCGGCGGCGCTGACCGTGCGGGTGGGGACCGGCGCGGGCCCCACGCGGGTGGTCCGCGTCGAGGCGGGCCGGCGGCTGCCCGAGGCGGCGGCCGACCTGCCGGTGACCGTCGACCTGCGCCGGACCGGGGGCCTGGCCGTGACCGGCCCGCGGGAGCCGGCGCTGGGGGTGGTGCGGGGGCTGCTGGCGCAGCTGGTCGCCCTGTCCGCACCCGGCGACGTCGACGTCGCGGTCCTCGCCTCCGCCGGGCGTGCGGCCGACTGGTCCTGGGCGCGGTGGCTGCCGCACCTGCCGGCGGGCGCGGTCTCGGTCCACCTCCCGGGGCCCGGAGCCGACCCGGCGCTGCCCTCGTGGCTGACCGGCCTGGCCGACGGGTGCGGGGACGCCGAGGGGACGCCGGTCCTCGTCGTCGACCGGCCGGTCGACCCGGCGCTCGCGGAGCTCCTGCGCCGGTGCCGCGAGCGGGGCGCGGTGCTGCTGGCACTCGCCCGCCGCGGCGAGGACCTCGGCGGCTGCGTCCCGGCCGTCCTCGAGGTCGGGGGCGAGACCGGCGACACCGGGCGGCTCGGCCTCGGCGACGGTGCCCTTTCCGCCGAGGTCGTCGTCGACCGCCTGCCCCTCGCCGCCGCGGCACGGCTCGCCCGCGCCCTGGCTCCCCTGGCGCCCGCCCGGCAGGGCGCGGGGCTGCCGCGCACCGTGCGCCTGCTCGACCTGCTCGCGGACGGCCGGGACCTGCCCGCCGGGGAGGTGCCGGTCGCGTGGTCGGCCACGCGGTCGTCGCTCACCGCCCGGCTGGGCGTGACCGCGGACGGCGCAGCCGAGGTCGACCTGGTGCGGGACGGGCCGCACGCCCTGGTGGCGGGGACGACCGGATCGGGGAAGTCCGAGCTGCTGCAAACGCTGGTCGCCGGGCTCGCGCTGGCGCACCCGCCCGACCGGTGCTCGTTCCTGCTGGTCGACTACAAGGGCGGCGCCGCCTTCGCCGAGGCCGTCGCGCTGCCGCACACCGTCGGCCTGGTGACCGACCTGGACGGCGCGGCCACCGCCCGGGCGTTGCGGTCGCTGACCGCGGAGCTCTCCCGCCGCGAGGCGCTGCTGGCCGCGGCGCGGGTCCCCGACCTCGCGGCGCTCCCGCCGGAGGTGGAGCTGGCGCGGCTGGTGATCGTCGTCGACGAGTTCGCGGGCCTGGCCGAGGAGCTGCCGGAGTTCGTCGCCGGCCTGGTCGGCATCGCCCAGCGGGGCCGCTCCCTCGGCGTGCACCTGGTGCTCGCGACCCAGCGCCCCGGCGGCGTGGTGTCCCCCGAGATCCGGGCCAACTGCTCGCTGCGGCTGTGCCTGCGCACCACCGACGAGGCCGACTCGCGCGACGTGCTCGGCAGCGGGGTCGCCGCGACGGTGCCGGCCGACCGTCCCGGCCGCGGGTACCTGCGCACCGGCAGCGGCCGCCCGGTCCCGTTCCAGGCGGCACGGGTGTCGCTCGGCCCCGCGGCGGCTGCCGGCCCGACGGTGACCCGCTGGTCCTGGCCGGCACCCCCGGCGGGGACCGCGCCCGGGAGGCCCGCCGGCCCGACCGACCTCGCCCGGGTCACCGCAGCGACCACCGGCCACGCCGCGGCGTCGGGCGCGCGGCGGCCGCACCGGCCCTGGCAGCCGGCGCTCCCGGAGGAGCTGAGGACGACCGACCTCCCCGTCGCGGGCGGCCCTCCGACGCGGCTGGTGGTGGGGCTCGTCGACCGCCCCGACCGGCAGGCGCGGGAGCCGCTGCTGCTCGACCTCGACCGCGGCGGCGGCTGGCTGGCCGTGGGCGGTCCACGCAGCGGCCGCACCACCCTGCTCCGCACGGTGCTCGCCGAGGCCGTGGAGCGGCTGTCCCCCGGCCGCCTGCACGTGCACGTCCTCGACCACGCCGGTGGCGCGCTGGCCGCCGAGGCCGCCGGCCTGCCGCACAGCGGGACGGTGGTCGGCGGCGGCGACGCGCTGCGCACCGTCCGGCTGGTGTCCCGGCTGGCCGCGGAGGTCGCCGGGCGGCGGGCCGGAGGAGGTGCGGACTCCCCGGCGGTCCTGCTCCTGGTCGACGGGGTGGACGCACTGCTGGCGCAGCTGGACGAGGCGGTCCCGGGGCAGGGCGCGGCCGAGTTCCTCCGGCTGGTCCGCGACGGCGGCGCCGCCGCGCTGACCTGCGTCCTGACCGCCGACCGCGCCGTGCCCGGGGGCCGGCTGGCCGCGGCCGCGGGGACCCGCCTGGTCCTCCCCCTGCCCGACCGCGCCGACTACGCCGTGGCCGGCGTGCCGGTCCGCGCGGTCCCCGGCGCGCGCCCGCCGGGCCGGGCGCTGCTGGGCGAGGAGGCGCTCGAGTGCCAGCTCGCGCTGCCCCGGCCGCTGTGCCGCACCGCGCCGGCCGCCCCACCGGGCGCCGGGCCGCTGGTCGTCCCCGAGCTGCCGCCGGACCCGCCGCCGGTGCAGCCGCCTCCCGGGGAGGGCACCGACCTGCTCCGCCGCGTGCCGCTGGGTCCCGGCGGCGACGAGGGCGAGCTGCTCACCGTCGACCTGCTGCGCACCGGCGGGCTGCTCGTCGTCGGCCCGCCCGGCAGCGGCCGCACCAGCACCCTGGCGGCGCTGGGAACGACGCTGACGGCGGTCGGCGTCCCCGTCGTGCGGGTGGCCCGGGGCGGCCGGTCCGCGCCGGACGGGCTGCCGGTGCTCCCCGCCGACGACGTCGCGGGCTGGCGGGCGTGGTGCGCGGGCCTGGGCGGGCGCCCGGGCGCGGTGCTGCTGGACGACGCCGGGACGCTCGCCGACTCACCCGTGGGCACCGCCCTCACCGGCGGCGACCGCACCGACGGCGACCGCACCGACGGCGAGGTGCTCGTGCTCGCCGCCGGGACGGCCGGGGAGCTCTCCCCCGCCTTCCGCGGCCCGGTCGCCGAGCTGCGCCGCGGCCGCAGCGGCCTGCTGCTGTGCCCGGGCCCCGGCGACGCGGACCTGCTGGGCACCCGCCTGCCCCGGACGCCGGTGCCGGTCCGGCCGGGGTCGGGCTGGCTGGTCACCGCCGGGACCCCGCAGCGGGTCCAGGTCGCCCGCGCGCGGCGGGCGGGCCGGTGACCGGCCGGTCAGAGCAGGTCGAGCGCCGGGCCGATCTCCTGCGTGGCGTACCAGGCCAGCTCGTGCCCCTCGGCCTGGTCGACGACGAACTGCGCCTCCTCGCTGCCGAGGTCGGCCTCGAGCACCACGGCGACCGCGGCGCGCACGTCCTCCTCGGCCTCGGCGCCGTCGACGTGCGCGCTGGCCACGTCGGCGAGCGCGACGTCGGCGGTGACCCGCACGGCGCCGGGGTCGGTGTCCGGGTCGTCGATCTCGGTGACCGCGCCGTCGGGGACGTCGGCGGCGAGCACCACGCGGCGGCGGGCGGCCGTGGGGTCGACGTCGACCAGCCGCAGGCTGGCCCGGGCGGCGGCGAGCAGCGCCGCGTACTCCAGCTCCTCGACGTCGGCCGCGGCGTCGCTGAGCGCGTAGTGGTCGCGCAGCCGCGGGGTGACCGCGAAGCCGGTGTGCGGCCCGCTCAGCCGGCCCTCGTCCACGAGCGTGCGGAGGACGCTCGTGGTCGCCGGCAGGTAGATCCGCACCCGGCCGCTCCTCTCCTGTCGGGGAAGGCGACCGTATCCCGCACCCCCGGCGCGGGTCCGCCGCCGGGTCAGCGCACGGAGTCGGCGAGCGCCCCGACCTCCTGCTCGACGAGGTCGGCCAGCACGTCCACGTCCCCGACGCCGTCCCGGTCGGCGTTGAGCCCGACGTAGACGTGCCCGTCGTAGCTGGTCATGCCGACCGCCAGGCCCTGCCCGCCGACGAGCGGGACCACGGGGAACACCTCGAGCATCCGGCTGCCGGCGGCGTACAGCGGCACCTGCGGGCCCGGGACGTTGGTGACGACGAGGTTGAACATCCGCCGCGACAGCCCCCGGGCCGCGCGCGCACCGAGCGCGTGCAGCGTCGGCGGGGCGAAACCGGTCAGCGCGACGAGCGTGTCGGCGCGGACCGAGCGGCCCGAGCCGGTCACCCCGCGCATCGCGTAGCTGAGGCGGGCCAGCCGCACCCACGGGTTGGGCTCCCCGACCGGCAGGTCGACCAGGTAGGCCGCCACGCTGCTGCCCGGCGCGTCCTGCTCCTCGCCCTGCACCGACACCGGCACCAGCGCGCGGACGGCGGTCGAGCCGAGCACCGGCTCGCCGCGGGACAGCAGCCAGTCGCGCAGGGCGCCGCTGAGCACGGTCAGCAGGACGTCGTTGATCGTGCCGCCGTGCGCCTTGCGGATTACCTTGAGGTCCTCGAGGTCGGCGCGCGCGACGGCGACCCGCCGCTGGTTGCCCAGCGTGCGGGCGAGCGGGCCGTGCGGTGCCGGGACGACCGCCGAGCGGGCCGCCCGCACCAGCCCTCCGGCCACGCCCCGCACCCGCGCCGCGGTGGAGCGCAGGTCACCGACCGCCGACCGTGCGGTCTCGAGCACCGCCGTCGGGCGCTGCACGTAGTCCCCGAGCGCGTCGCGGACCAGCTCGACCGGGCCGGGCACCCGCCGCGGCGCCCAGTCGTCGGCCGACGGGACCGGCGCGTCCGGCGAGGGGTCGAGCAGGACCTGCGCGATGTCCACGGCGCCCAGGCCGTCGACCAGCGCGGGGTGGGTCTTGGTGACCACCGCGACCCGGCCGCCGGACAGGCCCTCGACCAGGTAGACCTCCCACAGCGGCCGGCCGCGGTCCAGCGGGCGCGAGGTCACCCGGGAGACCAGGTCGAGCAGCTGCGCCTCGGTGCCCGGGCGCGGCACCGCCGACCGCCGGACGTGGTAGGCGACGTCGAAGTCGGGGTCGTCGGCCCACACCGGGTTGGCCAGGTGGCCCGGCACCGGCACGATCCGCTGCCGGTAGCGCGGCACCAGCGGCAGCCGCGCCTCGACCAGCTCGGCGAGGGTGTCGAGACCGCCCTCGACCGGCTCCAGGACCAGGACTCCGGCGACGTGGATCGGCACCCCGTCGTCCTCCAGGTAGAGGAACGACGCGTCCAGGGTGCTCAGCCGCTCGGCCATCGTCCTCCTCCGGATCGGGAGCCCACCGTACGTCGCGGGCGGAGGCCGGCACACCTGCAGGACGGGGAGGCGCCGGGCCGGGACGGCGGCGTCACCCGGCCCTCCGGCGGAGGCGGCCGCGCCGGCCCGCGGAGGGCTCGGGCACCCGTGCGAGCCCGGCGGCGAGCGACCGCAGGGCGGCGCGCAGCGGGGAGCCGGGGGCCACCTCGGCGAGCGTCCGGCCGGAGGCGAGGGCGGCGTCGGTGGCGCGGCGGTCGGCCGGCAGGAACGCGCGGACCCCGCGGCCGGAGAAGCGCTCGAGGGCGCCCGCGATCTCCTCGCGCGGGTCCCCGGGGACCGGCCCGCGGCGCACCTGGTTGACCACGACCGCCGGCTCCACCTCCGGCAGCAGGTCGCGCAGCTGGCCGAGGGCGCGGACGGTGCGCTGCAGCGCCACCGGGTCGGCGCCGCTGACGCAGAGGACGTCGTCGGCGGACTCGAGCACGGTCACCGTGGCGCCGTTGCGCCGGGGCGCGGCGGTGTCGAAGGACAGCTCCTCGTCCTCCTCGAGGTTGAACGCGCAGTCCACGACGACGAGGTCGGCCGCCCGCCGCGCCTCCGTGAGCACCGCGGCGACCGCGGCGGGCCGCAGCTCGGGCCAGCGGTCGGCGCGCGCCAGCCCGGTCAGCACGGCCAGGTGCGGGCGGACCGACCAGGCCAGCCGGGTGAGCGCGGCGCCGTCGAGCGTGCCGGCCGCCGCCTGCCGCGCCGCCCCGGCCAGCCCCGGCGACTCGTCGAGCAGCCCGAGCACCTGGGCGACCACGCCGCCGTAGACGTCGGCGTCGACCAGCAGCGTGGGGACGCCGAGGCGGGCGGTCTCGTCGGCGACACCGACCGCGACGGTGGTCCGGCCGGGCGCGCCGGTCGGGCCCCACACCGCCACGACCCGGCCGCGCGGGGGCCGCTGCTCCTCCGGCTCCGGCCCGGACAGCGCCGGGGCGGGCAGCGCCGCGCGCGGGTCGGCGACGTCGCGCCCGGCCGCCGGCCCGCCCGCGACGGCGTCCCGCAGCGCGCGCACGACGTCCTCGGCCGGGGCGTCGGCCGGCAGCACCGTCCCCACGCCGAGGGCGCGCAGCCGGTCGCCGGCGCGCTCGTCCCCGGGATCGGCCAGCCCGACGACGGCCACCCCCGCGGCGGCCAGCCGGGCGACCGCGTCGCCGTCGAGCCGGTGCAGGTCGGCCGACAGCAGGGCGGCCTGGGCGGTGCCGGTGGCCGCGGTGGCCAGCAGGTCCGAGGCGTCGACGCAGCGCCGCACGACGGTGACGCCGTGGTCGGCGCGGTCGAGCGCACCGACCAGCGCCGCCTCCCACGGCGCGCCGGTGACCGCGGTGACGACCTGCAGCGCCATCAGGCGGCGGGCGCGGCGGGGGCACCGGCCGCGGGGTCGACGGCCACCGGCGGGGCCACGGGCGCCACCGGCGCGGGCGCGGGCTGCACCGGCGGGACGGGCACGGGAGCCGGACTCGGGCCCGGCGTCGGGGTCGCAGGCGGCGACGAGGAGGTCGGCACCGACGACGAGGTGGCGGCCGACGACGAGGTGGCGGCCGACGACGAGGTGGCGGCCGGGGACCGGGGGACCGCGGGCGCACGGGTGTCGTCGACGGACCCGTGCACCACGACCACCAGCGGCCGGCCGCCGATCGCGGCCAGCACGTCGGGCGCCTCGTCGGCGGCCACGCCGACCACCACCTGCACGGTCGTGGTCGTCGTCGAGAGGACGCCCTCCGCCCGGCCGCTGACCGCCTGCACCGGTGCCGAGCCGACCACGAGCACGACGCCCTCCCCCGTCGCGGTGCCCGCCGGGTCGGTGACGCCGTAGACGTCGACGACCGAGCCGCGGACCAGGCCCGGCGGCACGTAGCCGGCCTGCACCGGCAGCGCGACCTGCACGAGGTCCTCCGGCTCCTCCAGCACGGTCCGGGGCAGCAGCTCGCCGGTCCGGACCGCCCGGGCGAGGGTCCGGCCCGCGGGGTCGGTGCCGGTGGACAGGTAGGCGCCGGCGGCGTCGCCGAGCCGGACGTCGACGGCGGCCAGGTCCTCGGGGCCGAGCACGGTGCCGGCGGCGAGGTCGGCGGTCACCGACCACACGGGCACGGTGGCGTCGGCGGCGGTGAGCACGCGGGCTCCCAGCAGCACCGAGCCCAGGACGAGCAGCACGCCGAGCACCAGGCGCAGGTCCAGCCAGCGGGGCGGGCGCACGCGGCGCGGCACCGGCCCGGCCGGCGTCTCCGCGGCGGGGCCCGCCGGCACCGTGCGCGTCGCAGCGCTCACCGGGCGCTCCTCCCTCCGCTGGCCGGGCATCCCCCGGCGGCCCGCCGACCGGCGGGCGTCCGTCCCGACCGGCACGGCGAGGCTCGGTCGGACGCAGATGATGCGGTACGGATGCGGATGCGTGCACCGGTTGTCCACACGTTCGGGTGTGGACGGGAAGCGTGCGGGTGAGTGCGTTCCTGACAGACTGGCGGGGACCGGACGGAGAGCCCCATGCCCACACCGCGCTTCCTGACCCTCGACGACGTCGCCGAGACGCTCAACGTCTCGTGGTCGCAGGCCTACGCCCTCGTGCGGCGGCGGGAGCTGATCGCCATCCAGATCGGCGGCCGCGGCCAGTGGCGGGTCGAGGTCGACGAGCTGGAGCGCTTCATCCAGCAGAAGTACGCCGAGGCCCGCGCCGGCGCGGTGCCCCCCGCCGACGAGGTCGCGGCCGACGGCGCGGAGGCCACCGGGGACGAGGTCCCGGCCGGCGAGGCGCCCGCCCGGGGACGGCGCCGCACCCGCTGAGGTCAGGCGGCGCCGGGTGCGAGCGTCCGCACCACGGCGACCGCCGAGAGCACCACCGCCCGCACGCCGCGCACCGCGCCGGCCCGGCGGAAGTCGTCGGCCGCGTGCTCGGCGAGCTCCACGAAGTCGGCCCCCACCCGGTCCACCGTCCCGGTCAGCACCCCGCCGTCGTCGAGGACGACGGCCACGGTGCTGCGGTCGCGCGCCAGCCCGCGCAGCGCCCGGCGCAGGTCCATCGCGGCCCGGACGGCCGACGGCGGCGCGGCGGCGGCCGTGGTCCGCACCAGCCCGGACACCGCGACGACGGCCGGCAGTGCCACCAGCACCTCGCGCCCGGAACCGTCGTCGAGCAGCGCCCAGTCCGGCCCCAGCCCGGTGAGCAGGCCGGCCACCTCCCCGGCGCCGCGGCAGCGCAGCGACACGTGTCCGCCCACGGCCCCGCCGAGCCGGTCCGCCAGCCGCAGCGCCCCGACCTCCGCGCGGGACCGGGACGGGAGCTCGGCCCGTTCCTCGGCCACCGCGGCCGCCTCGAACTCCGCCTGCAGGTCGGCGAACAGCTGCTGCCAGCGCACGTCGCCGAGCCTAGATCCACAAGGACTCTTGCGTTTGATCGCATTTGCTTGCTTCAGTACGCCGACGTCAACGCAAGGAGGGCTCGTGTCGGCACGTCGACTCGTCATCACGACGGCGGTCATGGCCGCGTTGGCCGCCGGGCTGCGTGCGCTCACCCCGGACCTCGCCGCTCTCCTGCGCAGCGGCGGCGACCTGCAGGCCCTCGTCGACACCGCCGGCCCCGAGGCGTTGCTGCTCGACGCGGTCGCGGCCGCCGCCTGGGCCGTCTGGGCCTGGGGCGCGCTGGGGCTGGTGCTCACCGCGCTGTCGGCGCTGCCCGGCCTGGCCGGAGCCGCCGCCGGCGTCCTCCTGCGGCGGGTGGTCCCGGCGTCCGGCCGGCGGGCCGCCGCGCTCGCCCTCGGCGTCGGCCTGGTCACGGCGCCGGTGCTGACCGGGTGCGCGACCGCGGAGCCCGTCGTCGTCGCGACCACCGGCGCGCCGGCCCCGCTGGCCGTCCCCGACTGGCCGGCGCCCATCCCCGACTGGCCGGCGCCCGTCCCCGCCCCCGCGGCGCCCGTCCCCGCCCCCGCGGCGCCCGTCCCCGCCCCCGCGGTGCCCGACTGGCCGATGCCTGCCCCCGGCGAGCACGTCGTGCTGCGCGGCGAGTGCCTGTGGACCATCGCCGCCGCCGACCTGCGCGCCCGCACCGGCGTCGAGCCCCCCGACTCCGCGACCGCCGCCGCCGTCGGCCGCTGGTGGGCGGCGAACGCGGCCGTCATCGGCCCCGATCCCGACCTGCTGCTGCCCGGTCAGGTGCTGCGCCCGCCGCCGTGAGGGCCGCACCCCGCCGAACCCGTCCGGCCGCTCCCCCGGCCCCCGTCGCCCCCACCCCGACCCGACCCCGGGAGCCCCCGTGACCGCGTCCACCCAGCCCGTCCCGCCGACCGCCGCGCCGCTGCGGACCCTGCGGCTGAGCCTCGTCCCGCCGCTGCACCCGCCGCTGACCGGACCGGCCGTCGCCCTGGTCGACCCCACCACGCCGCCGCCCCGTCCGCCGCACCGGCCCGGTCCGCGGCCGGCGCCGGAGGGACCCCGCCGCCGCAGGCCGGACCTCTTCGGCCCGGCCTGGTCGGTACGGGTCGACCTCCCCGACCCCCGCGCCACCGGGCGGCTGCTGTTCACGACCGTGCTCGAGGCGCTGGCCGGCCGCCGGCCGCTGGCCCAGGTGCAGCGGCTCGCCTCCCCCGGCGTGCACGCCGCGCTCGTCGCGGGACGGCGACCGGTCTGGTGCGCCGCCGGCACCGCGCCGCTGCTGCTCGGCCCGGTGCACGTGTGCGAGCCGGTCGACGGCGTGGCGGAGGTCAGCGCGGTGGCGCGGCGGGCCGGCCGCGCGCACGCGGTGGCCGCCCGGCTGGAGGGCATCGACGGCCGCTGGCGGTGCACCGCCCTGTCGATCGGCTGACGGTCAGGTCCGCACCCGCGTCGGGTGGGCCGCCGCGCCCGGACGGACCACGAGGACCCAGCGGAGACCGACGAACCGGGCGAGGCCCACCACGCCGCTGACCGCGATGACCGCGAGCGCCGACGCCAGCGGACCGGCGGAGACCGTCCAGGCGTCGAGCGCGGCCAGCGTGAGGCTGGAGGTCGCCAGCCCGGCCACGGCGATCCCCCCTCCGGCCCACTGCGCCGTCGCCCAGCCGACCCGGTCGCCGGCGCGGAAGGTCAGCCGGCGGTGCAGCTCGTTGGCCACGGCCGTCGAGGCGACCACCGCGACGAGGTTGGCCGGCTGGTCCCCGAGCCCGGACAACGCCAGGAACAGACAGGCGTAGACGACGTTCGCCGAGCCGCCGACCAGCACGAACCGGACGAACTGCGCCGGCACGCGGTCACTGCGGAGCCGGTCGAGCAGCGTCGGCGCCGGGGCCGCGGGGGTCCGCGTCCCCACCCGGTCGGGTGGAGGGGCGAGGACGGTCCCGGGCATGCGGCCAGGCTCCTCGCTCCCCGGCTCCGGCACATCAGGGAAGACCCTCATCCCGCACCTGATCCCGGGACGACGGCGCCCCGCCGACCACGGAGGTCGGCGGGGCGCCGGGGTGTGCGCGGGAGCGGTCAGCGACCGGCAGCCCCGTGGCAGACCTTGTACTTCTTGCCCGAGCCGCAGGGGCACGGCGCGTTGCGGGCCGGCTCCTTGGTCCCGGTGACCGTGGCGGTCTTGGCCGCCTTGGCCGGGCCGCTCTCCTTCGGCGAGGCGTCGAGCGAGGGCGCCGAGTAGCTCAGGTCCTCCTGCCGGCGCGGCTCGTCGAGGCCCTTGACCGCCAGCTGCGGCCCGGTGCCCGACGGCGCCGGGGCCTCCGCCTCGGGCGTCGCCGGGGCCGCGGGCCGGGTGCCGCTCTTGCGGGCGGTGGGCCGCCCGGCCGGGGCGCCGGTCGAGCGGCGGGCCGCCGGCCCGCCGGACGGCTTGGCCATCGACACGGGCGCGGCCCCGTCGTCGGCGGCGGAGGCAGCGGCCGGAGCGGGGGCAGGAGCAGGAGCAGGAGCGGGCGCAGCGGCGCCGTCGGCGGCCGGGGCGGGCGCGGCAGCCGCGCGGGCCGCGGCCTCCTGTGCCGCCCGCTGCCGGGCGAGCACGCGGGCGGTGCCCTCCTGCGCGGCGGCCAGCGCCTTGGCCTCGGCCTCGGCCTGCTGGGCCCGGGCCTCGGCCTCCTGCTGCTCCCTGGTCTTGACCTCCAGGTTGAACAGGAAGCCGACCGACTCCTCCTTGATGCCGTCGAGCATCGCGGTGAACATGTCGTAGCCCTCGCGCTGGTACTCCACGACCGGGTCGCGGTTGGCCATCGCGCGCAGGTGGATGCCGGCCCGCAGGTAGTCCATCTCGTAGAGGTGCTCGCGCCACTTGCGGTCGAGCACGGAGAGCAGCACCCGCCGCTCGAGCTCGCGCATGACCTCCGAGCCCAGCGCCGCCTCGCGCTCCGCGTAGGCGCGGTGCACGTCCTCGAGCAGCTCGGTGCGCAGCACGTCGGCGGTCAGGGCCGCCTGCTCGCCGTCGGCCACCCGGTCGATCAGCTCCTGGCGGTCCAGGCCCACCGGGTAGAGCGACTTGAGGCCGGTCCACAGCTGCTCGAGGTCCCAGTCCTCGGCGTAGCCGGTCTCGGTGGCGCCGTCGACGTAGGCGCGGACGACGTCGTCGAGCATGTGCTGCACCTGCTCGTGCAGGTCCTCCCCGTCGAGCACCTTGCGGCGCTCGTCGTAGATGACCGTGCGCTGCCGGTTGAGCACCTCGTCGTACTTGAGGACGTCCTTGCGGACCTCGAAGTTCTGCTGCTCGACCTGCGTCTGCGCCGAGCGGATGGCCCGGGAGACCATCTTCGACTCGATCGGCTGGTCCTCGGGGACCCGCAGCGTGGTCATCATCGACTCGAGCATCGGGCCGTTGAACCGGCGCATGAGGTCGTCGCCGAGGGAGAGGTAGAACCGCGACTCCCCCGGGTCGCCCTGCCGGCCCGACCGGCCGCGCAGCTGGTTGTCGATGCGGCGGCTCTCGTGCCGCTCGGTGCCCAGCACGTAGAGACCGCCGGCCTCGGCGACCTCCTCGTGCTCGGCCTTGACCTGGTCCTTGGCCGCGGAGAGCGCCTCGTCCCAGGCGGCCTCGTACTCCTCCGGGGTCTCCGACGGCGACAGGCCGCGGGCGCGCAGCTCCTCGTCGGCGATGAACTCGGGGTTGCCGCCGAGCTGGATGTCGGTGCCACGGCCGGCCATGTTGGTGGCCACGGTGACCGCGCCGAGCCGCCCGGCCTGGGCGACGATCGCCGCCTCCCGCGCGTGGTTCTTCGCGTTGAGGACCTCGTGCGGGATGCCGCGGCGCAGCAGCAGCTTGGACAGGACCTCGGACTTCTCGACGCTCGCGGTGCCGACGAGGACCGGCTGACCCTTCTCGTGCCGGTCGGCGATGTCGTCGATGACCGCCTCGAACTTGGCCTTCTCGGTCTTGTAGACGACGTCGGAGCGGTCCTCACGGACCATCGGCCGGTTGGTCGGGATCGGGACGACGCCCAGCTTGTAGGTCTGGGAGAGCTCGGCCGCCTCGGTCTGGGCGGTGCCGGTCATCCCGGAGAGCTTGTCGTAGAGCCGGAAGTAGTTCTGCAGCGTGATCGTGGCGAGGGTCTGGTTCTCGTCCTTGATCTGCACCTTCTCCTTGGCCTCGATGGCCTGGTGCATGCCCTCGTTGTAGCGGCGGCCGGCCAGCACGCGGCCGGTGAACTCGTCGACGATGAGCACCTCGCCGTTGCTGACGATGTACTGCTGGTCGCGGTGGAAGAGCTCCTTGGCCTTCAGCGCGTTGTTGAGGTAGCCGATCAGCGGGGTGTTGACCGCCTCGTAGAGGTTGTCGATGCCGAGCTGGTCCTCGACGAACTCGACGCCCTCCTCGGTGACGGCGACCGTGCGCTTGGCCTCCTCCACCTCGTAGTGCTCGTCCCGCTTCATCAGCGGCACGATGCGCGCGAACTCCACGTACCACTTGCCGGCGGACTCGGCCGGGCCGCTGATGATCAGCGGCGTGCGGGCCTCGTCGATGAGGATCGAGTCGACCTCGTCGACGATCGCGTAGTGGTGGCCGCGCTGCACGAGGTCGGCCTTGGACCAGGCCATGTTGTCGCGCAGGTAGTCGAAGCCGAACTCGTTGTTCGTGCCGTAGGTGATGTCGCAGGCGTACTGCTCGCGGCGGTGCGCGGGCTTCTCGCCGGACAGGATCGTGCCCACCGACAGGCCGAGGAAGCGGTGCACCCGGCCCATCCACTCGGCGTCGCGCTTGGCCAGGTAGTCGTTGACCGTGACCACGTGCACGCCCTCGCCGGTCAGGGCGTTGAGGTAGGCCGGCAGCACGCCGGTCAGGGTCTTGCCCTCACCGGTGCGCATCTCGGCGATGTTGCCCAGGTGCAGCGCGGCGCCGCCCATCAGCTGGACGCGGAAGTGCCGCTGGCCCAGCGTGCGGGTGGCCGCCTCCCGGACGACGGCGAACGCCTCCGGGAGCAGCTGGTCGAGGGTCTCGCCGTCCTCGTACCGCTGCTTGAACTCGTCGGTCTTCGCCCGGAGCTCCGCGTCGGTGAGGTCGGCGACGTCGCCCTCCAGGGACTCGATCGCGTCGGCGATCCGGTCCAGTCGTCGGAGGATCTTGCCCTCACCGGCTCGCAGGATTCTCGAGAACACCACGACACCAGCGTAGGCGGCCCGGCCAGCACCCCGGGGACGCCGCACGTACCCTCCGCCGGGTGGCCACCGACCCCGCCGCCCTCGGGCCCGGCGCGCTCGCCTTCCTGACCGAGCGCCACCTGGCCACGCTGACCACGCTGCGCGCCGACGGGAGCCCGCACGTGGTCCCCGTCGGCGTCACCTACGACCCGGACACCCGCACCGCGCGCGTCATCACCTCCGGCGGCTCGGCCAAGGCCCGGCACGTCCGCGCCGGGCAGACGCGGGTCGCCGTCTGCCAGGTCGACGGGCGCCGGTGGCTGACCCTCGAGGGGACGGCGGTCGTGCGCGACGACGCGGCCGCGGTAGCCGACGCCGAGGCCCGCTACGCGCGGCGGTACCGGCAGCCGCGGGAGAACCCGGCGCGGGTCGTCGTCGAGATCTCGGTCGACCGGGTGCTCGGCAACGCCTGAGGAAGGACCCCGTCCTCCCCACCCCTCGCAGGCCCGGCAGACGGACCCCTGCCCCCCACCGCTCGCACGCTCGCGGCGGACCCCTGCAGGGGGCCGGGGACGGGGCCGAGACAGACCACCGGACATGCACGACCCTGATCCCGTGGAGCTCACCGGCATCGACCTGACCACCGAGGTGGTCCGCACCGCCCGGCTGGTCCTCCGGCCGTTCACCCCCGACGACGCCGGCGCGGTGCACCGCGCCACCCAGGACCCGGAGACGCAGCGCTGGATCAGCGCCGCGCCGGTGCCCTACACGCTCGCCGACGCCCGCGCGTTCGTGGACACGGTGGTGCGCCAGCGCGCCGAGGGCACCGGACTGCCGGTGGTGATCGAGGCCGACGGCGAGTTCGTCGGCACGGCGGGTCTGGTGTTCGGCGGGCGGCACCTCGGCCCGGAGATCGGTTACTCGGTGGCGCCGTGGGCGCGGCGGCGCGGCTACGCCACCGAGGTCACCGACGGCCTGGCCGGCTGGGCCTTCGCCCACGGGGCGCCCCGGGTGCACCTGGTGGTCGACGTGGACAACCCCGCCTCGCAGGCGGTGGCGCTGCGGGCCCGGTTCACCCGCGAGGGCGTCGTCCGCTCGGCCCTGCCGCGGCGCGACGGCACCCGCGCCGACGCCGTGCTGTTCGGCCGGCTGGCCGCCGACTGAGGACCGGCCCTCCCCGACGGGCACCGCGGCCGCGGGGCGGACCGGCCGGGCGCGGCTCCCGGGGCCCGGACACGGCGGAGGGGCCGCGCCGGCACGGCACGGCCCCTCCGGGACGGTCAGCGCGGGACGGCGGCGGGCTCGGCCGGTGCCGCGACGTGGGAGGACCCGGTGCCCAGCGGCGGCTCCACCAGCCGGATCAGGCCGTAGTCGAACGCGTGCCGCCGGTAGACGACGGTCGGCTGGCCGGTGTCGGCGCACTGGAAGAGGAAGAAGTCGTGGCCCACGAGCTCCATCTCGTGCAGGGCCTGGTCGACGGTCATGGGCACGGCCGGGTGGTGCTTCTCCCGCACGATCCGGCCGGGCAGGTGCTCGTCGAGGTCGGTGACGAGGGGCTCCCCGGCGAACTGCTGCTCGACGTCGGGGATGCCGAGCGCCGGGGTCTCCAGCGGCGCGGCGGTGGGACCGGCGACCCGCACGCTGGGCGGGGTGCGCCGGCCGTGGTGCACGCGGCGGCGGTCGTTCGCCCGCCGCAGCCGGTTGTCGAGCTTGCCGCAGCACAGGTCGAGGGCGGCGTAGAAGTCCGGCGCCGCGGCCTCGGCGCGGACCACGGGTCCCTTGCCGCGCAGGGTGATCTCCACGCGCTGGCAGTTGGAGGACTGGCGGGGGTTCTTCTCGTGGAACAACTCGACGTCGATGCGCGAGAGCTTGCCGTCGAACCGTTCGAGCTGACCGACCTTGTCCTCCACGTGCTGCCGATAGTGCTCGGGCACCTCGACGTTGCGACCACGGACCACGATCTCCATCAGACCTCCCGGTCATCGGGTGTGATCGATGCAACGCTAGTCGCTGTCACGTGGGCCGGACAGTCGATCAGCGGGACTCCCGCGACGCCCTCGGGGAGCCGTCCGGGAAGCACCCAGGTGGCGCCGCGCGGACCGGCCGGGGGCCGGGACGGGGCGTCGCGGCGACGACGGCGGCCAGCACCGGCGTGTCACCGTCCGGGCGTGTCGCGGCCAGCGCGGCGGCCGCCTCGGTGAGCGTCGCGCCGCTGGTGACGACGTCGTCGACGACCACGAGCACCGCCCCGGCCGGGAGCCGGACCGGGCGGACGGCGAAGGTGCCGGCGAGGTTGGCCCGCCGCTGCGCCACCGACAGCCCCGCGGAGTCCCGCACCCGCCCGGTCCGGGTCAGCAGCCGGACGCACCCGGCGGGCACCCCCGCGGCGCGCAGGTCGCCGGCGGCGGCCGCGGCCAGCTCCCGGACGCAGTCGCGGCCGCGCGCCCGCAGCGCCGCCCGGGTCGGCGGGAGCGGGACCAGCAGCACCGGCCGGCCGGGCAGCAGCACCGCGTGCACGCCGACGGCCAGGGCCAGCGCCGCCCCGAGCGGGCCGGCGAGCTCCGCGCGGCCGTGCTCCTTGAACGCGGCGACCGCGGGGCGGACCGGCCCGGCGTAGGCGCCGGCGGCCACGGTGGGCGGCATGCCCGGCGGGAGCCGGCGCGGCGTCGCCTCGCGCGGTGCGCCGAGCAGGGCCGCGCACCGCCGGCACAGCGCCGGGCCGGGCACGCCGCAGCCCGCGCAGGTGCGCGGGAGCACGAGGTCGGCGAGCGCCGCGCCGAGACCTCCCACCACCCCAGCCTGCGGCTCCTGGCTCCCCGGCACCCGGGTCCGACCACATCTGTGGAGAGCGGCCCCTCTGCGGGCAGAAGGACCTCGTCCTCCTCCCCGCTCGCGAGCTCGCGGCGAGCCTCTGCACGAGGTCTGGCGCGAGCCTGCGAGTGGCGGGGGCAGAGGGGTCCTCCCGCTACACCGGGTAGAAGGGCTCGGTGCCCGGTACCGGCTGCTGGCCCCGCAGCAGCGTCACCCAGGTGCCGCCGACCAGCAGCCACATCGTCCCGCCGGCGCTGACCAGCGGCAGCTGGCCCGGCGCCGTCGCCAGCGCCGTCGGCGCGCTCGGCAGGCCGGCGGTGGGCACCGTCGCCAGCCCCCACCCGTCGACGCCGACGACGTAGGGCACCACGCCCTCCTCGCCGTCGGCGAGCACCATCAGGCTGCCGGCGGTGCGCCAGCCGACGTCGACCACGGCGGTCAGCGACGGCGCCACCTCGCGCAGGTCGCGCAGCGCCACCTGGCCCTCGTCGGAGCGCACGACCGTGCCGACCAGCAGCACGGCGTCGTCCCCGCGGGTGACCACCGCGGCGGCGCGGACGCCGTCGGGCGAGAGCTGCAGCGCCGTCGCCCGGCCCTGCCCGGGCAGGGTCGGGGCGTTCACCGGCTGCGGCTGCCCGGAGGCCGGCACCCGGACGACGGTGCTCTCGTCGCGGACCACCCAGAACTCCGGCCGGGTGGCCGCGACCGTCGGCACCGACAGCCGGCCGGCGCCGGTGATCACCGGGGCCAGGGGCTGGCCGTAGGGGCCCGCCAGCAGCGACGCGGTGCCCCCGCTCACCGAGACGCCGGCCATCGCGGTCAGGGCGCTGGTGCGCGGGTCCGCGGACACCGCCGCGCCGGTCAGCCCGTAGGCGCCCTCGCCGGCCGGCCCGGGTGCGGGCTGCCCGTCGACGGTCATCAGCCGGCCGGCGTCGAGGTAGTGGCCGTCGGCGTCGGCGGGCACCGAGTCCGGGCTGTAGGAGGCCCAGTCGTCGGTGCGCTGGACGGTGGGGACGCCGTCGATGGCGACCGGCTCGCCGTTGCTGGTCACCTCCACCGAGTTCGTGCCCTCGAGCTGGTCCAGCGTCCACACGAGCTGGGCGGCGAGCTGGGCGAGCTGGTTGGGCGCGAGGTCGTCGAGGCCGGCGAGGTCGACGGTGACCGTCGCCCCCGAGACGGTCACCGCGCGGGTCAGGGTCACGCCGCCCAGCGCGTTGGTGACGCCGGCGGCCAGGGCCGGCGAGGGGCCCTCGACCAGCCGCTGCACCAGCGTCGTCGGCTGGGCGTCCCCGGAGACGAGGTACCGCGGGTCGGGCACCACGCGGGTGCCGGTCGGGTCGACGAAGTAGACGGCGAGGTCGTCGTAGAGGCGCTCGAAGTCGGGGACGAGCATGACCAGGCCGTCCGGCGGGTTGGTGATCCGCCACTCGCCGCCCACCTCGGCCAGCGTGAACTCGCGGGTGAAGACCGTGTCGTTCGGGGCCGAGAAGACGCCGCGCGGGTCGACGGTGCCGACCAGGTCGCCGGTCATGACCACGGCGCCCGAGCCGGTGGTCACCGTCGCGTAGTCCGGGCCCACGAGGGTGATGCCGGACTCGTCGGACCAGGTCGCGGCCGCCTCGGGGGTCAGGTGCTCGACGGCGACGGGGTGGCCGTTGACGGTGCTGGCGGCGGCGTCGATGAAGCCGCGGACGATCTCCTCCGGCGGCGCCCCGGCGCGCGGGCCGAGCGGCTCGATGCCGACGTCGCCGGTGGGCCGGGCCTGGGCCTCGGTGATCGCCTGCGGCGCGGATCCGGTGGGCACGGTCGAGCACGCGGCGAGCAGCCCCACCAGCAGGGCGGCCAGCGCGGCCGGCAGCCGCCTCACCGCCGCTCCCCCGGCCGGCGGACGATCGTCGGCCGCAGCGGCAGCGGCGAGCTGGTGAGGTCGGTGCCGGCCACCAGCGGGACGGTGAGCCGGAACTGCGCGCCCAGGCCCGGCTGGCCCCAGACCTGCAGCCAGCCGCCGTGCAGCCGGGCGTCCTCGAGGCTGATCGACAGGCCCAGCCCGCTGCCGCCGACGGTGCGGACCCGCGACGGGTCGGCCCGCCAGAACCGGTCGAAGACGTGCGCCGCCTCGGCCGAGGACAGCCCGACGCCGTGGTCGCGGACGGTGACCGCCGCCGCCGTCCGGTTGGCCGCGAGCGTCACCTCGATCGGCTGCCCGCTGCCGTGCTCGACGGCGTTGCCGACCAGGTTGCGCAGGATCCGCTCGACCCGCCGCGCGTCGACCTCGGCGATGACCGGGTCGGCCGGGCCGGTGACCCGCAGCTCGCAGCCGTGCCGCTCGGCCAGTGCGGTCATCCCGTCGGCCACCCGGCCCACCAGCGCGCCGAGGTCGGTGGGCGCCCAGTCGAGGACGGCGGCGCCGGCGTCGTAGCGGCTGATCTCCAGCAGGTCCGACAGCAGCCGCTCGAAGCGGTCGAGCTCCTCGTGCAGCAGCTCGGCCGACCGCGCCACGTGCGGCGGGAAGTCCCCGCGCGACTCGTGCAGCACGTCGGCGGCCATCTGCACCGTCGTCAGGGGGGTGCGCAGCTCGTGGCTGACGTCGGAGGTGAACCGCTGCTGCAGCTGGGACAGCGCCTCCAGCTGGGTGATCTGCTGCTGCAGGCTGTCGGCCATGGCGTTGAAGCTGGTGGCCAGCCGGGCCAGGTCGTCCTCGCCGCGGACGGTCATCCGCTCCTCGAGCTGGCCCTCGGCCAGCCGCTGCGCGGTGCCGGCGGCGCGGCGCACGGGGTCGACGACCAGCCGGGTCACCAGCACGCCGATCCCGGCCACGAACAGGGTGAGCGCGATGCCGCTGATCGCCACGGTGCTGCGGATCAGCGACAGCGTCTCCTGCTCCTGGTCGAGCGGGAACGCGTAGTACAGCTCGATCGCCTCGGAGGAGGAGACGTCGCCGGGGACGGGCACCCCCACCAGCAGCGTGGGCTGCGGCTCGCCGGTGTCGTCGGGGACGAGCGCGTACTGCGTGTACTGGCCGCCGCCCTGCACGCCCGCCCGGAGGTCGTCGGGCAGCGCGGGGTAGACGCCGGGCCGGCTGATCGCGGGCGGCCGCTCGGCGTTGCCGGTGCGGTAGACCATGACGACGTCGAAGTCACCGGCCGAGCCGCCGCGGGTGAGCAGCCCGTTCACGGTGCGGCCCAGGGTGGCGCGGACGCTGGCGGCGTCACCGGCGGCGATGCCCACCACCTCCGACCGGGCGTAGACGACGCCGGCCTGGGCCTGGTCGATCGCGGCCTGCTCCTTGACCGACAGCAGCTGGGTCCGGATCTGGCTGAACAGCACGAGGCTGACGATCACCACGACCGTGCCGGCCACGACCATCGTGATCGCGCCGATGCGCACGTGCAGCGACCGCCGCCAGGTGGTGACCGCCCGCCCGGCCAGCCGGCGGGCGCGGATCCGCGCCCGGACCGCCCGCCGGCGGAGACCGCGGCGCAGCGCGGGCAGGTCGGCCGGCCGCCGCCGGGACGCGCGGGCCGGGGCCGGGCGCGCCGGCGCCGGGGCGGTGTCGCGGTCGTCCGCCGGTGCCGCCGGCGCCCGCTCGGTGGTGCTCACGGGATCACGGGGGGCCGGCCTTGTAGCCGACGCCGCGGACGGTCAGGACGATCTCCGGCTTCTCCGGGTCGCGCTCGATCTTGGCCCGCAGCCGCTGCACGTGGACGTTGACCAGCCGGGTGTCGGCGGCGTGCCGGTAGCCCCACACCTGCTCGAGGAGCAGCTCGCGGGTGAACACCTGGCGCGGCTTGCGGGCCAGGGCGACCAGCAGGTCGAACTCCAGGGGCGTCAGCGGGATCGGCGAGCCGTCCCGGGTGACCTGGTGCGCCGGGACGTCGATGTGCACGTCGCCGATGGACAGCGTCTCGGCCTGGCCGGTCTCGCCGCGGCGCAACTGGGCGCGCACCCGGGCGACCAGCTCGACGGGCTTGAACGGCTTGGTGACGTAGTCGTCGGCGCCGGCCTCGAGCCCCTGGACGACGTCGATGGTGTCGCCCTTGGCGGTGAGCATGACGATCGGGACGGTCGACTGGCTGCGGATGTCCTGGGCGATCTGCAGGCCGTTGCGGCCGGGCAGCATGAGGTCGAGCAGGACGATGTCGGGCCGGGTCTGCTGGAAGACCGACAGCGCCCGGTTGCCGTCGGAGACGAAGGCGGGGTCGTAGCCCTCGCGCCGCAGGACGATGCCGAGCATCTCGGCGAGGGCGGCGTCGTCGTCGACGACCAGGACGCGGCCGCGACTGGGCCCGTTGTTCGCTGCGGTCGGAGGCACGTGACCATTCTGCGACGTCACGACCGGATAACGGTGGCGCCGGACCGAATCACCGGTCCGGCGCCACCGTCCGTCCCATCCTCCCCGCCCGCAGGGCGAGTCCTCCCCTGCCCGCAGGGCGGGGTGAGGGGCTGGAACGGCCCCTCTGCAGGGCCCCCGCCGAGCCTGCGAGGCGGGGGGGCAGAGGGGTCCTTCGTCAGTAGCGGTAGTGCTCGCTCTTGTACGGGCCCTCGACCGGCACGCCGGTGTAGTCGGCCTGCACCTTGGTGAGCTCGGTGAGCTTCACGCCGAGCGCGTCGAGGTGCAGCCGGGCCACGTGCTCGTCGAGCTTCTTGGGCAGCACGGTGACGGTGGGGGTCCTGCCCTCGTAGGCGGCGCGGTTGCCCCACAGCTCGATCTGGGCGAGCACCTGGTTGGAGAACGAGGCGCTCATGACGAAGCTGGGGTGCCCGGTGGCGTTGCCCAGGTTCAGCAGCCGGCCCTCGGAGAGCACGATGATCGTGTGGCCGTCGGCGAAGCGCCACTCGTCGACCTGCGGCTTGATCTGGGTCCGCTGGATGCCCGGGGTGCGGGCGAGGCCGGCCATGTCGATCTCGTTGTCGAAGTGGCCGATGTTGCCGATGATCGCCTGGTGCTTGGTCCGCCCGAGCTGCTCGGCGGTGATGATGTCGCGGTTGCCGGTGGCGGTGATGACGATGTCGGCCTTGCCGATGACCTCGTCGAGCGTGGTCACCTCGTAGCCGTGCATCGCCGCCTGGAGGGCGTTGATCGGGTCGATCTCGGTGACGATGACCCGGGCGCCCTGGCCGCGCAGCGACTCCGCGCAGCCCTTGCCGACGTCGCCGTAGCCGCAGACCACGGCCACCTTGCCGCCGATCATGACGTCGGTGGCGCGGTTGATGCCGTCGATGAGCGAGTGCCGGCAGCCGTAGAGGTTGTCGAACTTGCTCTTGGTGACCGAGTCGTTGACGTTGATCGCCGGGAACAGCAGCCGGCCGTCGCGGGCGAGCTCGTACAGCCGCATGACGCCGGTGGTGGTCTCCTCGGTGACGCCCTGGATGCCCTGGCCGATGCGGGTCCAGTAGCCGGCGTCGGTGCCCAGGCTCTCGCGCAGCGCGGTGAGGATGACGCCGTACTCCTCGGAGTCGGCCTCGGTGGTGTCCGGGACGGCGCCGTCGGCCTCGAAGCGGGTGCCCAGGTGCACGAGCAGCGTGGCGTCGCCGCCGTCGTCGAGCAGCATGTTCGGGCCGACGACGGTGCCGTCCTCGTCGCGGAACTCGAACAGCCGCTGGGTGCACCACCAGTAGTCCTCGAGGGTCTCGCCCTTCCAGGCGAAGACCGGGACGCCGGCGGGCTGCTCGGCCGTGCCCTCGGGGCCGACGACGATGGCGGCGGCGGCGTGGTCCTGGGTGGAGAAGATGTTGCAGGAGACCCAGCGGACGTCGGCGCCGAGCGCGACGAGGGTCTCGATGAGGACGGCGGTCTGCACGGTCATGTGCAGCGAGCCGGCGATGCGGGCGCCGGCCAGGGGCTGCTCGTCGCCGTACTCGGCGCGCAGCGCCATCAGTCCGGGCATCTCGTGCTCGGCGAGCTGGATCTCCTTGCGGCCGAACGGCGCCAGGGAGAGGTCGGCGACCTTGAAGTCGCCGTCGGTCAGGACGCGGGTGCCGGTAGAGGCGGTCATGTCGCTCCAGGGTCGAGGCCCCCACCGGCGGCGGGGACTCGGGGTCACTGAGGTGAGCGAGCATGCCGAGGCTTCGGCGGGGCTCGTGCCGTCGTCCAGCCTAACGCAGCGGGCCCGGCGGGCTCAGCCCTCGCAGCCGACGCCGTCGCCGTCGCCGTCCAGGGACGGGTTCCAGCCGGGGTCGCCCTCACGGAGGGGTGCGGCGCCCGCGGCGCGCACCGCGGCGCAGTCGGGATAGGGCGTCGCCGGCGCCGGCGGCGCGCTCCCCGGCGCCTCCTGGCCCGGGAGCGGGCCGCGCCCGGGCAGCGGCTCGTCCGGGCAGGCGTCCAGCACGCCGGCGACGGCGTCCCGCTCGGCGCGGGTCATCCACAGCCCGTAGGTCACCTTCACGGCGACCTGCCGGGCCACGTACGCGCACCGGTAGGACCGGGCCGGCGGCAGCCAGGTGGCGGCGTCGGAGTCCCCCTTGGCCTGGTTGAGCGGGCCGTCGACGGCGAGCAGGTTGAGCGGGTCGTTGGCGAACTCGGTGCGACGGTCGGCGTCCCACTGCTGGGCGCCCTTCTGCCAGGCGTCGGACAGCGCCACGACGTGGTCGATCTGCACCGCCTCGCTGGTCCCCTCGCCGCGGCGGAACGCGATGGTGCGGCCGGAGTACGGGTCCACGAGGGTGCCGCTGACGACGACGCAGTCGCGGGTGCCCGGCTCGAAGCGCTCCCCGGTGAGGTCGCGGGCCAGGACGTCGTTGCGGGTGTCGCAGCCGTTCTGGTCGGTGTCGACCCAGCCGTCGCCGAACTCGTCGCGGGAGTACCCGGTCTGCGGCGCGCGGCCGCGGACCTCGACGGAGTCCAGCGCCTCCAGCGCGCTGCCGGCGGACGGGACGGCGGGCGGGTCGCCGAGCAGGGCGGCGCACCCGGACCCCAGCGCGGCCACCAGGCCCAGCGCCAGCGCCGCCCGCAGCGGGGCGGGGCGGGGCCGGGCCGGTCGGAGGTGCACGACCGACGCTACGTCCGCGGCCGCGTCCCCGGCAGCCGCGACACGCGCCGCGTCAGCGCGGGTTCGTCAGCGCGGGTTCGTCAGCGCAGGTTCGTCAGCGCAGGTTCGTGGTCGCCCGGTAGAGGACCGCGGGGCCGCGGGCGGTGACCGGGGCGCCGGCCGGCACGAACGCCGACCGGCCCCTGGTCAGCCGGACCTCGCCGTCCGTGGACTCCAGGACCGCCTCCCCCTCGGTGCACAGGAGGACCTGCGGGCCGCGGGTGGTCAGGGACCCGGCCAGCTCGTCGAGCTGGCAGCGGGTGAGGTCGAAGTCGTCGACCGGCACCGGGTAGCGCAGCCCGCCGGGGCCGAGCACCGGGTGCAGCACCGGGATCTTGCCGTCGGAGAAGTCGAGCACCTCGATGAGCGCCGCGAGGTCGACGTGCTTGTTCGTCAGCCCCCCGCGCAGCACGTTGTCCGAGCTGGCCATGACCTCGACGCCGGCCCCGGACAGGTAGGCGTGCAGGTTGCCCGCCGGCAGGAAGACCGCCTCACCGGGGGCGAGCTTGAGGTGGTTGCACATCAGCGAGATCACCACGCCGGGGTCGCCCGGGTACTTCTCGGCCAGGGTCGTGGCCCAGCGGTAGGTGTTGATGAACTCCGGGTCGTGCGCGGCGACGAACGCGGCCGCCCTGAGCGCGACGACCTCCACCAGGTGCGTGCGCCGCTTGCCCGACAGCGCGAGCAGCTGCGGGATGGCCGCCTGCAGCCCGCCGCGGGCCAGCGCCGCGATGGTCGGCTTGAGCTCGGGCAGCTGCAGCTTGGCCAGGCAGTGCAGCGACTCCTCGACCGGCCGGAAGCCGCACAGCGCCTCGAAGGTGGTCAGCGCGAGCAGCAGCTCCGGCTTGTGCCACGGGTCCTTGAAGGTGCGGGTCGGGTCGTCCTTCGGGACCCCGGCCGCCTCCTCCGCGGCGAAGCCGGCCCGCGCCTGCGCCATCGTCGGGTGGGCCTGCAGTGACAGCGGGCTGTCGGCGGCCAGCACCTTCATGAGGAACGGCAGCCGCGGGCCGAAGCGCTCGTGCACCGCGGGCCCGAGCAGGGCGTCGGGCCGCTCCTCGATCGCCTTGTCCAGCGGCGTGCCGTCCGACAGCGTGCTGGGCAGGTCGGGGTGCCCACCCATCCAGAGCTCCGCGTAGGGCTGCTCGGCCGGGACGGTCTCGCCCAGCAGTTCGGGGATGACGGTGCGGCTACCCCAGGGGTAGTGCCGGACCGCGCTGGTCATCTGCCACATCACCGGGCAGGTTAGTGCCGGGTGGCCCGCGTGTCCGGTCCTCCGCCCCCTTGTCCTCCCCTGGAGTGGTGCCCGGGCTCAGTGGGCGGCGGCCCCGTGCGCGGCCCGCTCCTTCCTCCGGTGGAACAGCAGGGTCACGACGGCGACGACCACCGCGCCGACGACGAGCCCGACCAGAGCGCTGGCGAACGTGTTGACCAGCCACCCCACGACGCCGCCCAGGGCACCGGTGGCCTCGTGTGCCGCCTCCTCCAGGTGGTGCACCGCGCCGTAGACGGCGTGCAGCCCGAGCTCGTCGCTGCCCACCAGCAGGATGTGCCCGCCGACCCACAGCATCGCGGCGGTCCCCACGACGGTGAGCCCGGTGAGCAGCTTCGGCATGCCCTTGACCAGCCCGCGGCCGAACCCGGCCACGCCCTTCCTGTCCGACCGCGACAGCCGCAGGCCGGCGTCGTCCATCTTCACGATGAGCGCGACGACGCCGTAGACCAGGACGGTGATCGCCACGCCGACGACGGCGAGGATGGCCAGCCGCGACCAGAAGCCCTCGCTCGCCACCTCGTTCAGCGAGATGACCATGATCTCGGCCGACAGGATGAGGTCGGTGCGGACGGCGCCGCGCACGAGGGTGTTCTCGTCCGGCGGCTGTCCCTCGGCGTCACCGTGCGCGGCGGAGTGGCCGCGCAGCCGGTGCCAGACCTTCTCGGTGCCCTCGTAGCAGAGGAAGGCGCCGCCGAGCATGAGGATCGGCGTGAGCAGCCACGGCAGGAACTCGCTGAGCAGCAGGATCGCGGGCAGGATGATCAGCAGCTTGTTGCGCAGCGACCCCGTCGCGATGCGCCTGACGATCGGGATCTCGCGCTCGGCGGCGATGCCCTGCACGTACTGCGGCGTCACCGCGGTGTCGTCGACGACGACACCGGCGGCCTTGACGCCGGCCTTGGCGGCGGCGGCCCCGACGTCGTCGATGGAGGCGGCCGCGGCGCGGGCCAGGAGTGCCACGTCGTCGAACAGGGCTACGAGTCCACCGGCCACGGGAGGTCCTTCCAGTCGGTCAGCAGTCGGGTGCGCTCACGGTCGATCGCGGTCCGGTACCCCGGACCGGCCGCCCGGACACCGGCCGGTCCGGGCTCAGCGCCGCAGCGCCCGCTCCTGGTCCAGGGCCAGCGCGAGGTAGACGGCGGTGAAGTCGGCCACCGCCATCTGCCGCGCCAGGCGGGGCAGCCGGCCGTGGCGCTCGGGCTCGCCGTGCTCGGCCAGCCCGCTCACCGGCACGTTGTTGGCCGCGGCGGTGCGCAGCACCTCGCTCATCGCCTCGTGCGCCGAGCGGGGCTCCCGCTCGCCGGCGCCGTCGTGGTCGGCGGCGTCGGTGTCGCGGATGGTGAGCAGCCGCAGCCGGCGGCCGGTGTCCTCGGCGCGGTCGCGGAAGAAGTCGTCGACGTCGCGCGGCGCCAGCGGCCCGCCGAGCACCGCGCAGGCGGCGACGCGCTGGTCGGGCAGCCGGAACCCGCTGGTCGGGAGGCCGGCGAGGGTGGCCAGCTGGTCGGCGAAGCGGGCGGCCGCGGTGCCGGCCAGCGGCCCCTCGGCGGCGATGACCGGGAACGCGTCGAGCAGCTCGAGGGCGAGGGTCTTGGCCGGGTTGGTGAACGACTCGCGCGCGGGGCCGCACTCGGCGGCGACCTCGTCGAGGGCCGCGGCGATCGCCTCGGGGTCGGCCGCCTCGGCCCGCAGCAGCCCGAGGTCGGTGGCCAGCCGCAGCAGCGGGGTGAGCAGCGACCACAGGGTGGTGTGCCGCACCCGCGAGCGCGGCAGCGGCACGTAGGGCATCCGCGCGGTCGAGCAGGCCGCCCGCAGCGGGGCGTCGTCGGCGCCGATGCCCAGCAGGGTCACCCCGCGCCGGGCCGCCTCGTAGGCCGGGGTCACCGCGTAGCGGCCGGCGCCGGTCCGGGTGGCGACGACGGCGATGTCGGTCGGGCCGGTCCACACCGGCAGGTCCGGGCCGGGGACCACGTCGACGGTGACCGGGCTGGACGGGCCGAGCAGCGCCCGCAGCACCGACGCCGCCACCGCCCCCTCGCGCCGGGCGACGATCACCAGCCCGCGCGGGCGGCCGCCCTCGGTGACCCGGCCCAGCCCGGCCTCCTCGGTCAGCCGCGCGGTCTCGCGCACCTGCGCCCCGGCGCCGGCGACGGCCGGCAGCAGGCCGCGCGGGTCGCGGGCGCGCAGCACGTCGAGGTCGTCGAGGACCTCCTCGGCCAGCTCGGGCGAGGTCATCGGCCCGTCGTCCCCCCGCCGCCCCGCACCCGCGCCTCGTCGAGCAGCAGCACCGGGATGCCGTCCCGGACGGGGAAGGCCCGGTCGCACGTCGGGCACACCAGCTCGCTCGCCGCCTCGTCGACGGTCAGCGGGCTGTGGTGGGTGTCCGGGCAGGCGAGGACCTCCAGCAGCAGCGGGTCCAGGCCGAGCGGCCCCTGCGTCGTCCCCTGTGTCATGCGCGCACCATCCCCAGCACCCGGTCCCTGAGCTCTTCCATCCGCGCCCGGTCGGGCGCCTCGACGTTGAGCCGCAGCAGCGGCTCGGTGTTGCTGGCCCTCAGGTTGAACCACGAGCCGTCGGGCAGGTCGACGGTCAGCCCGTCGAGCTCGTCGACCGTCGCGCCGTCGGCCTCGAACGCCTCCCGGACCACCTTCGTCCGCTCCGCGGCGTCGGCCACGGTGGAGTTGATCTCCCCGGAGGCGGCGTAGCGGCTGTAGGCGGCCGTCAGCTCCGACAGCGGCCGGCTCTGCTCGCCGAGCGCGGCCAGCACGTGCATCGCGGCGAGCATCCCGGTGTCGGCGCGCCAGAAGTCGCGGAAGTAGTAGTGCGCGGAGTGCTCGCCACCGAACACCGCGTCGGTGCGGGCCATCTCGGCCTTGATGAACGAGTGCCCGACCCGCGTGCGCACCGGGGTGCCGCCGTGCTCGCGGACGATCTCGGGCACCGCCCGCGAGGTGATCAGGTTGTGGATCACCGTCGTCCCGCGGCCCTTGGCCAGCTCCCGGACGGCGACCAGCGCGGTGATCGCCGAGGGGCTCACCGGCTGGCCGCGCTCGTCGACGACGAACACCCGGTCGGCGTCGCCGTCGAAGGCCAGGCCGATGTCGGCGCCCTCGCGGCGGACCGCCTCCTGCAGGTCGACCAGGTTGGCCGGGTCCAGCGGGTTGGCCTCGTGGTTGGGGAAGGTGCCGTCGAGCTCGAAGTACAGCGGGACGACGTCGAGCGGCAGGCCCGCCAGGACGACGGGGACGGTGTGCCCGCCCATGCCGTTGCCGGCGTCGACGACCACCCTGAGCGGGCGGATCCGCGACAGGTCGACCAGTCCGCGCAGGTGGGCGGCGTAGTCGGGCAGCAGGTCCCGCCGGCCGATCTCGGCGACGCGGTCGGGCACGCGGTCGTAGGAGTCGCGCTCGGCCCACTCGCGGACCGTGACCAGCCCGGACTCCTGACCCACCGGGGCGGCCCCGGCGCGGCAGAGCTTGATGCCGTTGTACTGCGCCGGGTTGTGGCTGGCGGTGAACATCGCGCCGGGCACGTCCAGCGAGCCGGCGGCGAAGTAGAGCAGGTCGGTGGAGCCCAGGCCCGCCTCGAGGACGTCGACGCCGCGGGACAGGACGCCCTCGGCGAACGCGCGGGACAGCGGCACCGAGGACGGGCGCATGTCGTGCGCGGTGACGACGGCGGTGGCACCGCTCTCGGTGGTGACGAACTCGGCGAAGGCGGCGCCGATGCGCCGCGCGACGTCCTCGTCCCACTGGTCGGGGACCACGCCCCGGACGTCGTAGGCCTTGATGATCGCCGACAGGTCCGTCACTGCACACCCTCGCCTGGACTGGCCGGGCGCGTCCCCCGGTCCGGCCGACCCTATCCGCGGGCACCGGCTCGGGCTCCCGGAGGCCGGTGCGGATCCCTCGGAGGTGCGAGCGGCGGAGCCCCTCAGTCCAGGTCGGGGAGGACGCGCAGGTGGCCGCGGCGGGTGCCGCGGCCGTCGTCGGCCGGGGCGCGCGGCGGCTCGGGGCGGGCCGCCTCGCGGACGGCGTCGGCCAGCGCGAGCAGGTCGTCCCCGGTCGGGCCGGAGTCCTCGACGTCGATCTCGTGCCGGACGACCTCCCAGCCGCGCGGCACGGTCAGCCGCTCGGCGTGGAACTCGCAGAGGTCGTAGCTGTGCGGCTCGGAGAACGTGGCCAACGGGCCGACGACAGCGGTCGACTCGGCGTAGACGTAGGTCAGTGTCGCCGCCGCCGGTTGCGCGCAGCCGCTGCGACTGCAGCGACGTGACTGCCTCACCACCGGTTCCTCACGCTGGGCACAGTAGCCGCGTACCCGGGGAGTCGGCGACAGGCACACCGGACCGGCGCCCCTCCGTTCCCATCCAACCCGACGTCCCCGCGCGCCCCGTCACCGGGGGCACGGCAACGCCCCGCTGCCCCGTCCCGGCGATGCGCCGTACGCTCGCCCCGCCATGAGCCGACCCGTCCGTCCCGACCGCTCCCGGCCCGCACGGTCCCGCCGCGACCGGCACGGCCGGGGCCTGCGGGGCCGCCTCGTCCCCGACGAGGTCCCCCTCGCCCGCAGCCGCGCCGAGCAGTTCGACGACCTGGTGCTCGACGCGGTCGAGGACCTCGAGCGCCGCTGGGAGCGGGAGCTGGCCGGCGTCGAGTTCGCCGTCGAGGACGTGCCCTGGGTCGACCACACCAGCCCCGACGAGGTGGTGCTCGACCCGGACGTCCTCGACGACGGCACGGTGCCGCTGGCGCGGGTGCTGCCGGCGCACCGCGAGGACGGGCGGGAGGTGCCGGCGCGGATCGTCGTCTACCGGCGGCCGCTGGAGATCCGGGCGCACGACCGCGACGACCTCGCCGACCTCGTGCGCGACGTCGTCGTGGACCAGGTGGCGGTGCTGCTCGGCCGCGACCCGGAGGAGATCGACCCCACGGGGTAGGAGGAGGACCCCCTCGCCCCCCCGCTCGCAGGCTCGCCGCGGGCCCCTGCGAGCGGGCCGTTCCATCAGGTCGACAACGGGCTGCCCAGCTCGGCGGCCATCGCGCGGGCCTCGGTGAGGCGGGCGCGGGCGAAGGCGGTGTCCAGGCCGTCGCCGCGGTCGGCGCGGGTCAGCCGCGCCACCAGCTGCTCGAGGGCGACGGCGTGCCACAGCAGCCCCACGTCGGGCTCCTCCCAGCCGGCGGTGCGGGAGAGCACCACCTCCCCGATCTGCGCCCGGTCCTGCGCGTCGGGCGTGGTGGCCCACAGCGTCAGCAGGTCGCGGTGCCGGGGCGCGGGCCGGACGCCGGACCACTCGAGGACCACCAGCCGGCCCTCCCCGTCGGGCCCGCCGGAGTCGACGACGACGTTGGCGGCGCGCAGGTCGCCGTGCGCCACCTCGGACAGCGGCAGCTGCGCGGCGGCCGCGCGGACCGCCCGCAGCTCCCCCAGGCGCACGCCGCCGCGCACCAGCCGGGAGGCGTCCTCGACGGTGGCGCGGGCGCGGCGCAGCGACCCGCCGGCCGGCGGCTCCCACGGCTGCCCGGCCGGCGCCGGCAGCGGCGCGATCCGCACCGCCGCCTCGACCGCGGCGGCGGTCCACCGCGGCCCGCCGGAGGGGCCGGGGTGGACGCGGCGGGACAGCAGCCACCGGCCGTCGTCGGCCGCGGCGACCACCTCGGGGACGCCGACCTGCCGCTCCTCGGCCCACCGCCGGCCGCGCAGCTCGGCCTGCAGCCGGCCCCGGCCGCTCTCGGTGACGGCGAGGTCGAGCACCCGGTCGGCGAGCACGCCCTGCACGACGCCGACCCGCGCGGACAGGTCGGTGACGGCGAGGACCGGGTCGGACACCCCCAGCTCGGCGAGCAGCGAGACCACGCGGTCGCGGGCTGCGGACACCGTCCCCGACGCCGTCGCTCCCGGGTTCTCGGCCACGCCGGGATCGTGTCAGGCGGCCCGGTGTGCCGCACGGGATCCCCCCGGGCGGCCCCTGGGATGCTCGGGGGGATGGACTCCCCCGCGCCGGTCGCCCCCTGGGTCGTGCTCGGCGTGGCCCTGGTGGCGCTGGTGGCGGTCGTCGCGGGGCTGGCGCTGAGCCGGCGGAGGGCGCCGGCCCGGCCGCGGCAGGAGGAGCGGCCCCCGCCGCCGGAGCGGCCGCCCGGTCCCCACTGGGCCGTCGACGACCTGCCCGCGTTCCTCGAGGCGCCGCCGGGCACCCCGGTCCCGGAGACGCGACCGGCCGCGGCCCCCGCGCCGGCGGCACCGCCGGGACCCGACCCGTCCGCCCGCACAGTGGCCGCGCTGGCCGCCGCGGGCCTCGCGCTGGTCGCCGTCCTCGCGGGCGTCGCGCTGGGCAGCGACCGCGGGGAGCCGGTGGCCGCTGGCGCGCCGCGACCGGCCGTCCCCGGGCCGTCCACGCCGCCCGCCTCCCCCACTCCCGCGCGGCCCGAGCTGCCCCCCGTCCCCGCCGACCCGCTGCCCGGCGAGCGCGGAGCGGGGCTGCTCGCCGCGCGGTCGGTGCCCCTCGGTGACGCCGGCGTCGCCGCCCGGCTGGCCCTGGGCGGGCTGGTGCTCGAGCGGCGCGCGGTCGGCGTCACCGTGGGCTACCCGTCGGTGAGCGTGAGCGTCGGGACCGACGGGACGGCACTGGCGCACGTGCTGCTGCCCGCCTGGAACTGCCTGGGCACCACCGCGCCCGCGGACCCGGAGGCGGCCGGGTGCACGCCGGTCCCCACCGAGTACGCCGACCTGCCCACCCCGGCGCTGACCGTCACCCGCGACGGCGACGCGCTGCGGCTCGCCGGCCGCTTCCCCACCTACACCCGGCCCACCGCGACGCCGCCGGCGTACACCGGCCGGGTCTACGACCTGAGCGTCACCGTGGCCCCGGCCGGTGGGCTCGACGGCGGCGAGGCCCCGGCGGACGGGACGCTGTTCCTCGGCACCGAGCGGGCCGAGGCGCTGCCCGACCCGTCGCTCAGCCGGATCCGCGTCGCCGGCTGACCGGCAGCGCGGGGACCAGCCGGGCCGCGCGGTCCAGCACCGGCCGCAGCACCCGGCCCCGGCCGGACACCGCGACGCCGACCAGCGGCGCGCCCCGGACGGTGCCCAGCCCGCCGATCCCGGAGCGGCCCCACCACGGCAGCCGGTCCGCGCCGTCGACCAGCGTGAGCAGCCCGGCGCTCAGCCGCCCGCCGTCGGTGACCGTGGCGACCTCGACCCGGCCGAGGGCGGCGTGCAGCCGGGCGGCCGCGCGGACGAGGTCGCGGGCCCGCGCGTCGGGCGCGGTCGCGAGCAGGGCCGGCAGCGCGCGGTCGAGGTCGCGGGGGTCCCGGCTGCGGACGACCCGGCCGGGTGCGACGTCGTCCAGGCCGTCGACGAGCAGCGTGCTGCGGGAGGTGGCGACCCGGGCGTCGGGGCGCAGCCGGGCCAGTGCCCGCACGGTCGGGTCGCCCAGCGGCAGCCCGACCAGCCGCAGCCGCCAGGGCCGGCGCAGCCCGGTGAGCAGGCCGAGCACGCCCGCTGCCAGGCGCTCGGCGGCGTCGTCGTCACGGGCCAGCAGCCGCGCCGGCGGCCGGCCGCCGGGGACCGGGAGGCCGTCGCCGAGCAGGGTCGCGGTGACCACCGGGCCGGCGGTGGCCAGGGCGAGCAGGGCCAGCGCGTCGGGCCGGCCCGACCAGCGCGGCTCGACGACGACCGCGGCGGGCACCAGCCGCGGTCGCGGGTGCGCCGACTGCACCGACAGCACGGTGGTCAGCCAGGGCGCCGCGGCGGTCAGCGGCGCGGCGAGGTCCCGGGCGAGCGGGACGGCGGCCCGGACCTCGCGGACCACGCGGGCCCGGCCCAGCGCCGTCCGGGTGTCCCTGTCCGCTCCGGTCACCGGGTCATCCGACCACACCGCCGTCCGGCCGCCGGGACGCCGCCGAGACGCCGCCGGGACGCCGCCGGGACGACGCAGCCCCCGGCGGCACTGCCGTCGGGGGCTGTGGTCGGGGGCTGTGGGAGGGGTCGGGGGACGTCGCACGCCGGTGTGCTGGGCGGTCCCGTCCGTCCCCGGACGCCGGGGGTCAGATGGCGCGGCGGCGCAGGCGGCGGCGCTCCCGCTCGGAGAGCCCGCCCCAGATGCCGAACCGCTCGTCGTTGGCGAGCGCGTACTCCAGGCACTCGGCCTTGACCTCGCAGCCGGTGCAGATCTTCTTCGCCTCGCGCGTGGAACCGCCCTTCTCGGGGAAGAACGCCTCCGGGTCGGTCTCGGCGCACAGCGCGCGCTCCTGCCAGGACGCGACGTCGTCGGCCAGGCCCATGCCGAGCAGCCCCATCAGGCCCTGGTCGGCCGGCCCGCTGTTGCGGGAGCCCCGCTCCGACCCGCCGACGTAGTCACTCAGCCACGAGACCTCTGCCATGACGATGCGTCCCCTCTCGCTCTCGTCCCGGACGCGGTTGCTCCGCGCCGCACACCGCGGGAATTACACGCGTGTCGTTGCCCGAGCGTCAACTTCGCCCGGTGTAAGCGGTTGACCACACGGGCCACACCCGTCACACGCCGTTCGTCACTTCTCGTCCACGCAGCCGACACGCCCGTCGAACAGTGGACAAGTGCCCATGGGGCACGATGACTTTCGTGGAGATCGTCGTGCTCGCCGGTGGCGTCGGCGGGGCCCGGTTCCTGACCGGTCTGCGGGAGGTGGCACCGCCCTCGTCGGTCACCGCGGTGGTCAACACCGGCGACGACGTGACGATGCACGGGCTGCGGATCTGCCCGGACCTCGACACCGTCGTCTACACCCTCGGCGGGGGCATCGACCCCGAGCGCGGCTGGGGCCGGGCCGGCGAGTCCTGGACGGTCAAGGAGGAGCTGGCCGCCTACGGCGCCGAGCCCACCTGGTTCGGCCTGGGCGACCGCGACCTGGCCACCCACCTCGTCCGCACCCGCATGCTCGACGCCGGCTACCCGCTCTCGGACGTCACCGCCGCGCTCGCCGACCGCTGGCAGCCGGGGGTCACCGTGCTGCCGATGAGCGACCAGCGGGTCGAGACGCACGTCGTCGTCGACGACCCCGGCAGCGGGCGGCGCAGCGCGATCCACTTCCAGGAGTGGTGGGTGCGCCACCGCGCCGGGCTCGAGCCGCACGCCTTCGTCCAGGTCGGCGCCGAGCAGGCCCGCCCGGCACCGGGCGTCGTCGAGGCGCTGGCCCGCGCCGACGCCGTCGTGCTGGCGCCGTCGAACCCGGTGGTGTCGATCGGCACGATCCTGGGCGTCCCCGGCCTGCGCGACGCGCTGCGCGCCACCCCGGGCCGGGTCGTCGGGATCTCCCCCGTCGTCGGCGGCGACGTCGTCCGCGGCATGGCCGACCGCTGCCTGCCGGTGCTCGGCGTCGAGGTCAGCGCCGAGGGCGTCGGGCGGCACTACGGCGCGCGGTCCGACGGCGGCCTGCTCGACGCCTGGCTGGTGCACACCGGCGACCGCGCCGAGGTGCCCGGCGTCGACGTGCGCGCGGTGCCGCTGCTCATGAGCTCCCCCGAGGCCACGGCCGCGATGGCCCGGGCCGCGCTGGACGCCGCGGGCGTCTCGGTCGATGGCTGAACCGGCCGGGGGTCTGCGGGTCCTGCCCGTCCGGGGGCTGCCGGAGTTCACCGCCGGGGACGACCTGGCGGGGGCGGTCGCCGGCGCCGCGCCGTGGCTGGCCGACGGCGACGTCGTCGTCGTGACCTCCAAGGTGGTGTCCAAGGTGGAGGGCCGGGTGGTCCCGGTGCCGCCGGGCGCCGACCGCGAGGCGGTGCGGCAGCGGGCGATCGACGAGGAGAGCGTCCGCGTCGTCGCCCGGCGCGGGCCGCTGAAGATCGTCGAGACGCGGCACGGCTGGGTGGTCGCCGCCGCCGGCGTCGACGCCTCGAACGTGCCCGGCGACTCGCTCGTCCTGCTCCCCGCCGACGCCGACGCCTCCGCCCGCGGGCTGCGCGACCGGCTGCGCGCGCTGCTCGGCGTCGAGGTGGCGGTGGTCGTCAGCGACACCTTCGGCCGCACCTGGCGGGAGGGGCTGACCGACGTCGCCGTCGGCTCGGCGGGGATCGCGGCGCTCACCGACCACCGCGGCGCGGTCGACGCGCACGGCAACCGGCTGGAGACGACGCAGACGGCCGTCGTCGACGAGGTCGCCGCGGCCGCGGACCTGGTCAAGGGCAAGCTCGACGGTGTGCCGGTCGCCGTCGTGCGGGGGCTCCGGTTCGAGGTGCCCGCCGAGGACACGGGCACCCGGCCGCTGGTGCGGCTGGGCCCCGGCGACCTGTTCCCCTACGGCAGCCGCGACCTGGTCGCCAGCCGGCAGCCGGTCCGCGACCTGGTGCCGCGGCCCGGGGACCGCGAGGCGGTCGCCGAGGCGTTCCGGGTGGCCAGCGCCGCGCTGCCGGAGTTCCCGGTGGTGCTGCGGCACGGCGGCGAGGGCGACGGCGTGGTCGACGTCCACCTCCCCGAGCGCGCCACGGTCACCGCCGCGCTGAACCTCGGCGCGCACATCGGGGCCGTGCTCGTCCAGCTGCACGCCGAGGGCTGGGCCACCCGGTGGGAGCCGGTCGGCACGCCGGGCGGGTCCTCACTCGTCGGGAGGTTGTGGCTGGGCTCCCCCCGGGCCTGACCGGCGCGCAGTCGCTAGCGTCGCCGGTCATGCGGGGGATCATCCTGGCCGGAGGCACGGGGAGCCGCCTGTTCCCCATCACCCAGGCGGTGAGCAAGCAGCTCATGCCGGTCTACGACAAGCCGATGGTGTACTACCCGCTCTCCACGCTGATGATGGCCGGCGTCCGCGAGGTGCTGGTGATCACCACCCCGGGCGACCAGGCCGCGTTCCGGGCGCTGCTCGGCGACGGCAGCCGGCTCGGGATGCGGATCGAGTACGCCGTGCAGGAGAAGCCCGAGGGCCTGGCACAGGCCTTCCTCATCGGCGCCGGTTTCGTCGGTGACGAGGCCGTGGCGCTGGTCCTGGGCGACAACATCTTCTACGGCGCGGGTCTCGGGACGGCGCTGGGACGGCTGCCCGCCCCCGACGGCGGGCACGTGTTCGCCTACCACGTGGCCAACCCGCAGGACTACGGCGTCGTGGAGTTCGACGGCAGCGGCACGGTGCTCTCCATCGAGGAGAAGCCGGCGAGGCCCAAGAGCTCCTACGCCGTGCCCGGGCTGTACTTCTACGAGTCGTCGGTGGTCGAGGTGGCCCGCGGCATCCGGCCCAGCGCCCGCGGCGAGCTCGAGATCACCGCGGTCAACGAGCACTACCTGCGGCAGGGCCGGCTGACCGTCACCGTCCTCGACCGCGGCACCGCCTGGCTGGACACGGGGACGTTCGCCTCGCTGCGTCAGGCCACGGAGTTCGTCTCGGTGGTCGAGGAGCGGCAGGGCCTCAAGATCGGCTGCATCGAGGAGGTCGCCTGGCGGCAGGGCTGGCTCGACGACGACGGCCTGCGCCGCGCCGCCGGGCCCCTGGGCAAGAGCGGCTACGGCGACTACCTGCTGCGCCTCCTGGACGACCCGCGCCCCTGAGGACGGCGCCCGGCGCGACCGGGGCGGCGCCCGGGAGTGCACTTCGCGGGGCCTCCAGGGCCCGGTGTGTGCACACAGCGCGCCCGCGACGGCCGGGCAGCCGCGCCTCGTGCACACGGCGACCGGCCGGCCGCGGTCAGAAGCGGCGGTAGTCCGTCGGCGCCATCCGGGGGCCGCGGCGGGGCGGCATGCTCCCGCCGACGTGCAGCAGCCGCACCACCCGCTGCCGGTGCCCGCGCCAGGGCTCGAGCAGCTCCATCATCCCGTCGTCGTCGGTCCTCCGGCCGGCCAGCGACCAGCCCACCAGGTTCTTCAGGTGGTAGTCGCCGTAGCTGACGGTGTCGGGGCAGCCGTGCGTGCGCTGGACGACCTCGGCCGCCGTCCACACCCCGATGCCCGGCACCGTGCGCAGCTTGCGCTGGAGGGTCGGCGAGTCGCAGCCGTCGTCCGGCTCGAGCGCGTGGGCCACCGACGCCACGTGCAGCAGCGCCCGCCGGCGGGCGCCGTCGAGGCCGCAGCGGTGCCACTCCCAGTCGGTGACCTCCCGCAGCCGCCGCGGCGAGGGCAGCACCCGCATGCCCTCGGGGGCGGGGCCGGGCGCGGGGTCGCCGGCCAGCCGGAGCAGCGCCCGCCACACCCGGTGCGCCTCGACGACGGTGACCTTCTGCTCCAGCACCGCCGGGACCAGCGCGTCCCAGGTGCGGCCGGTGCGGCCCAGCCGCAGGTCGGGCGTGCGCCGGGCGATCTCGCGGACCAGCGGGTGGCAGTCCGGGTCGAAGTCCGCGCAGTCGTCGTGGGCCCCGAGCCAGCCGGGCACCGCCGTGCCGGCCCACTCCGCGCCCGGGCCCCACGCCTGCACCCGCACCTCGCCGCCGCGGTGGGTGACGCGCACCGTGGCGGGCCCGCACGGGGTGGTCGTCGTCCGCCAGACGGCGTCCCCGTCCCACTGCATCGCGGGGTCCCCGGCGCTGCGCTGGTGGGGGCGCAGCACCGCCTCCAGGTCGAAGCGCCAGTCCGGCCGCCAGCAGTCGGTGAAGTCGGCGCCGGCGAGGACGGCGGGGGGTGCGGGTGCCGGCGGGGTCGGGGCCGGCGGTGCAGCGGTCACGCGGGTCTCCGGGGAGTCAGCGGGGGGCCATGCGCAGCGCGCCGTCCATCCGGATGACCTCGCCGTTGAGGTAGCCGTGCTCGACGATGGCGAGCGCCAGCTGGGCGAAGTCGTCGGGGCGGCCGAGCCGCTTGGGGAACGGGATGCCGTTGGCCAGCGCGGTGCGGGCCTCCTCGGGCAGGCCGCCGAGCAGCGGGGTGTCGACCAGGCCGGGGGCGATGGTGCACACCCGCACGCCGACGCTGGACAGGTCCCGCGCGGCCGGCAGCGTCATGCCGACGATGCCGCCCTTGGAGGCGCTGTAGGCCACCTGGCCGATCTGGCCGTCGTAGGCGGCGATCGAGGCGGTGTTGACGACGACGCCGCGCTCCCCGTCCTCCTCCGGCTCGGTGGCGGCCATGGCGGCGGCGGCCAGGCGCAGCACGTTGAAGGTGCCGACCAGGTTGACCATCACCGTGCGGAGGAACGGGTCGAGGTCGTGCGGGGTGTTGCCCTTGCCGACCGTGCGCTGCGCCCAGCCGATGCCCGCGCAGTTGACCGCGACGCGCAGCGGCCGGTCCTTGCCGGTGGCGTCCTCGATCGCGGCGGCCACCTGGGACTCGTCGGTGACGTCGGTGCGGACGAAGGTGGTGTGCCCGCCGAGCTCGTCGGCCAGCGCCTTCCCGCGCTCCTCGTTGAGGTCGACGATGGTGACCGCGGCACCGCGCGCGGCGAGCGCGCGGGAGGTGGCCTCCCCGAGACCGGAGGCCCCACCGGACACGACAGCTGCGACGTCGAAGTTCTTCATGACCGGCATCACACCACGCACACGGTGACGTGCTGGACCGGCCCTCCTGCAGGGGCCCGCCGCGAGCCCCCGAGCGGTGGGGGGCAGGAGGGTCCTTCAGCTGAAGCGGGCACCGTGCCGCTCCTCCACGGCGGACAGCAGCTGCTTGACCCGCTCGGCGTCGGACACCGGGCAGACCATCGTGACGTCGGCGGTGGCCACGACGACGCTGTCGCGGACCCCGACCAGCGCCACGAGGTGCTCCGGGTCGTCGCTGAAGACGATGTTGGCCGCGCTGTCGAGGGTCACCGCGAGCCCGCCCACGGCGTTGCCGTCGGCGGCGGCCAGCGTCTGCGCCAGCGCCGGCCACGAGCCGACGTCGAGCCACTCGACGTCGAGGTCGGCGACCAGCACCCGGCCGGGCTCGGTGGCCGCGGGCTCGAGGACGGCGTAGTCGACGCTGGTCTTCGGCAGCGTCGGGAACACCTCGGCGAGGACGGCGTCGCGCTCCGCGCCGGCCGGCGCGGCCACGATCCGCGCCAGCCCCTCCGCCGACGCCGGCAGGTGGTCGGCCAGCGCGTCGAGGACGGTGCGGGCCCGCCAGACGAACATGCCGGAGTTCCACAGGTACTCACCCGACGCCAGGTAGGCCTCGGCGGTGGCGCGGTCGGGCTTCTCCTTGAACGCGGCGGCCTCGGCGACCCCGGGCACCTCGGTGGCCGGGCCGCGGCGGACGTAGCCGAAGCCGGTCGCCGGGGCGGTCGGCGTGATGCCGAGGGTGACCAGCGCCCGCGGCCGCGCGGTCACGGCGTCGAAGGCGGTGGTCAGCGTGGCGGCGAACCGCTCGACCGGGCGGATCACGTGGTCGGCGCTCACGACGGCCAGCTCGGCGTCGGGGTCGGCCTCGGCGACCAGGGCGGCGGCCAGCCCGACGGCGTTGGCGGTGTCGCGGGCGACCGGCTCGAGCACCAGCCGGTCCGGTCGCAGCCGCGGCAGGGCCGCCCGCACCTGGGCGCCGTAGCGGGCCGCGGTGCAGACCCAGATCCGCTCGGCCGGGAGCACGGCCTCCAGCCGGGTGAAGGCCTCGGCCAGCAGGCTGTGCGGAGGGCCGTCGCCGTCCTGGAGCACGTCGAGCAGCTGCTTGGGCCGGGCGGCGCGCGACAGCGGCCACAACCGGGTCCCGGAGCCTCCCGCCATGACCACCGCGTGCCTCATGCCGCACCTCCTCGACGGGCCCGGCCGACGTCGTCGGCGCGGCGCTGGAAGCGGGCCCCGGCGGCGACCCGCCCGCTGACGTAGGACACGAGCATCCGGCCGCCGAGGCCGGCCCGGAGCGCGGCCCGCAGCGGGGCGTTGCGGGGGCCGGGGTACTGGCCGGACAGGTACCGCAGCGCGCTGGTGTGGTGCACCCGCTGCATGCGGTGCGGCTCCCGGCGGGTGGCGTGCCCGCCCTCGTGGACGACGACGGCGCTCGGCGCGTAGACGTGCAGCCAGCCCGCACGCCCCAGCCGCCGGCCGAGGTCGACGTCCTCGAAGTACATGAAGTAGCCGGGGTCGAAGCCGCCCACCGCCCGGAACGCCTCGAGGTCGACGAGGAAGCAGGAGCCCGACAGCCAGCCGGCGGTGCGCTCGCGCGGCGCCTCGCGCTCGCGGCGGTAGCGCGCCGTCCACGGGTTGCCCGGCCACGCCCAGCCCACCAGCGCGTGGCCGGCGCCGGTGGACAGCCGCGGCAGCTCGCGCGCCGACGGGTAGAGCTCGCCCTCGGGGGTGCGGATGGCCGGGCCGACGGTGGCCGCGCGCGGCCAGCGGGCGGCGACGGCGAGCAGCTCGTCGACCGACCCGGGCTCGAAGCGGACGTCGGGGTTGGCCACCAGCGCGTACCGGCCCGGGGCCCCGGCCAGGCCGGCGTTGACCGCCGCGCCGTAGCCGACGTTGCCGCCCGTGCGCAGCAGCCGCACGTGCGGGTGCGCGGCGGCGACCCGCTCCGGGACGCCGTCGGTGGACCCGTTGTCGGCCAGCACCACCTCGACGGGCCGGGTCGTCGCCTCGGCCAGCGAGGACACGAAGCCCTCGAGCGCCTCGCCGGGCGAGTAGGTGACCGCCACGACGCGCAGGGGTCCCGACGGCGGTGCGCTCACGCCTCCCAACCTAGATGCGCCTCCCCGCGGACCTCCGCGCGAGGGAGGCGACCGGGGTGGGTGAGGCGTCCGGGACGACTGTGACGGGACGTTCCCACCCCGCCGCCGAGGTCCCCGGGACTCAAGGACCGGCTCCCTACGGTCGATGGGTGTCTGTGCGCAAGTACCTCCTCACCCACCGTTGCGCCGCCGTCCCGCTCGCGCTGACCTGTGGCCTGCTCGTGCTCGGCGGCTGCAGCACCGGCGGGACCCAGGCGGACACGACCACCACCGCCGACGGGACGACCTCCGCCGGCGCCACCGGCTCCCCGGCCGACCCCACCGCCGGCACGCCCGCGACGGACGGCTCGCCGGCGGTGGACACCGACGCCGTGCAGACCGACGCCCCCGTGGACTCCGCCTCGCTGGTGCTGGCCCGCGCCGAGTGGTCGCCCGGCCTGCCCGGCATCGAGGCCGCCGCGTTCGTCCAGGGCCTGGTCGAGACCGGCGGCGAGTGCACCGCCGTCGCCGAGCCCGCGGACGGCGGCGACGCGGTGTCCAGCGAGGCCACCGAGGCCGAGCCGGGCCCGGCGACCACCGAGTGCGGCGCGCTCGCCGTCGTCCTGCCCGAGGGCAGCACCGGCGCGTGGGCGGTCACCGTGACCTACACGTCCGGCTCGACGGAGCTGGAGTCCGAGACGGTGACGGTGGACGTCCCGTGAGCGGCCGCTCCGTCCCCCGGCGGGCGCGGCTGCTGCTGGCGCTCGCCTGCGTGCTGGCGTCCCTGGCCGGCCTCGGCGTCGTGCAGGTGACCACCGCTGCGCCCGCGCAGGCGGCCAGCGCCGCGGACTTCCGCGCCGGCAACATCATCAGCGACGCCGTCTTCTGGGACGCCTCCACGATGGCGCCCTGGGACGTGCAGGCCTTCCTCAACGGCAAGGTCTCGTCCTGCCAGGCCGGCTACACCTGCCTGAAGGACTACCGGGAGAACACCTGGACCCGGCCGGCCGACGCCCAGTGCGCCCAGTACAACGGCGTCGCGGGGCAGACGGCCGCCGACATCATCTGGAACGTCGCCCAGGCCTGCCAGGTCAACCCGCGGGTGCTGCTGGTCCTCCTGCAGAAGGAGACCAGCCTGGTCACCAAGACCAACCCGACGTGGGACAACGCCTACAAGAAGGCCACCGGCTACGGCTGCCCGGACACCGCCCCGTGCGACGCGCAGTACTACGGCTTCTACAACCAGGTCTACAAGGCCGCCTGGCAGTACCGGCGGTACGCGGTGAACTGGAGGAACTACTCGTACCAGGCCGGCCGCTGGAACACGATCCAGTGGCACCCGAACGCCGCCTGCGGGACGACGTCGGTCTACATCGAGAACCAGGCCACGGCCGGGCTGTACATCTACACGCCCTACCCGCCCAACCAGGCGGCGATGAACAACCTCTACGGCACCGGCGACGGCTGCTCGTCCTACGGCAACCGCAACTTCTGGCGGATGTTCACCGACTGGTTCGGCAGCACGCAGTACTCGGTGGTCGGCGAGATCGACGCCCTCTGGCAGCGGATGGGCGGGGTCGGCGGCGCCCTCGGCGCGCCGGTGGGCGCGCGGTACCCGACGTGGGGCAACGGCTGGACGCAGGGCTTCCAGAACGGCCGCATCCACTACTCGCCGGCGACCGGCGCGCAGGCGGTGCTGGCGCCGATCTCGTGGGCCTACGACCCGCTGATGGGCGAGTCCGGCCCGCTCGGCTACCCCGTCGGCCCGCGCTACGCGACGTGGGGCAACGGCTGGACGCAGGGCTTCCAGAACGGCCGCATCCACTACTCCCCCACCACCGGCGCGCACGCGGTCCTGGCGCCGATCTCCGCCGCCTACGACGCGCTGCTCGGCGAGTCCGGCCCGCTCGGCTACCCGGTCGGCGACCGCTACCAGACGGCGGGCAACGGCTGGGTGCAGGGCTTCCAGAACGGCCGCATCCACTGGTCCCCCACG
This sequence comes from Geodermatophilus sp. SYSU D00867, assembly GCF_054050315.1. Classification (NCBI taxonomy): domain Bacteria; kingdom Bacillati; phylum Actinomycetota; class Actinomycetes; order Geodermatophilales; family Geodermatophilaceae; genus Geodermatophilus; species Geodermatophilus sp. SYSU D00867. The sequence goes on along the minus strand of NZ_JBJGZC010000001.1, from coordinate 331,031 downwards.
ACCGGCGCGCACGCCGTCCTGGCGCCGATCTCCCCGGCCTACGACGAGCTCCTGGGCGAGTCCGGGCCGCTCGGCTACCCGGTCGGCGGCCGCTACCAGACGGTGAACAGCGGCTGGGTGCAGGGCTTCGAGAAAGGCCGGATCCACTACTCGCCGGCCACCGGGGCGCACGCCGTCATCGGCGGCATCTCCACGGCCTACGACACGCTGCTCGGCGAGTCGGGCCCGCTGGGCTACCCGACGGGCGACCGCTACCCGACGCCGGGCAACGGGTTCACCCAGACCTTCCAGAACGGGCGGATCCACTGGTCGCCGGCCACCGGCGGGCACGCGGTCGTGGCGCCGATCGCGGCGACCTACGACACGCTGACCGGCGAGTCCGGCCCGCTGGGCTACCCGGTCGGGTCGCGCTACGCGACGCCCGGCGGCGGGTGGACCCAGGCGTTCCAGAACGGCCGCATCCACTCCTCCCCGGCCAGCGGCACGTTCGCGGTGCTCAGCCCGATCTCGACGGCCTACGACCCGCTGCTCGGCGAGTCCGGCCCGCTCGGGTACCCGGTCGGCGCGCGCTACCGGACGTGGAACGACGGCTGGACCCAGGCCTTCCAGAACGGCCGCATCCACTACTCCCCCACCACCGGCGCGCACGCCGTCCTGGCGCCGATCTCGGCGACCTACGACGCGCTGCTCGGCGAGTCCGGGCCCCTCGGCTACCCGGTCGGCGACCGGTACCAGACGGCCGGCGGCGGGTGGACCCAGGCGTTCCAGAACGGGCGCATCCACTGGTCCCCCACCACCGGCGCGCACGCCGTCCTGGCGCCCCTCTCCCCGGCCTACGACGCGCTGCTCGGCGAGTCCGGTCCCCTCGGCTACCCGACGGCGGACCGGGCACGGGCGGCCGGGAGCGGCTGGGTGCAGGTGTTCGAGAACGGCCGGATCTACTGGTCCTCCACCACCGGTGCGCACGCCGTCCGGGGGCCGGTGGCGCAGGCCTACGCCGCCGCCGGGGCCGAGTCCGGCGAGCTGGGCTACCCGACCGGGGACCTGGTGACCGAGCCCGACGGGGCGCAGCGCCAGGACTTCCAGCACGGCTCGATCCGCTGGACCAGCGCCGACGGGGCGACGGTGACGCTCACGACCGACTGACCGGCGCGCGGTACGACGCGGACGGCCCCGGGACACCACGGTGTCCCGGGGCCGTCCGTCGTCCGGGGCCCGCCGGTCGGGCGGTGGGGCCGGGTGGCGCGTGCCGGGCGGTGCCGGTCAGGCGGTGCGGCGGCGCCGGACGACGACTTCGACGGCCACCGCCAGCGCGAGCAGGAGCACCCCGGCGCCGGCGGCGGGCACCAGCAGCCGGTCGGCCAGCGGGTCGAAGTACAGGTCCACCCGGGCGTCGTCGAGGTCCCCGGGGAGCTCGATCGTCAGCAGCGTGTCCTCCACCGAGCCGACCTCGACCGCGGTGCCGTCCACCTCGGCCCGGAAGCCCGGCCAGGCGGGGATCCGCAGCACCAGCCGGCCGCCGTCAGCGGGCGTGGAGACCCGCAGGGACTCCCCCGGCTCGCCGCTGCGGAAGGCCGCGGCCGTGTCCCCCGCGGCATCGTCCCCGGCGGCCTCGACGGAGACGCCGTCGGAGGCCCAGGTGACCCGGCCGGGCAGGCCGTCGTCGCGGACGAAGCGGCCGTAGACGCCGGCCAGGCCCGCCTCGGTCCACGCGCCTCCGTCGCGGAAGTGCTCCTCGACGGCGTCCGGGGCGTACGGCGAGAGCAGCACCTGGTCCGAGGAGAGGGCGTCGATCCACCGCAGGTCGGTGCCGGGCACGCGCTCGAGCAGCCCGTCGGTGCACTCCTCGGTGGACTGCACCTGACCGAACAGGTCCTGGCACAGCCGCTCGGTCCACGCGTCGTGGCCGACCGCCACGTAGCCGAAACCCGGGCGCAGGCCGGCGACGAGGTTCGCGTTGCCGGGGAGCACGCCCCAGTCCCAGCCCTGGTCCTGGACCTCGCGGCCGACGTCGTCGAACCCGCCGAAGACGTACACGGTGAGCGCGGTGTCCGTCGCCACCGAGCGGTCGCGGAAGGCGGCGACGTCGTCCCCCCAGGCCGGGCGCAGCGCCATGTTGCGGAACGGCAGCCCGGTGGCCGGCAGCTCCGCCTGCTCGTCGGCCCGCGCCTGCGCCAGCGTGGTCGAGCCGACCGGGGCGAGGTCGGCCGCGACCGCCAGCGCCACCAGCACCGGACCGGCCACCCGCGGCAGCCAGGCGCGCAGCGCTCCCCCGGCCGCGGCGGTGCGCCGGCGCAGCAGGAGCGCCAGCGCCGCCACCGCCGCCGCGGCCAGCACCGCGGCGAGCAGGTGCCACGCCCACAGGGCCGGCGAGCGCACCAGGGCGAGCCCCAGCTGGGCACCGACCAGGCCGAGGGCGGCGAGGACGCGGCGGCGCGTGGGCCGGGCGACGGCGGTCAGCGCGACGGCGGCGAGCACGGCCAGGGCCGGGCCGGACACGGCGAGGTAGCGGAACGGGTAGCGCAGCTGGCCGACGTCGGTCGGCATCTGGGTGAGCACCAGCGCCGCCCCGAGCAGGACCATCCCGGTGAGCACCCCGCGCCCGCGCAGCGCCCCCCGCCAGTCGACCAGCGCGAGGGCGGGCAGGGCGAGGACGGCGGTGGCGGCCAGCGGCGGCGTCCAGAGGTACCCGCCGGCGGCGCCGGAGACGCTGGGGGTCAGCGTGCTCCCGCCGAGCACCGCGTCGAGCAGGTTCGGGATGAGCGAGCCGACGTTGGCCAGCACCGTCTCCGGCGGCTCGCTGCGGGTGGAGGCCTCGGCCATCTCCTGCGACGCGAGCAGCCCCGGCGCCCCGGCGACCAGGCCGGCGGCCCCGGCGGCCAGCCGGGACAGCACCGGCGCGGTGCTCCGGCCCTCCCGCCGGCGGCGGCGCTGCTCGAGCAGGTGCCCGGCGACCAGCGCCCCGGCGGGGACCAGCACGTACGGGTAGCCGGAGGCGGTGAGCTGCCAGGCGGCCAGCGCGGTCACGACCGCGCCGGGCCAGCGGCGCAGCACCAGGCCGAGCCACAGCCAGGGCAGCCACGCGGTGCCCCACATCAGCGGCCACCAGGACCCGCCGACCCACAGGAACAGGCCGGTGCTGGCCGCCCCCACCGCCGCGGCCGCCGCCAGCGCGGGGCGCACCCGCAGCGCGACCAGCAGCAGCACCAGGCCCAGCCCGAGGACCAGGGTGGCGCCGGCGCCCAGCAGCCAGCCGGCGTCCCGGAGCGTGTCGAGGCGGGCGACCGCCGCGCTGATCAGCCAGTGCGTGGGGTCGAGGACGCCGTACTGGGGGTCGGCGACGAAGTTGCCGCCCGAGCCGAGCTCGGGGTCCAGCAGCGGCGGGCGGACGCCCGGGGACCGGCCGAGGTGGCCGAAGCCCGGCACGTACTGCGCCTGCTGGTCGTCGAGCCAGAAGAACCGCGGGACGAGCGCGCGGAGGGCGGCGAGGAAGGCGACCTGGGCCACCAGGTACCCGCCGACGGCGAGCGCCGCGTCACGGACACGGCGACGGCCCGCGGGGCCGCGGGGAGCCGCGATCGGGGCCGTCTCGGACCGGTGTGCCTGCGTCGCGGTCATCCCGCCGGGTTCCGCCTCCTCGTCAGCCGTCGCTCCAGCCCGGCGGTCGCGCCGAGGCCCGCGGCGAGGGCGAGGACCGAGAGCACGGCGCCGGCGCCGACGGCGACGGTCCCGAGCCCGGCCCGGGGCCGCTCGTACGCGATCTCCAGGGTGCCCTCCCCGCCGCCGGCGGGCAGCACGACCTCGACGGCGGTGCCGTCGACGACCTCGACGTCGACCGGCTGCCCGTCGACCCGCGCCACGTAGCCCGGCCACCACGGGATCCGGGTGAACACGCGGGCGTCGTCGCCGGACCAGCTCACGCGGTAGCTCTCCTGCTCGAACCCGACGTCGATGGCCTCGACCGAGTCGACGCCGTCGCTGACCCAGGTGACCCGGCCCGGCGTGGCCTCGCGGCGCTCGTAGCGCAGCAGCCCGCGGTCCTCGCCGGTGCGCTCGTAGGAACGGTCCAGCGCCGCGCGGATCTCGGCCGGCGCCCGCTCGTCGAGCAGGACGACGTCCTTCGACAGCGCCTCGAGCCAGGTGACGTCGGTGCCGGGAACCTGCGCGAGCAGCCGGTCGACGGGGTCGGGGCAGTCGCCCACGACGCCGACGAAGCTCGCGCACCACCGGTTCGCCCACCCGGCCTGGCCGAGCGAGGTGTAGGCGTAGCCGGGCCGGATGCCGGCGAGCAGCGCGGCGTTGCCGACGGCGGCCCCGCGCAGCGCGCCGCGGTCCTCCCCCGGCTCGCCCCACCAGAGGACGGTCGCGTTGAGCCCGACGCCCTGGCTGGCCTCCTCGAAGTCCGAGACCAGGGACGGCCAGACCGTGGTGTCGTAGATGCCGCGGGCCGGCAGCCCGGTGGGCTCGGCGCCGTGGTCGCGGGCGTCGATGCGCTGGTAGGTGATCGCCGCGCCGATGCTGGCCAGCGGCGCGGCCGCGGTGGCCACCAGGGCGAGCACCGCCAGGACGGCGCCGGCGCGCGCCCGGGCGGGGGTCCCGCCGTCCCCGGCCGGCTCGGCGTCGCGGGCGGCGCGCCGGGAGGCGAGCACCCCGGCGACGGCGAGGACGACCAGCCCCCAGAAGACGACGAAGGCGTGCCACTTCCACATGACCGGCGTGCGCGACCAGGCCAGGACGCCCTGGGCGACCAGCAGCCCGGCGGCCAGGGCCAGCCGCCGCCGGCCGAGGTCCAGCCCGCAGCGGCTGGCCAGCACGGCGACCAGCACCGGCGAGACGACCTGCAGGACGACCACGTAGCGCCACGGGTAGCGCAGGTCGAACAGCACCGTCGGGCTCTGCGTGGCCACCACCGCGACGACGCACAGCGCCACCGCCGGCAGGACGCCCGGGGTGCGCCAGAGCCGGACGCCGTCGGGGCGGACCCGCCACCGGACCAGCGCCAGCACGGGCAGCACGAACCAGGCCAGCGCCATGACCGCCGGCTGCATCCGGTCGCCCCACCAGCCGAGCACCGACGGCGAGAGGGTCGCGCTGCCGAGGAGGACGTCGAGCAGGTTGGGGATGTGCTCGCCGGCGTTGCCGAACGCGTCGCCGGCGCCGCCGAGGCTGCGCTGGCTGAAGGGGGTGAGGGCGCTCGCGGTGAGCAGGCCCGGCGCGCCGAGCAGCGCGCCGCCGGCACCGGCGGCCAGCCGGACGACGAGGTCGCGCACGCCGCCCTCGGCGCGCGGCTGCTGCAGCCGGACCAGCGCGACGCAGGCGACCACGATCGCCGAGAAGGGCAGCGCGTACGGGTAGCCGGAGGTGATCGTCATGTAGGCGGCCACCACCGCACCGGGCACCGCCCAGCGGCTGCGGCTGGACAGCGCCCACCACAGCCACGGCATCCAGGCGGTGCCCCAGCCCGAGGGCCACCAGGACGTCGCGTACCAGAGCATGAAGCCGGAGTTGACCGCGCCGAGCGCGGCCGCGGCCGCCCACACCGGGCGGGCGCCGAGGTGGGTGGCCAGGACCGTGGTGCCCAGCCCCATCACCGCGACGACCAGGATCTTCATCCCCCACGCCGCGGCGTTGAGGTCCTGCGCCGAGCCGACGACCTGGGCCAGGAGCCAGTGCACCGGGTCGAGCACGCCGTACTGGAGGTCGGCGACGAAGGCGCCGCCCGAGCCCTGGTCGGGGTCGATCAGCGGCGGCGTCCCCGGCTGCCGGCCGAACCAGGAGAAGACCGGCAGGTACTGCGCCTGCATGTCGTCGATGTAGAAGAACCGCGGCTGCCACAGCCGCACGACCAGCAGCAGGACGGCCTCGGCGGCGACGAACAGCCCCGCCGCGACCAGGCCGGCGCGTGCCGGGGAGCCGGGGCGGCGCAGGCCGGCGCCCGGGGACTCCGGCGACCCGGGCGGCGTGCCCGGCCGGTCGAGCACGGACGCCCGGGAGCTCATGCGGAGGCCTCCCGCCCGCCGGGGATCAGGTCGTGCAGGGCGTCCTCGATCTGCTCCATGCGGGACCAGGTCAGCGCGCTGGTCGGGGCGTCGCCGCGGCCGGCGAGCAGCCAGCCGGTGCCGGACTCGATGAGCTTGTCCGCCACCAGCCGGTCGATGCAGGAGACGTCGGGCACCGAGTCCCCGACGAACCAGACGTGGCTGGACTCCTGCCGGGGCAGCCGGTCGAACAGCACCCGGAACGGCTCGAGGGTGACCTTGTCGCCGGTCGCCTCCTCGGAGGTGACGACGTGGTCGACGACCTGGTCGAGCTCCAGGTGCACCAGCTTGCGGAACTGGATCTGGGCGGTCAGGTCGGTGACGATCGCGATCGGGATGTTGTTGTAGCGCAGCGAGCTGAGCAGGTCGCGGGCGCCGGGGCGCAGCTTGGCCGCCAGCAGGTACTCCCGCCAGTACTCCTGCTCCAGCGCCAGCGCGAGCGCCGGCTGGCTGCGCAGCCCCAGCATCTCGATCGCCTCGTGCCCGTAGAGCAGCCGGCTGTGCGAGCTGCCGGTGTCGCCCAGCCGCGCCTTGACCCGCTTGCGCGCGCCGTCCCAGACGTCGAGGAACGCCCGGTCCTTGACGCCCAGCTCGCGGGCGGCGAAGGCCACCACCGCCGCGGTCCCCGCCCGGTGGCAGGGCTCGTAGGGGTAGAGCGTGTCGTCGAGGTCGAAGATGACGAGCGACGGCAGGCGTGGGGTGGTCATCGGAGGGTCGACTCCAACCGGTTGCGGCGACGCTCGAGCATCGCCAGGACGAGGATCAACTGCATGAGGCCGCGGCTGCCGCCCAGCCACACCGGCTCGCTGACGAACAGCTCCTCCGGCCGGTCGAGCAGGTGGCGGGCGAGGCTGCGCACGTCCCGGGGGGTGAGCGGGGACGGCGAGACGGTGAGCTCCACCGCGCCCGGCTCGTTGAGGTACTCCAGGCGCGAGGGGACGCCGCCCACGGAGATCAGTGCCCGGCTCAGCCGCTCGGCGAACGCCAGGCCGCGCAGCCGGGCGACCACGCGCAGGGACAGCGGGGCGTCCAGCGGCTGGTCCTCCGGCGGCAGGCACCGCTCGGACTCCAGCCGCAGGACGACGTCGGCCAGCGGGCGCTGCGGGAGGATGTAGCGGTCGCGGTCGGGCTCGCGCCGGTCGATCGAGGCCTGCACCGAGGTCAGTGCGTGCCCGCGCTCACCGACGTCGCGCTCGATCTTCAGCCGGCGCCGCAGCGGCTCGTCCATGTCGGTGAAGACCGTGAGGTCCACCTTGGCCCGGACGTCGCCGCTGGTCAGCGCGTGCAGCCCGCTGACCACCACGAGCTCGCGGTGGGCGATCGGGCGCTGCTTGGTGAACCGGCCGCGGGCGTGGTCGTAGTGGCGGCACCACACCTCCTCGCCGGCCAGCAGCCGGAAGGTGTCCCGGGTGAGCCGGGGCAGGTCGTTGGCCGCCGGGTCCAGGTGGGTGGTGACGTTCCACAGCGGCGCGTGCCGCTCGTACAGGTGGTAGTCGTCGCCCATGAGGAACGACGTCGCCTGCTCGCCGAAGACGTCGGACAGCGAGATGCACAGCGTGTCCTTGCCGGTGCCGCTGTCGCCGGCGACCGCCATCGACAGCGGGGCCCGGGAGAGCCGGTAGACGTCGTACTGCTGCAGCGCCCCGCGCAGCACCATCGCTAGGGCGATGGCACCGGCGACGACGGCCGTGGTGGCCAGCAGGTCGAACAGCCAGGCCGGCAGGTCGAAGGCGGTGCGGTCGACGTCCCGGAAGGTCATCCCGAGCGCCGGCGCGTCCCACCGCGGCGCCGCGCCGCTGGCCGACACCGCCTGCGAGGCGGTGACTGCGACCCAGAAGCAGAAGACGGCGGCGCGCACCCGCGGGCCGGTGCCGGCGGCGATGACGGCCAGGAAGGGCACCGACCACAGGAACCAGCCCGGCGAGGCCGGGGTGAGCAGCGCGACCGCGGCCAGGGCGACCGCGGTCACGGTGAAGACCAGGTCGGGGTTGGCCCGCCGGAACCGCCACAGCACCGCCAGCAGCGCGGCGTAGACCACCGGCAGCAGCACCAGCTGCAGCCCGGGCCCGAGGGTGATGACGTAGTCGACGGCGGCGCCGAAGGTCGGCGTCCCCAGGACCATCTCCCGGTAGCCGCCGGAGACCGCCGGCAGGAAGAGCAGCACCAGGCCGGGCAGCAGCCCGGTCAGGTACGGGACGAGGGCGGCCCGGTAGCGGCTGTTGCGCAGCAGGAACAGCAGCGCGAACGGCACGATCAGCACCGAGCTGGCCTTGACCGCGACCGCGAGGCCCGCGGCCACGCCGGCGGCGGACCACTGCCGGCGGCGGAAGGCCAGCACGGAGGCGAACATCAGCAGCGTCGGCACCAGGTCCAGCTGGCCGTGCACGTACGCGGCGTAGACGAGGATCGGCGAGACGGCGGCGAGCACGACCGCGCGGCCGGGGCGGGAGCCGCCGGTCCGCAGCAGCAGCCAGGTGATCAGCAGGTCGGCGACCAGGACGCCGACCGCCATGCCCAGCTGCACCGCCCACGGCACCGGCAGCCACGAGGTCAGCAGCCCGAAGAAGCCGAACCAGACGAGCATGAGCGGCCCGTACGGGAAGGCCTGCTCGACGCCGCCGTCGGCCAGCCACTCCGACCACGGGGTGAACGAGGGCTGGTCGAGGAAGTGCTCGACGAAGGGCGCGAACCAGGCCCGCTGCACCGCCGGCACCAGCACGGCCAGCAGCGCGACGCGCACCGCGAACCCCGCGGCGAGCAGCAGCTTCTGCCGGGGGCCCAGTTCCCTCAGGCCCACAGTGCGGGCCTCTTCGTGCAGACGGCGTCGAGCTCGAGGCCGGCCTCGGCCAGCGCGCGGCGGATGCCCGCCACCTCCGGCTCGGGGTCGCGGGCCTGCAGCTCGGGGCTGACCACCATCACCCGGTACCCGGTGCCGGCCAGCGCGGCGAGGTCCTCGCGCGGGGGCAGGGCGCCGGTGAAGGAGTCCAGCCACACCCACTGGGCGCGCGGCTGCAGCGCCAGCACGGTGTGCACCGACTCGTACTCCGAGATGCGCGCCATGCAGCGGCTCTCGCCGCGGCGCAGCGTGCGCACCATGAAGGGGAAGGACTGGTCGAGGTAGGTCCACTCCTCGACGCCGCGGGCGGCCAGCGCGGCCTCGACCCGCTCCTCGAGGCCCTCCTCCTTGACGTTGGCCACGAGGAAGGCGTGCGCGTAGGCGTCGAGCCACTCGTCGAGGTCCACGCCCGGGTCGAACGGCTCGTGGGTGACGACGAGCCGGTCGCCGTAGGACCGGATGTCCATCTCGATGCCCAGCTCGCGCGGGGTGTCGGCCAGCTCGGCCGGCAGGTTCCGCCGGTGGGCCACGACGAGGGTCACAGCTGCTTCCTCAGCGCCAGGCTGAAGTCGACCGTGCGCTTGATGAACTTCCGCTTGGCGGCGAGGTCGACGTTCCAGGACGAGGTGCCGAAGCGCCGGGGCGCGAAGACCACCGGCACCCGGCGGATGTCGAAGCCCCGCTCGGCGGCGGTGTACATGGCGAACAGGTCCAGCGAGAAGTCCTTGGGCGGGGTGCCCCACTGGTCGAGCAGCTGGCGGGAGAACATCGTCGGCTGGGCGTTGATGTCGGTGAGCCGGCGGCGCAGCAGCACGGTCTCGAAGACGCTCATGCCCGCGGTGAACACCCGGTCGGCGACGGGCCGGCCGTAGCGGCGGCCCTTGACCAGCACCGGGCCCGCGGCGCCCTCCATCGCGGCGACGGCGCGCAGCGCGTCGGCGGGGTCGGTCTGCAGGTCGGCGTGGGTCCAGCCGACGATCGGCGCGCGCGCCACCGCCAGTCCGGACGTGATCCCCCAGCCGTAGCCCTCGTTGGGGTCGACCCGGATCGACCGGACCCGGTCGTCGGCGGGGTCGAGCAGCCGGGCGAGCACCTCGGGGGTGTCGTCGGTGCTGCCGTTGTCGACCAGGATCACCTCGCCGTCACCGGCCTCGGCGGTGAAGCGGGCGCGCAGCACGAGCTCGGGCAGCGAGCGGGCCTCGTTGTAGCAGGGGACGACGAGGCTGAAGGCGGGCGTGGGCCGGGTCGGCTCAGCCATGCGGGGAGGCCACCTCTCGGGGCTCGGGGCCGCGCACGGGCGACCGGAAGACGAAGCGGGCCATGCCCACGAAGTTCCACGCGGCCGACAGGCCCGTGGCCACCAGGAAGCCGACGGCGACCTGCCAGGTCCGGCCGTCGTCGAGGACGGCCAGGACCAGGGCGTTGGCACCGACGTTGATCCCGAGGGCGCACAGGTAGACCACCACGAACGCCACCAGCGACCAGCGGTGCGACTGCCCGCGGAAGGTGAACCGCCAGTTCGCGACGTAGGCGAACACCGCGCCGGCGATGAAGCCCAGCGCCTTGGCCCAGCCGTGCCCGACCCCGCCCCACAGCAGCAGCTGGTAGACGACGGCGTCGATGAGCACGGTGGTGCCACCGACCAGCACGAAGCGTGCCAGCGAACCCCTCATGACCGGTTCCCCCCTCCGGCGACGGTCACGGGACCGGTCAGGTCCACGTCCGGCCGCTCGCGGCCGGGACGAAGGCACGGAAGGCGCGGTCGAGGTCCGCGCGCGCCGTCGGCGGGACCATCGGGTCGGCCGCCAGCGCGTACGGGTGGTGCACCCACTTGTGGAAGCAGCTCTGCCAGTAGCGGAAGGTCTCGTACTCGTCGGGCGTGCCCAGCGAGACGAAGCTGTCCAGCAGCAGCGCGACCACCGGGCGGCCGGCGGCGGTGAACCGCCGCACCAGGCTGTCGAGGTAGTACTCGCCGTTGACCGTCTCGTCGCTGGCCAGCAGCTCCTCGACGCCGGCCACCGCGCCCCGGGTGGTGGGGAACGTGAACGTCCCGATGATCACGCCGGCGGTGGCCGGGTCGTCCGGGGCCTCCTTGAGCCAGGTCCGCTGCACCAGGCCGACCTGCTCGCCGGCCTGCTCCCAGGTCACCCAGCCGTACTGCTGGGGCCGGCGGCGGGCCAGCCGGTAGCCGGGGGCGACCCACACGACCAGGCCGTCCTCGCCGGCCGCGGCCAGGGCGGCGTCGAGCGCGCCCGGCGCCGGGCGGGGCACCGCGTCGCACGCGGTGACGGTGACCGGCTGCTCGGCGGCGCCGTCGAGCAGCGGGCGCAGGCCCTGGAGGGCGGAGTCGGCCTGCCCGCGGGACAGCTTCTCCAGCTCCACGACCTCCGCGCCCTGGGCGCGGGCCAGGCGGGCGACCTCGCCGCCGTCGCCCAGGTCGGCGCGGGTGACCACGACCGACCGGGAGCCGGGGACGGCGAGCAGCGCGTGCTCGAGCAGGGTCCGCCCGGCGACGTCGAGCAGCGGCTTGGGCCGGTCGTAGCCGAGGTCGGCGAAGCGCCTGCCGGCGCCGCTGGCGAGCACCACGCGGGCGGCGCCCGGCTGCGGCGCGGCCGGGCCGCGGGTCCAGTGCGCGAGGGCCGTCGACCACTCGCGGTACTCCTCGAGGTCCTGCGGGGTGCCCCACTGCATGAAGTGCTGCAGCTCGTACACGCCGATGGTCAGGCCCATGTCGAGGACGCTCTTGTAGGTCAGGCTCAGGTAGTACTCGCCGTTGAGGTCGTAGCCGTGCTCGACCTGGTGGGCCAGGGCGTCGAGCAGCACCTGGCCGCTGGCGAACCCGTAGGTGCCCGAGGAGGCGAACTCCTTCGCCGGGTCGTCGGTCCAGGGCTTCTTCTCCTGGATGTCGACGACCCACTCGCCCTCGAGCCTCGGGTAGGCGTAGGACGTCGAGTGCAGCATGTGCGGGTGGAAGCCGCGGTAGGCCGGGATGGCCCCGCCGGTCACCACGCCCGAGGACAGGTAGTCGGCGAAGTCGTCGGCGTCCCAGTAGCAGGTGAAGTCGCAGTAGTTGACGACGACCGGCTTGTCCCGGGCGATGTGCTCGGCGGCCTCCAGCACGGCGTGGCCGGGGCCGAGCTTGTGCGCCGCCACCTCGACGACCTTCCCGTTCGGCCGGCGCTCGAGCAGGCGCTCGCGCAGCCGCAGCCGGGGGTCGGCCAGGTGGTCGGCGTTGCAGATGAACACGACGTCGTCCCACCCGGGGAACATGTCGACGACGTGGTCGATGACCGTCTCGCCGTCCAGCTCGATCAGCGCCTTGGGCCGGTCGTAGCCGGCGGCGGTGAACCGCGAGCTGATCCCCGTCATGGGGATCACCAGCTGCGGGGTCACCGCTCCATCCCGCGTCGCCACTTCTCGGCCTCCCAGTCCACGAGGTCCGCGACCTCGTCGTCGTCCAGATAGCGCACGGGGGCCGACGGGTCGGCGTGCCGCGCCATCGCCACCAGTCCCCGGCCGATCTCCCGGGCGTCCGCCGAGAGGGGTCCGTCCACGACGACGCCCCCGTCGGGCGTCACCACGAGCGGGCTGCCCTGCCCCGGCGCGGTCCCGAAGGGCCGGCTGCCCAGGAACACCGCCGAGTCGGGCGTGAGCACGCCCCCGGTCAGCAGCCGGGTGGCGTCCGCATCGAGTGTCCCCGCCGGGGCCAGTGTCGTCTCGTCGTCGTCGCCGGCGACCGGCCGGTCGTCGCGGCGGAGCGCGGCCTCGGCCCGGTCCACGAGCTCCCGGGCGCGGTCGGCCGTGGGGGCCGCGGTCAGCAGGCCGTGGTTGCCGAGGAGGAACACCGTCTCCTCGGTGGGCCCGGCGGCCTCCTGGGCGGCGAGGACCGCGCGCGCCAGGGCGATGCCGGGCTTGGCGTAGGGCACCCAGCCGACCGGCGCGACCTCGCGCAGCCGGTCGAGCACGGCGTCCGGCCGGCGCTGGGCCGCGGCCGCGACGGCGCCCACGGAGTGCACGTGGAAGACGAAGCGGTGCGGCAGCAGCACGTGCAGGGCGGTCTCGATGGAGGGGCGGGAGGCCCGCTCGTCGGCCAGCTCGACGACGACGTGCCGCAGGTCCTCGACCTGCAGGACGTCCACGCGGGCGCGGGGGCCGTCGACGCCGACGAAGATCGGGCGCTCCAGCGCCTCGGCCAGCTTCGTCCCGGAGGCCTTGACCCAGACCAGGTCGCCGTCCTTGCCGCTGAGGTTGCCGCCGGCCCCCTGGACCAGGCGCAGGTCGTCACCGATGGCGGCGGCGTGCCGGTTCAACTCGGCAAGCGTCTCGCTCGTCACGTGGCGGCAACCTACCCGACCGGGTGTCACCCCCCGGTGACCCACGGGACTCGGCGGCACCCTCGGGGCGGCTGTGACGAACGGGACGGGTCCGTACCAGGAATCGGCCGCGACGGCGGGAGCCGGGGGCACCGCGACGGTATCGTCGCGAGTCGTGACCTCAGCGAGACCTGACCTCGTCGTCGTCGGTTCCGGCTTCTTCGGACTGACCGTCGCGGAGCGGGTGGCCAGCCAGCTGGACAAGCGCGTGCTCGTCCTCGACCGACGCGACCACATCGGTGGGAACGCCTACTCCGAGCCCGAGCCCGAGACCGGCATCGAGATCCACCGGTACGGCGCCCACCTGTTCCACACGTCCAACGAGCGGGTCTGGCGGTACGTCAACCAGTTCACCGAGTTCACCGGCTACCAGCACAAGGTCTACTCCATCTACCAGGGGAAGACCTACTCGCTGCCGATCAACCTGGCCACGATCTGCCAGTACTTCGAGCGCAGCTACTCCCCCTCCGAGGCCCGTGCGCTGGTGGCCGAGCAGGCCGGTGAGATCGACACCGCCGACGCGCAGAACCTCGAGGAGAAGGCGGTCTCCCTGATCGGCCGCCCGCTCTACGAGGCGTTCATCCGCGGCTACACCAAGAAGCAGTGGCAGACCGACCCCACCGAGCTGCCGGCCGCGGTCATCGCGCGCCTCCCCGTGCGCTACACGTTCGACAACCGGTACTTCAACGACACGTACGAGGGCCTGCCGAAGGACGGCTACACCGCGTGGCTGCAGAAGATGGCCGACCACCCGAACATCGAGGTGCGGCTGTCGACGGACTGGTTCGACGTCCGGGACGAGCTGCCCGCCGACGTGCCGACGGTCTTCACCGGCCCGATCGACAAGTACTTCGGCTACGAGGCCGGTGAGCTGGGCTGGCGCACGCTGGACTTCGAGACCGAGGTCCTGCCGATCGGCGACTTCCAGGGCACCTCGGTGATGAACTACGCCGACGAGGACGTGCCCTTCACCCGGATCCACGAGTTCCGGCACTTCCACCCCGAGCGGGACTACCCGGCCGACAAGACGGTCGTCGTCCGCGAGTACTCGCGCTTCGCCGAGACCGGCGACGAGCCGTACTACCCGATCAACACGCCCGAGGACCGCGCCAAGCTCGAGCGCTACCGCGAGCTGGCCAAGAAGGAGGCCGCCGAGAAGCGTGTGCTCTTCGGTGGCCGGCTGGGCACCTACAAGTACCTGGACATGCACATGGCGATCGGGTCGGCGCTGAGCATGTTCGACAACCGCATCCGCCCCTTCTTCGACGAGGGTGGCTCGCTCGACGGCCGCCTCGACGACTGAGCCGAGGACTGATCCCTCCATGACGACGACCGCACCCCAGGTCGCTGACGCGCCGGTCAAGCCGGACACCGTCAGCGAGCCGGCGGACACCGAGCTCACCCCGGACAAGGCCGTCACGCTGGTCCAGCGGGTCCTCATGCCGCGACCGGCCGACCCGCTGAAGGTCCGCAGCCTCTACCTCGACGAGGAGAACTCCCCGGTGCGCGTCCGGCAGGACGGGCGCCACTCCGGCACCATCGTCGCCGGCGCCGAGGTCTCCTTCGCCACCTACTTCAACGCCTTCCCGGCCAGCTACTGGCGCCGGTGGAGCGTGCTGGACTCGGTGGTGCTGCGGGTGACCGTGTCGGGCACGTGCCGCATCGACGTCCACCGCTCCAAGGCCGACGGCGAGTCGATGCACGTCACCGGCGTCTCGCACGTGGGCGACGACGAGCGCACCGTCGAGCTCGAGCTGGACCTCGCGCCGTTCATCGACGGCGGCTGGTACTGGTTCGACGTCACCGCCGAGAGCGACACGGTGGTCCGCGAGGCCGGCTGGTACGCCCCGCAGGCGCCGGCCGAGGAGCCGCGCCTGGCGATCGGCATCTGCACCTACAACCGCCCGGTCGACGCGCTGGCCGCCGCCCGCGCGCTGGTCGAGGACCCCGCGGTGCTCGAGCGCCTGTCGCTGGTGACCATCGCCGACCAGGGCAACAACCACGTCAAGGACGCCGCCGGCTACGCCGAGGTGAAGGCCGCCCTGGGCGACCGGCTGCACGTGGTCGAGCAGCCCAACCTCGGCGGCAGCGGCGGGTTCGCCCGCACGATGCACGAGGCGTTCACCCGCAGCGACGCCACGCACGTGGTGCTGCTCGACGACGACATCATGATCGA
The DNA here is from genome assembly GCF_054050315.1 of Geodermatophilus sp. SYSU D00867. NCBI lineage: Bacteria > Bacillati > Actinomycetota > Actinomycetes > Geodermatophilales > Geodermatophilaceae > Geodermatophilus > Geodermatophilus sp. SYSU D00867. The sequence continues at coordinate 315,608 of NZ_JBJGZC010000001.1, read as the reverse complement.
GCCCGACAGCATCCTGCGGGCCCGCGCCTTCGCCGCCTACGCCAAGAGCCCGATGCTGGTCGGTGGCCAGATGCTGGCGCTGCAGAACCGCTCGGTGCTGCACAGCATGGGCGAGATCGTCGACCGCGAGACGTTCTTCTGGACCAACGCGCCGAACACCGAGTACCACCACGACTTCGGCAAGGAGACGCTGCGCGAGTCGCCGGACCTGCACCGGCGCATCGACGTCGACTACAACGGCTGGTGGATGTGCCTCATCCCCCGCGCCGTCACGGAGAAGATCGGCATGCCGCTGCCGGTGTTCATCAAGTGGGACGACGCCGAGTACGGCCTGCGGGCCTTCGCCGCCGGCTTCCCGACCGCGTCGCTGCCCGGCACCGCCATCTGGCACCTGTCCTGGGGCGACAAGGACGACGCCAGCGACTGGCAGGCGTACTTCCACATCCGCAACCGGCTGATCGCCGCGGCGCTGCACTCGCCGCACAAGCACGGCGGCAAGCTGTTCCGCGAGATGCTCAAGGCCGACCTGCGGTTCCTCATCAACCTGCAGTACTCCACGGTCGAGCTGCACCACCGGGCCTACCGCGACTTCCTCGCCGGCCCGGAGGCGCTGTTCAGCAGCATGCCGCAGTCGGTGGTCACCGCCCGCGAGGTGCGGGCCACCCACGCCGACGGCAAGGTGCTGCCGTCGTCGGCGGACCTGCCGCTGCCCTCGATGCCGACGGCGAAGGCGGTGCGCTTCCGCCGGATCCCGGTCAACCCGCTGCAGATCGGCAAGACGCTGGTCAAGGCGCTGGTGCACAACGCCCGGCCGGTGGACCCCGAGAACATGGACACCCCGCAGCTGAACCTCGCGTTCCAGGACGCGCAGTGGTTCCTGCTGTCCCGGCTCGACAGCGCGACCGTGGGCACCGCCGACGGCCGCGGGGTCACCTTCCGGCGCCGCGACCCGGCGACCTTCCGCCGGCTGGCGGCGACGTCGGTGCAGCTGCTGCGCCGCATGTCCGCCGACTTCCCGGAGCTGCAGCGCCGCTACCAGGCCGCGGCCGGCGAGCTGACCTCCATGGACCGCTGGACCGAGGCGTTCGAGGAGTGGGGCTACCAGCGGGTGTAGCCCGCGCCTGCACGAGGAAGGGCCCCGACCGGATCCCCGGTCGGGGCCCTTCTCGCGTGAGGGCGGGCGTCAGGGGCGGGTGAAGCGCTCCCGGCGGCCGGCGCGGGTCAGCCGCAGCCACTCCCGCCAGCCGGCGCGGTCGCGGCGGGACACCAGGAAGAACCAGCCGAAGCGCACGGTCTCCAGCGGGCGCAGCCAGCGCATGCCCGGCTGGGCCATGAGGTAGCCGCGGTTGCGGTAGGTGAAGTACCGCTTGACCTCGTCCGCCGGGTACTGCGCCGACAGCCGCCCGCCGAGGATGGGGGCGAACTCCGTCGTCCCCTCCGGGTGCAGGTAGGCCGCCTGCGGGCAGGTGCCGAAGGGCAGGCCCGCGCGCAGCAGCCGCCGGTGGATCTCGGTCTCGTCGCCGCGGAAGAACAGCCGGTAGTCCGGGACGCCGACGACGTCGAGGGCCTCGGCGCGGAACAGCGCCCCGTTGAACAGCGAGGCGTAGGACGGCAGCAGGTCCAGGCCGGCGAAGTCGCTGCGCCGCCGCCGCCAGCGCAGCCCGCGGCGCAGCGGGAAGGCCAGCCGGTCCGGGTCGGCCATGTCGGTGACCAGCGGGCTGACCTCGGCCAGGCCGTGCCGCTGCGCGGCGTCCAGGAGGGTGGCGAGCACGGTCGCGTCGGCGGGCCGGCCGTCGTCGTCGGCGCACCAGACCCAGTCGGCGCCGAGCGCGAGGGCGTGCAGCATGCCGTAGGCGAAGCCGCCGGCGCCGCCGAGGTTGCGCCGGCTGGGCAGGTGGGTGGCCGGCAGCCCGCTGGCCGCGACGACGTCGGCGGCCGACTGGTCGGGCCCGTTGTCGACGACGACGACGTGGTCGACGCGGCGGGTCTGGGACGCCAGCGCGGCCAGGCTCTCGACGAGCAGCTCCCGCCGGTGCCGGGTGACGACGACGGCGACGACGCACTCCCCCGCGGCCGGGACCGCGGCGCTCACGCCGGCAGGCCCTTGTAGGCCCGCAGCACCTCGTCGAGGTCGCCCTGCTGCTTGATCCGGCCGTGCTCCATCCAGATGGCGGTGTCGCAGAGCTCGCGCAGGAACTCGTCGGAGTGGGAGGCGAACACCAGCAGGCCCGAGCGCTCGACGAGCTCGACCAGCCGCTGCTTGGACTTCTCGAGGAAGGCGGCGTCGACGGCGCCGATGCCCTCGTCGAGCAGCAGGATCTCGGGGTCGATGCTGGTGACGACGCCGAGGGCCAGCCGCACCCGCATGCCGGTGGAGTAGGTGCGCAGCGGCATGTGCAGGAAGTCGCCGAGCTCGGTGAAGTCGGCGATGTCGTCGACCCGCTCCTGCATCTGCTTCCGGCTCATCCCGAGGAACAGCCCGCGGATCATGATGTTCTCGAGGCCGGAGATCTCCGGGTCCATGCCGACACCGAGGTCGAACACCGGCGCGACGCGGCCGCGCACCTCGGCGTGGCCGCGGGTCGGCTCGTAGATGCCCGACAGCAGCCGCAGCAGCGTGGACTTGCCCGCGCCGTTGTGCCCGACCAGGCCCACCCGGGCGCCGTGCTCGAGGGTGAGGGTGATGTCCCGCAGGGCCTCGATGACCGGCACCTTGGCGCCGCTGTCGATGTTGCCCCCGACCAGGCCCATGACGGTCTTCTTCAGCGACCGGCTCTTGGCGTCGAAGATGGGGAAGTCGACGCACGCGTCCTTGGTCGTGATCCCGATCGGGCCGTCGGTGCCGGCCCCGTTGACGTCGTTCACGCTCACACCCAGTAGGAGACGCGGGACCGGTAGCGGCGCAGCACGAACATCGTGAAGGCCCAGCCGGCCACCGTGATGGCGAGGACGACCACCCAGTACCGCAGCTCCTGGTCCTGGCCCAGGAGCGGTCGCCGGATGATCTCCACGAAGTGCAGGAAGGGGTTGAACTCGGCCAGCCGCGCCCGCTCGGCGATGGCGGGGTTCGGGCTGTTGACCAGCTCGTCGTAGATCCACACGATCGGCGTCAGGAAGAACGCCAGCTGCACGACGCTCTGCGTGATCGGCAGGATGTCGCGGAACCGCGCGGTGATGACGCCGACGGCGAGGGAGACCCAGGCGCCGTTCAGGGCGAGCAGCACGAAGGCCGGGACGACGGCGACGGCCGTCCACCTCAGCGGCTGCGGGAACACCAGCAGCATGACCAGGTAGACGATCATGTTGTGGGCGAAGAACAGCGTCTGCCGCCACACCAGGCGGTAGACGTGCACCGACAGCGGCGCGGGCAGGTGCTTGATCAGGCCCTCGTTGGCGATGAAGACCTCGGAGCCCTCGTTGATGCACCCGCTGACGAAGTTCCAGACGATGAACCCGACGAGGACGTGCGGCAGGAACCGCGACAGCTCGATGTCGAACAGCCCCGAGTAGAGGATCCCGAGCGCCACGGCGGTGACCGCCATGCTGATGGTGATCCAGATCGGGCCGAGGACCGAGCGGCGGTACCGCTGGCGGATGTCCTGCCAGCCGAGGTGCCCCCAGAGCGTCCGCTGCTCCCAGCCGCGCCTGAGGTCCGCGACGGCTGCGGCGAGCGTCCGTCCGGCCGGTTGTGCGAGTGCCACGGCGGTCCACGCTACCTGCGCGCGGCGGACCGGCCCTGGTACGGACCGGTCCGCCGGGACGGCGGGGTCGGGTGGGACCGCTGTGCCGGATGGGGGTCAGCGGTAGGCGACCGTCGTCTGGCCGGTGGCGCGGTCGTGGGTGATCGAGCCGCCCTGGAAGTCGGTGCGCCAGCCGGTGGGCGTGGGGATCGAGCCCGACACCGGGTAGCCCAGCCGGGAGTGCTCCCAGCCCAGCTGCACCCACCGCTGGTGCACCGGGCCGACGATCTCGTGGGTGCCGGTGGCGGGTGACCAGTACACGGCTCCCCCGCTGAACAGCGTGTAGCGCCCGTCGCCGTTGCGGGTCGGCAGCTGCTCGCCGGTCGGCACGCCGAGCACGCCGCCCTCCGCGCCGAGCGCCGCCCACAGCCGGGCGGTCTCGCCGGGCAGCACCCGGGTGCCCGACGGCGTCCGCACGATCGCGCCGCCCTCGAAGGTCTGAACCTGCTGGACGGCGGTGCCGCCCGCCAGCCGCCGCGGGTCCGACGTCGGGTAGCCGAGGGGGCCGTGCTCCCAGCCCTGCGCGATCCAGCGGAGGTACACGTCGCCGGTGAGCACGTGCACCCCGGTGCGGGAGGCGTAGATCGCGCCGTGCTCGAACTGCTGCCACGTCGCGTCGCCCCCGCCGGTGGGCAGGACGTCGCTGGTGGGCAGGCCGAGCGGGCCGGCGTCCGCGCCGCCGGCGTTCCAGGCCACCCGGATCGGGCCGGCGACGACGTGCACCCCGGCCTCGCGGCTGGCGTAGACCGCGCCGCCCTGGAAGGCCGTGAACCGGCCGACGCCACCGGGCGCGGGCAGGTCGTCCGAGGTCGGGTAGCCCAGCGGCCCCGCCTCGTACCCCTGCGCCGCCCAGCGCCGGTGGACGTCACCGACGAGGAAGTGGGTCCCGGCCGGGGACGCGTAGAGGGCGCCGTTCTCGAACGCCTGCCAGGTGGCGTCCCGCCCGGCGGTGGGCAGGGCGTCCGCGGTCGGCCAGCCCAGCGGACCCTCCTCCGCGCCGGACGCCGCGTAGGCCGTGGCCAGGGTCCCCAGCAGGACGCGGACGCCGTGCGCCGGGGTGGCGTAGACCGAGCCGCCCTGGAACACCGAGAAGGCCCCGTCCCCACCGGCGGTGGGGGCGGTGTCGGTGGCCGGGTAGCCGAGCGGGCTGCCCTCCCAGCCGAGCTCGACCCAGCGGGCGTGCACGTCGCCGGTCAGCAGGTGGACGCCGGCCGGTGAGTCGTAGACCGCGCCGTGCTCGAACAGCTGGTAGGTCGCGTCGCCCCTGCTGGTCGGGAACGGGTCGCCGGTCGGGTAGCCCAGGGGCCCGTGCTCGTGGCCGGAGGCGGCCCAGGCCGTGAGGATGCGGCCCTGGACGATGCGCACGCCGTTGCGCGGCGTCTCGTAGAGGGCTCCGCCCTGGAAGCCGGTCCACCGGGCGTCGCCGTCACGGGTCGGGAGGGTGTCGGTGGTCGGGTAGCCGAGGGAGCCGTGTTCCCAGCCCAGCTCGACCCAGCGCCGGTGGATCGCGCCCAGCACGAACCGCGGGCCGGTGGCCGGCGAGGAGTACATGGCGCCGTTCTGGAAGAGGTTGTAGCGCCCGTCGCCCCCGCCGGTCGGGAGGGTGTCGGAGGTCGGGTAGCCCAGCGGGCTGCGTTCCCAGCCGAGCTGCGCCCAGCGGGTGTAGAGGTCGCCGAGGACGAACCGGGCCCCGGTCGGCGCCGACCAGTACATGGCGCCGTTGACGAAGAAGCGGTACCGGCCCTCCCCGCCGACGGTCGGCCACTCCGCCGTCGTGGCCGGGCCCAGCGCGGCGCGCGCGCCGGGGTCGGAGTCGTACCGGTCGGTGACGGGGGTCTGCGCCCCGGCGAGCAGCCGGGCCGCCTTCTCGCGGATCTCGCCGAGGCGGGCGTAGCCGTACCGGCCCGGGCAGGCGGTGGCCCCGACGTCCCGGTGCCCGAAGACCGTGGGCAGGGTCACCCGCACCCCGGCGGCGTAGCGCGAGGTCCCGCCCCCGCTGGAGGTGAGCGTCGTGGTGCCGCGCGGGTCGATGCGGAACAGCGAGAACTTCCACGCGATGATCGCGGCCACGGAGTCGACCACGACCTGCGGCGTCGCGGCGACGTCGAAGTTCCCGAGCATCGAGACGCCGAAGGTGCTGGTGTTGAACCCGCCGGCGTGGGCGCCCATGACCGTCGACGCCAGGCCGCCGTAGCGGCCCTCCCAGCGCCGGCCGAACCGGTCGACGATGACGTTGTAGCCGATGTCGCCCCAGCCGAGGCTCACCGTGTGGTAGCGGTAGATCGACCGCATGATCGCCGGCACCTGGTCGGCGGAGTAGCCGTTGGCGTCGGCGGTGTGGTGCAGGGTCGCGGCCTTGAGCGTGCTCGCGTACTGCGGCCGCCAGGTGCGGATCCGCTCGTCGGCGCCCCACTGTGCCCGGGAGTAGACGTCGGGCATCGCCATCGCGGCCTCGGCGGTGTCCTGGATGTCGGGAGCGCCCGGCGAGTCGTCGGCGTCGCTGGTCCCGGGGTCGACCAGGTCCAGCCGGACGTCGGCCGGCTGCGCCCCCGCCCGCGTCACCAGCTCCACCTGCACGCCGGTGCTCGGGCCGGTCCACAGCGGGGCGGTGCCCTGACGGGCCCCGGCGCCGCTACCGGGCTCGGCGTCCTCGCGGCCGACCTCGGTCCAGCCGCCCCAGTCCCCGTCCTCGTCCTGCACGCGGACCTGCACGAGCGTGTCGGTGACCGCGGGGTCGGCCCGCCAGGTGACGCCGACCAGCGAGAACTCCGCGACGTCGGTCTCGGTCAGGGTCAGCGTGGGCGCGCTGCCGGGGACGCCGGCCACCGGGTCCGTGGTGCCCTGCTGCACCTCGGCCCCGCCCTCCGGCGCGCTCACCGAGCCCAGCTCCAGCTGCTCGGTCGAGGTCTCGACGGGGACCGGCTCGGGCCCCGGGGCGGCGTAGACCGGCAGCACGAGGACCGTGCCGGTCAGGGCGACGAACGCGACGGAGCCGGCGAGCAGTCGGCGCACCGAGATGCCTCCTCTGGTCCTCGGACCGGGACACCGGTCCGGTCCTGGAGGTTCGTCACCGAGGAGCCGGTTGTTGAGCCGGGCCGCTCCGGCGCACCCGGGACCGGTGTGACGGCCGTGCCGGGTGGGGTCGCGCGCGACCAGACGGGCAGCAGGTGCGCGACGGGCACCCGCGACCCGGGACGGAGCGTTCCCCCGTGTCGCGCGACCACCGGCCGCTCCACCCGCCCCTAACCTCGGTCGGGTGAGCCGAGACCGCAACGAGCAGGGTGGAGCCCCGGGACGCCCGATCCCGGCGCGGCTCGACCCGCGCGCCGGCCGTCCCTCGCGCCCCCGCGGCCGGGGTGCCGGCGAGACCGCGGGGCGCCGTGCCGACCGCGGGACCGCCGCGCCGCGCCGCCGCCGGGGCGCCGGTGTCGCCCGCGGCGTGGCCGCCGTCCTGTCGGTGGTCCTGCTCGGCGCGAGCGGCTGGGGCTGGTACCTGGGCCGGGTCGCCGAGGCGACGGTCAACCGCACCGACGCGATCCCGACGGCCGGCAACTCCGACGCCGGGGACGCCACCGAGGCGATGAACCTGCTGCTGGTCGGCAACGACAGCCGCGCCGACCTGACTCCCGACCAGCTCGCCGAGCTCAACGCCGGCGAGGACTCCGGGATCAACACCGACACGATGATCCTGGTGCACGTCCCCGCCGACGGGTCCCGCGCGTCGTTCGTCTCGTTCCCGCGCGACTCCTACGTCGAGATCCCCGGCTACGGGATGGACAAGCTCAACGCCGCCTACGCCTACGGCTACGCCGAGGTCGACGACGCCGCGCCCGAGGCCGACCGGCAGGCCGGCGGCGCCCAGCTGCTGGTCCAGACGATCAGCCAGCTCACCGGCCTGCAGATCGACCACTACGCCGAGGTCGACCTGCTCGGCTTCTTCAACCTCACCAGCGTCGTCGGCGGCGTGGACGTCAACCTCTGCGAGGCCGTGGACGACTCCGCCTACTCCGGCGCGGTCTTCCCGGCCGGGCAGCAGACCATCTCCGGCGCGGACGCGTTGAAGTTCGTCCGGCAGCGGCACGGGCTCCCCCGCGGCGACCTGGACCGCATCGTCCGCCAGCAGGTGTTCATCGGCGGCGTGCTCCGCAAGATGCTGTCCGAGGACGTCCTGCTGGACCTGGGCAAGCAGCGCGAGCTGATCCAGGCGGCGTCGGAGTCGCTGACCATCGACCAGGACCTCGACCTGCTCGACCTCGCCCAGCAGATGCAGTCGGTGACCGCCGGCAGCATCGAGTTCCAGACGATCCCGATCGTCGGCGACGACCGGGACGAGCAGGGCCGGTCGATCCTGCGGCTGGCCGACGAGGACGAGTTGCACGACTTCTTCGCCGAGCTGTCCGCCGAGCCCGAGGCGGCCGCCCCTGAGGCCCCCGCGGCGCCGGTCACCGTGGCGCCCGCGGACGTGTCGGTCGCGGTCTACAACGGCTCGGGCACCCCGGGCCTGGCCGCGGAGGCGGCGTCCTCGCTCGAGACCGTCGGCTTCACGGTCACCAGCACCGGCAACGCCGACAGCACCGACTACGAGCAGACGACGATCCGGCACGCCGCCGGCGACGAGGCGCTGGCCGCCACCCTCGCCGGGCAGATCCCCGGCGCCGTCCCCGAGGTCGCCGACGACGCCACGTCCGGCACCGTCCAGCTCGTCCTGGGCTCGGACTTCAACGGCATCGGCCAGGCGACCACCCCGCCGACGGCGTCGCCGAGCGCCCCCGTCGAGCCGGCGCGCACCGCGGCCGACACCAGCTGCATCTACTGAGGGAGGACCCTCCTGCCCCCCACCGTGGACGGCCCCCTGCAGGGCCACCCGCGACGGCACCAGGTCCCCCACCGCGTCCGCGCGGTGGGGGCCTCGTCGTTCCCGGACCGGGCGCAGGCGGGCCGCGGACACGCCCGTGACGGGTGGTGCGACAGGGGCCGGGAACAGACCCGTCCGTCACGGTCGTCAGTTCTTGCCATCCCTGGACGTCTCGGAACCGTTACACACTTGGCCTGCACTTCCGCGCGGTCCGGTCGAGGGGCCGCGGTGTGACCCGCGGGCCGGGCAGGGCCGCGCGGCCGAGATGGGGGACGATGAGCGCGACGCTGGACCACACCGGCAGGGCCGGTGTGGAGGACACGACCGTCCTCGCACAGCCGACGCCGCCCGTCCCGCGGCCGCGGGGCCCCCAGCCGCCCGCCCGTCCCGCCGAGCGCGGCATGCGCGTCGAGATCCAGGGCCTGCGCGCGCTCGCCATGGCCCTCGTGGTGCTCTACCACGTCACCCCGCTGCGCGTGCCCGGCGGCTACGTGGGCGTCGACGTCTTCTTCGTCGTCTCCGGTTTCCTCATCTCCGGCCACCTGCTGCGCGAGGTGGAGCGCACCGGCCGCATCCGGCTCGGCCGGTTCTGGGCCCGCCGCGCCCGCCGCCTGCTGCCGGCGGCGCTGCTGGTCCTGCTCACCAGCGCCGTCGTCACGTTCCTGTTCGTGCCGACGACGCTGTGGGCCCAGTTCCTCCGCGAGATCGGCGGCTCGGCGCTCTACGTCGAGAACTGGTTGCTGGCCGGCGACGCGGTGAACTACCTGGCCGCGGCCAACGTCGCCTCCCCCGCCCAGCACTACTGGTCGCTGTCGACGGAGGAGCAGTTCTACCTCGTCTGGCCGCTGCTCGTGCTCGCGGCGGTGTGGCTGGCCGCCCGGCTCTCCCGCGGCCGCCGCGCCGTGCTGGCCGCCGTCCTGGGAACGGTCACGGTCGCCTCGTTCGGCTACTCCCTCTGGGCCACCACCCACTCGGTCTCCTACGCCTACTTCGCCACCCCGGCCCGCGCCTGGGAGTTCGGCGCCGGTGCCCTGCTGGCCCTGCTGTCCACCACCACCGGCCGCGACGGGCTGCGCCGCCTGGTCTCCTGGGCCGGCTTCGGCGCCATCGCCTACGCGGCGTTCGGCTACTCGCACGACACGCCGTTCCCCGGCACCGCCGCCCTGCTGCCGGTGCTCGGCACCGTCGCGGTCATCTGGGCCGGCTCGCCGCGCGGCGACTGGAGCCCCACCCGGATCGCCGAGTTCGGCCCGGTCCGCTTCCTCGGCGACGTCTCCTACTCCGCCTACCTCTGGCACTGGCCGCTGGTCGTGCTGCTCCCCTTCGTCCTCGGCCACCCGCTCGGCACGGTGTCCAAGATCGGCATCGTCGCCGCCACCGTGGCCGCCGCCTGGCTGACCAAGGTCCTCGTCGAGGACCCGGTGCGCACCAACCGGTTCCTGGACCGGCGCGGGTCGGGCACCACCTACCTGCTCACCGCCGTGGCGACCGGCGCCCTCGTGGCGACGACGGCGTCCGGGTCCTGGCACCTGCAGTCCCAGGTCGACGGCGCCCGCGCCGCCTCGGTCGCGCTCGCCGGCACGCCCTGCTTCGGCGCCCCGGCCATGGACCCGGCCAACGGCTGCTCCGACGTGCACGCCGTCACCGACACGGTCAACCCGCTGTTCGCCAAGGACGACCTGTCGGCGGGGATGTTCTGCCTCACCAACGACACCTCCACCGAGGTCGCGCCCTGCCGGCACGAGGTGGCGGGGGCGACGAGCGAGGTGGCCCTCATCGGCGACTCGCACGCCGCGTCCTGGTGGGAGGCGGTGCAGGGCCTGGCCGACGACCAGGGCGTCGACGCCTCGCTCTACGTCCACTCCGGCTGCCCGGCGCTGGCCACCGCCTCGTTCACCGGGCCGAACATGAACCCGGCCCAGCCGGCCGCCTGCGCGGAGTGGGGCCGCGACGTCATCGCGACCGTCGCCGCCGACCCGGCGGTCACCACCGTGTTCACCAGCTACCGCTCCGACGTCTACAAGTTCGTCGGGCCGGAGGGCCGGCTGCTCAACCAGTGGCCCGCCGAGGTCGTGCAGGACGCGCTGCGGCCGCTGGTCGACGCGGGTAAGCAGGTGGTCGTGCTGCGCGCCGTGCCCACCACCAACGGGGTCTCCCCCGACGGCGTGCTGGGCAACCAGGAGGTGCCCGTGCCCGACTGCCTGGCCACCACCGACGCCGGGACCGACCCGTGCGCCGGCCCGCGCGACCTGCGCGTCACCCCGGACTCCATCGCCGACGGCGTGCAGGACCTGCCCGGCGCCTCGGTCGTCGACCTCACCGACTCCTTCTGCGACGCCGACACGTGCCACGCGGTCGTCGGCGGGGCGGTCGTCTACTGGGACGGCAGCCACCTGACCAGCACCTTCTCCCGGTCGCTGGCCCCGGCGCTGACCGAGGCCTGGCTGGACCTGCAGGACGGCCGGGACCGGTGACCCCCGCCGACCTGCTCGCCGGAGCGCTGCGGCGCGGTGCCGCCGCGCCGCTGGTCACCGCCTACGACGACGCGACCGGCGAGCGGGTCGAGCTGTCCGGCACCACCCTCGCGAACTGGGTGGCGAAGACGGCGAACCTGCTGCAGGACGAGTTCGACGTCGGCCCGGGCAGCACCGTCGCCGTCGCGCTGCCGGTGCACTGGCAGACCGCCGCGGTGCTGCTCGGCGTGTGGAGCTGCGGCGCGGCCGTGCTCGACACCGCCGTCGAGGACGACGGCGGGCTCGACGCCGCCGACGTCGTCCTCGCCGCCCAGGACCGGCTGGCGGCGCTGGAGGAGCAGGAGCCGCCCGAGCTGCTCGGCCTCTCGCTGCACCCCCTGGGCCTGGGCATGACCGGCTACGCCGGCCCCGCGCGCGACTTCGCCCTCGAGGTGCGCGCGCACGGCGACTCCTTCACCCCCTACGTGCCCCCGGACCCGGCCTCCCCCGGCCTGCTGGCCGGCGGGCTGGAGCTCACCCTCGGCGGGCTGGCCGAGGCCGCCACCGCGCTCGCCGGCCGGCTCGGCGTCGCGGCCGGCGACCGGGTGCTCGTCGACGACGCCACCGCGGCCGAGGCCGGGCCGGTCGCCTGGCTGCTCGCACCGCTGGCCGCCGGCGCCTCGATCGTGCTGTGCCGCAACGCCGACCCCGCCGCCCTGGGCGGCCGGGCGGAGGCCGAACGGGTCACCGCTACGCTCGGCCTCCGGATCGAGGGCGTCCGCGAGCTGGGCAGGCCCGCCTGAGGGGGCGGGTGCCCGCCGCGCCGGAGGAGACGGTGGTCGACTGATGGACAAGGTCGTGGCGAGCGCCCGGGAGGCGGTGTCCGACGTCGGCGACGGCGCGGTGCTCGCCGTCGGCGGGTTCGGGCTCTGCGGGGTGCCGGTGGCGCTGATCGACGCGCTGCTCGAGCAGGGCACCAGGGACCTGACGACGATCTCCAACAACTGCGGCGTCGACGACCAGGCGCTGGGCGTGCTGCTCTACGCCGGCCGGATCCGCCGCACCATCAGCTCGTTCGTCGGCGGCAACAAGGAGCTCGCCCGGCTGTACCTCTCCGGCGAGCTGGAGGTCGAGCTCACCCCGCAGGGCACGCTGGCCGAGCGGCTGCGCGCCGGTGGCGCCGGCATCCCCGCCTTCTACACCCCCACCGGCGTGGGCACGATGGTCGCCGACGGCGGCATCCCGGTGCGCTACGACGCCGAGGGCAACGTCGTCGAGACCAGCGCGCCGAAGGAGACCCGGGTCTTCGACGGCACCGAGTACGTGCTGGAGACCGCGCTGACCGCCGACTACGCCCTGGTCCGGGCCTCGGTCGGCGACCGGCACGGCAACCTCGTCTTCCACGAGTCGGCGATGAACTTCAACCCGCTGGCCGGCATGGCCGGGCGGATCACGATCGCCGAGGTCGAGGAGCTCGTCGAGCCCGGCGAGATCCGCCCCGAGCACGTGCACCTGCCCGGGGTCTTCGTCGACCGGGTGGTCGTCGTCGGCGCCGAGGGCAAGAGGATCGAGAAGCGCACCACCCGCCCACGGCCCACCACGGGCACGGAGCCCGCCCCGCCGGCCGCTGCCGGCGAGGAAGCCACGGAGGAGCAGGCCCAGTGACCCTGACCCGCGACGAGCTCGCCGCCCGGGTGGCGCTCGAGCTCGAGGACGGCGCGTACGTCAACCTCGGCATCGGCATGCCGACCCTGGTGCCCAACTTCGTCCCCGACGGCGTGCACGTCGTGCTGCACTCGGAGAACGGCATCCTCGGCGTCGGCCCATACCCGTACGACGGCGAGGAGGACCCCGACCTGATCAACGCCGGCAAGGAGACCGTCACGGTCCTGCCGGGCGCCAGCTTCTTCGACTCGGCGACCAGCTTCGCGATGATCCGCGGCAAGCACCTGGACCTCGCCATCCTCGGCGCCATGCAGGTCAACCCCCGCGGCGACCTCGCCAACTGGCTGATCCCCGGGAAGATGGTCAACGGCATGGGCGGCGCGATGGACCTCGTCCACGGCGCCAAGCGCGTGATCATCATGATGGAGCACGTGGCCCGCGACGGGTCCCCGAAGCTGGTCGAGGAGTGCTCGCTGCCCCTGACCGGCAAGGGCTGCGTCGACCGGGTGGTCACCGACCTCGCCGTCGTCGACGTCACGCCCGAGGGCTTCGTGCTGCGCGAGGTCGCGCCCGGCGTGTCGGTCGACGAGGTGGTCGAGAAGACCGGCGCCCCGCTGGGCGTGCCGGGCGACGTCCCCACCATGGCGCTGCCGGCCGCGGTCTGAGCGCGGCACCGCTCCCCCGGTGACGTTCTCGGTCGTCGCCCGCGACCCGGTCACCGGGGACATGGGCATCGCCGTCTCCTCCTGCATCCTCGCCGTCGGCCGGGCGGTGCCCAGCGCCCGGCCCGGGGTGGGCGTCGTCGCGGTGCAGGCGCGCAGCCCGCGCGGCACCGGGCACGTGCTGCTGTCCGGGCTCGCCGAGGGGACCGCGCCGTCGGTGCTGGTGCGCCGCGCGGCGCACGCCGCCGAGGACCAGGACCGGCAGCTCGCCGTCCTCGCCCCCTCCGGCGCGGTCGCCGCCGACACCGGGCCGGGCTCCTTCCCGGTCAGCGGCCACCTGCTCGGCGAGGGCTGGAGCGTGCAGGGCAACATGCTCACCTCGCCGGAGGTGCTGCCGGCGATGGCGGAGGCGTACGAGGCCGCCCGCGGCGGCCTCGCCGACCGGCTGCTGGCCGCCCTGACCGCGGGCCAGGACGCCGGCGGGGACCTGCGCGGCCGGCAGTCCGCGGCGCTGCTCGTGGTCAGCGGGGAGCCGGCCACCGAGGAGGACGACGGCGTGCGGACGGACCTGCGCGTCGACGACTCCGGCGACCCGGTCGCGCAACTGCGGGTGCTGCGCAACCTGCAGCGCGCCTACGACGAGCGCGACTACGAGACCCTCGCCCTGTTCGCCCCCGAGGGCGCGCGCGACCTCTACGCCGCGCTGGCCGCCTCCCGGCGGGGCGACCGCGCGGCGGCGCGGGCCGCGCTGGAGGCCGTCCGCGCCCGTCCCGGCTGGTCGGCGTGGCTGGCCTCGATGGCCGGCGACTCGCGGCTGGCCGCGGTCTCCCGCCTGCTCGGCTGAGCGGGCCGGTCAGCCGGTCCAGACGCCGAGGGCGACGGTGACCGCCCAGACGGCGCCGAGCAGCAGCAGCCCGCGGTCGCGCAGCACGACCTCCTCGGGCGCGCCGGTGCTGCCGCGGTCGACGTCGACGGCGTAGCGCAGCAGGGCCAGGACGAACGGCGCGACCGAGATCGTGGTCCACGGGATGCCGCTGTCACTGCGCATCTCGAACGCCCACAGGCCGTAGGTCGTGCAGGTGACGGCGGCCGACAGGCTCCACACGAACCGCAGGTAGCTCGCGGAGTACTCGCGCAGGCTGCGCCGGGTCTCCGCCTGCTCACCCAGCGCCAGGAGCTCGGCGTACCGCTTGCCCGCCACCATGAACAGCGCGCCGAACGCCGCGACGAGGATGAACCACTGCGAGAGCGCGACGCCGGCCGCCGCGCCCCCGGCCACGCCGCGCAGGACGAACCCGGAGGCGACGCAGGCCAGGTCGATCACCGGCTGGTCCTTGAGCGCCAGGCTGTAGGCCAGCGAGATGCAGACGTAGGTGGCCAGGACCGCGGTGAGCGCCGGCCGGGCCAGGACCGCCGCCGTCCCCAGGGACGCCGCCAGCAGGACACCGCCCGCGACGAGCGCGACCCGGACCGGCACCGCGCCGGAGGCCACCGGCCGGGTCCGCTTGCGCGGGTGGCGGCGGTCGGCGTCGACGTCGCGGACGTCGTTGAGCAGGTAGAGGCCGCTGGCCGCGACGCAGAACAGGGCGAAGGCCAGCAGGGTGGCGGCCAGGACGTCGGGCCGGACCACGGTGCCCGAGGCCAGCGGCGCGGCGAACACCAGCAGGTTCTTCACCCACTGCCGGGGCCGCATCGTGCGCCCCAGCCCGGCGAGGACCGTGCCCGCGGTGCGGCGCGCGGGGCGGGCCGGGGCGCCGCCGGTCACCCGGGGCAGGTCCGCCGCGACGTTCCCGGTGAACGCCGTGTGCACCGCACGGGGCCGGAGCTGCTGGTCCTCGACGTCCATGCGGCCTCCCCGACGCTGCCGGAACGCACCGGACGGCCAGCGCGGGCTCGGCGGCCGTCCTCCGGGGCGGGACATGCTCCGGGAGCCTGGCCGGGAAACCCGCCCCGGACAATCCCCCGCGCGGTCCCGGGACGGAACGGTTCAGTCCGGGGCTGGGCCGGCCCAGCCGGGCCGGGTCACGCGGGAACGCTCCAGGTCGTACGCGTCCCGGGCGTAGGGCACGTCGAAGCGCAGCACCTGCACCTGGCGGACCCCGGGCGTCCCGCGCAACCGGACGCCGAGCTCGGTGACGGCGGAGGTGCGCTCGACCGGGGCGAACACGCCGCCGCGGAACACCTGCCAGGTGTTGTCGACCAGGCCGTCGGTGCTGCCGTCCGGCCGCCACACGATGCCGTAGGCGGCCGGCTCGGTGACGCCCGAGCGCACGACGGGCTGGCGCTGGCACGGGAAGAGGAACGAGATCTGCCAGGCCACGGCCACCGGCGCGTCCGCCGGGAGGAGCTCGGTCAGGGGCACCTGCGGCAGCACCGAGGGTCCGGTGAACGCCAGCCAGCCGCCCCGGCCGACGCTGCGGTCGTCGGCCACCAGGCGCACGAGGCCGGCGCCGGCGTCGCGGGCGCCGCGGGCGTCCAGGACAAAGGTCCGCCACCGCGGGGAGTCCAGGCCGTCGGCGAGGTCCTGGGTGCGCAGCACGCGTGGCGCACCACCGTCGCCGGCCGGCTCGGCGTACTCGACGCGCAGCCCGTTGGCGCCGACGAGGCGGCCGGCGGCCAGCACGGCCGCCTCCTCGTCGCCGGCGGGCTCGGGCAGCGGGAACCAGGGCGTGACCTGCCCGCCGGTGGTGTCCTCGCCCCCCGGCCCGGTGAGGCTGCCCCAGCTCCAGGTGGCGACCCCCTCCCCCGGCGGCGGCCCGGCGGCGAACCAGCCGCTCCCGGCGGCGAAGTCCGCGGGCCCCTCGGACGCCGGCCCTCCGGGCACCGGCGCCAGCGGCCGGGCCGCGGCGACGTCGAGCACGTCGACGTCGCCGGCGGCGCCGCAGGAGCGGGCGAGCGGGTCGGTCAGCGCGGCGGCGCCCGGGGACCAGGTGTCCAGCGTGCGGAGGCCGGCCAGCGCGAAGCTCCCGACCAGGTACCCCACCGAGGTGAGCAGCAGGACCAGCGCGAGGGCCGGCACGGCCGCCGCCCAGCCCGCCCCGGCGCGCCGCCCGAGACCCCGGACGGCGGCGAGCACGACCAGCGCCACGACCGCCCAGGTCAGCAGGTCGTCCAGCGCCACCGGGCCGACCGACGGCGGCTCGTCCGGGTTCGGCATCCCGGGGAGCCAGGTGTAGGGCCAGCTGTTCGGCCCGCGCATGGCCAGGGCGGCGACGACGACCCCCGAGCCCAGGGCGAGCGCCGGGACCGCCGGGGACACCGGACGGTCGCGGGTGACCGCCCGGACCAGGCCGGGCACCGCGACGAGGAACAGCGCGAGGAACAGCGGCCCGAGCCCGGACAGCGCGCCGAAGTGGTGCGTCCACTTGCTCGGGGTGAACCACAGCAGCAGCAGGGCCGCGCCGAGCGACCCGCCGGCCAGCAGCAGCGTGGGCGGGACCCGGACGTCGCGCGCCCGCGCGGCCACCGCCAGGACGAGGAACCACAGCAGCGCCACGATCCCGGCGAGCACCGCCGTCCGCCGGGCGTAGGAGCCCATCGGGATGGACTGGAACAGGAAGGCGTAGCGCTGCCACTCGTCGTACCAGGCGTCCTGCCGCTGGATGGACAGGAAGATCTCCTGGCCGCGGCGGAAGTCGTTGAGGGTGCCGTCGGCGAAGGCGGCGCAGACGGCGAACGCCCCGGGGGCGAGGACCAGCAGCGTCCGCCCCGCCGCCTCCGTGCGCCCGCGCCCGGCCGCCACCAGCCGGGCCAGCCGCGGCAGCGTGGCGACCAGCGGGGCGAGGGCGACGAAGCCGGTCGGGTGGCAGGCCACCGCCAGCCCCGCGGCCCCGAACGCGAGCCCCACCGGCAGCAGCCGGCCGGTGCGCAGCGCGGCGGCGACCGCCACCAGCGTGGCGAGCGCGAGCACGCCCACCACGGCCTCGGGCCGCACCCCGATGCCGTAGGGCAGCCACCAGGCGAGGAACGCGGCGGCCAGCAGCAGCCGCGCGGCGACCGGGCCCCAGGCGGACGCCGCGACCGCCGGCGGCAGCGCGCCGGCGCGGGCCACCAGCCGGCGCAGGAGGACCCAGGTCACCAGCCCGGTGACCAGCGACGGCAGGCGCAGCAGCGTCGGTGAGTCGCCCAGCTCCTGCCACCAGCCCAGCAGCCGGTAGAACCAGGTGAACGGCGTGAACGACTGGTTGAGCAGCTGGTAGTAGTTCCCGACGAACCCGGTCTCCTGGGCGTTGCGGGCCATCGCCGCGTAGTAGCCGTCGTCGTCGGACGTGGGCGCGATGAACAGCCACAGCAGCGCCGTCGCGACGACGGCGACGTCCACCGCGCCCCCCGCCCACCGGGCGGCCCCCCGCGGACGGGCGGCGCGCGGCTCCGGTGCCCGCGGGCCGGACGGGGGGCCGCGGCGCCGGTCGGCCGCGGCGAGGGCGAGCAGCGCGACGAGCGCGGCGACCAGCACCAGCCCGGTGAGCGCCAGCTTCGCCGGCGTCGGCGTGGTGTCGAACTGGTCGTCCACGGTGAGCGAGACCCGCAGGTCGCCGTCCGGGAGGGCGGTCAGGCCGGTGGCGAGGACGTCCACGTCGGGCAGCACCGTCCCGCCGTCGGGCGGCGCGAGGCCGGCCACGCGGGTGCCGTCCCGCTCCACGGTGAGGCCGTCCGCGTCCGCCGTCACCCGGTAGGTGCAGTCGCCGGCGGGGACCGGCTGGTCGAGCACCTCGGTGCCGCGGTCGACCACCCGGACCCGGCCGTCCGAGGAGGTGACCAGCAGGCCGTCGGTCCCGGCCGCGGGGTGCTCCGGCACGATCGTGGAGAACACGACCCCGCCGGGGACGTCCGCCGCGGCGCGGACCGCGGCGCAGCCGACGCGCAGGTCCAGGGCCAGCGGCTCCTGGTTGGTCAGCTCGAGCATCGTCGACTCCGGCCGCGCGGGGTCCTGCGGCCAGGTGACGGCGGGGGTGCTCATGCGGACGGGGGCCAGCGGCAGGAGCACCGCGCCGAGGACGGCGACCAGCGCGGCCAGGACCCCCAGGCGGGAGAGGCCCCGGGAGCGCGGCGGCGGGGGTGGTCCCGGGTCCGCCACCGGGCGCGGGCGCGCCTCCCCGACGACGTCCACACGCTCCCCCTGCTGATCGCTGTTGACCGGCTCCGGCCAGTGAACACCCCGAGCGGGTGCCGCGTCGCCCCCCACCAGGCGTTCCCGGCGCGCCCGGCACCCTCCGGAGCACTAGCGTCGGCCCGTGCCCCAGCGCGGCCGGGATCGGACACCGGCACCCCGCGGTGCGCGCCGCCTCGTCCCGTCGCTGAGCTGGGTGGCGCTGTGCGTCGTCGTCTCCGGCGTCCTGGTCTACGTCTACCTGGCGCTGGTGGCCCGCGCACTGCCCGCCGGGGAGTACGCCGGGTTCGGCGCGTACTGGTCGCTGTCCCTGCTGCTCGGCTTCGGCCTGTTCCTGCCGCTGGAGACCGAGATCGCCCGGCTGGTGCACCTGGGTCCCGGCCGCGGCCTGCCCCGCGGCACACTGCGGGTGGCCGCCGTCCTGACCCTGGCCGGCCTCCTCGCTGTGGCCGCCGCGATCCCGCTGCTGCTGCCGACGCTGGGCTCGGCCGGCCTGGTCGTCGCGCTGGCGGCGGTCTGCCTGGTCTCCCCCGGACAGTTCGTGCTGCGCGGGCTGCTGGTCGGCACCGGCGGCTACCGCAGCTACGGCGTCGTGCTGCTGGCCGACGCCGTGCTGCGGGTGCTCGGCGCCACCGTCGTCGTCCTGCTCGCCGGTCCCGCGGGGCCGGCCGCCCTCGGGTGGACGCTGGTCGCCGCGCTGGCGCTGGCGCACCTGCCGCTGCTGGCGTGGCGGCTGCGGCGCCGGCCCCCGGCGCCGCCCGGCGTCCCGCGGCTGGCGCCCGGCGCCGTGGCACACCTGGTCGTCGGCACGGTCTGCGCCCAGACGCTGCTCAACGCCGCGCCGGTGCTGGTGACCGCCGGGACCGCCGGACGGACCGCGGCCGCGGCCTTCGTCGCGGCCTTCACCCTCGTGCGGCTGCCGCTGTTCGTGGCGGTGCCCCTGCAGGGTGCGCTGCTGCCGGCGCTGGTCGACGCCGGCTCGGGTCCCCCGCGGGCGCGGGCCCGGGTGGTGCGCCGGCTGCTCGCCGCGGTCGGCGCGCTGGCCGCGGCGGCCGCGGTCGTCGGGGCGCTGGCCGGCCCGCCGGTGGTGGGGCTGGTGTTCGGCGAGCGCTACGAGCCCGCGGCCGCCGACGTCGCCGTCCTGGCCGCCGGCAGCGTCGTGCACCTGGCCCTGCTGGTGGCCGCGCAGGCGGTGGTGGCCGACGCGCGCCACCGCGACAGCGCGCTGGCCTGGGGAGCGGGGCTCGCCGTGGCGGCCGTCGTCGCGCTGGTGGTGCCCGGCACCGCGGGGGCGGCGTGGGCGTTCGCGGGCGGCTCGGCGGCGGCGCTGGCCTGGTGCGCGGTCGTGCTGACCCGCCGGGGCACGGGGGCCGCGCCGGTGCCGCCGGTCCCCGCGGGGTCGACGGGAGGAGCGCGGTGAGCGACCGGCTGGACCTGGTGGTGGCGCTGGACTACTACGCGCCCTACGTCAGCGGCCTCACCAACGTGGCGCGCGACGTCGCCGAGGGGCTCGCCGCGCGCGGGCACCGCGTCCGGGTGCTCACCAGCCGGCACGACCGGGCCCTGCCGGAGCGGGAGGTGCTGCGCGGGGTCGAGGTCGAGCGCGCGCCGGTCGTGGCGCGGCTGGGCAAGGGCGTGGTGAGCCCGGCGCTGGTGCGGCGGGTGCGCGCGGCGGGCCGGACCGCCGACGTGGTGGACCTGCACCTGCCCATGCCGGAGGCGGGCCTGCTCGCCGTCGGGACGCGGACGCCGCTGGTCAGCACCTACCACTGCGACGTCAGCCTGCCGCCGGGCGCGGTCAACCGGGCGCAGACGCTCGGCGTGGACCTCGCCAGCCGCGCCACGCTGCGGCGCAGCGCCCGCGTCGTGGTGTCCAGCGAGGACTACGCGCGGTCCAGCCGGCTGTGGCCGGCGATGGCCGGGCGCACCGCCGCGATCCCGCCGCCGTGCCGCGAGCGGCCGGCCGGGCGGCCGCGGTTCCGCGACGGCAACGGGCTGCACGTGGGGTTCCTCGGCCGGATCGTCGAGGAGAAGGGGCTGCAGTACCTGGTGCGCGCCTTCCTCGCCCTCGGGGACCCCGACGCGCGCCTGCTCATCGGCGGGGACTTCGCCGACGTCGCCGGCGGGTCGGTCGTCGAGGAGGTGCGGCGCGCGGCCGACGGCGACCCGCGGGTGCGGCTGCTCGGCTTCCTGCCCGAGGAGCAGATCGCCGACCTCTACGCCTCGATCGACGTGTTCGCCCTGCCGTCGGTGAACTCCTTCGAGGCGTTCGGCATCGTGCAGGTGGAGGCGATGATGGCCGGCGTCCCGGTGCTGGCCAGCGGCCTGCCCGGCGTCCGGACGCCGGTGCAGGAGACCGGGTTCGGCGTCGTGGCACCGCCGCGCGACGTGCCCGCGCTCACCGAGGGGCTCCGCCGGCTCGCGGCGGCGCCGCCGGACCGCGACCGGGGCCGGGCCCGGGCGCGGGAGCGCTACGCCCTGGGCACCGTCCTCGACGCGTACGAGGAGCTGTTCGCCGAGGTCAGCGCGGGAGGTCCGGGACCTCGCGCCAGAAGGCGTCGAGCCGGCGGTTGAACTCCTCGGGCACCTCCTCGAACGGCGCGTGCGCCTGGCCCTCGATCAGCTCGAAGCGCGCTCCCGGGACGGCCTCGGCCACCGCCCGGCCGTAGTCCGGTGGGGCGATGGGGTCCGCGCTGCCGGTGAGGACCAGCGTCGGGACGGCGATCCGCGGCAGCCGGTCGAGGGTCGCGTGGTCCCAGAAGGCGTCGGCGAAGCGCTGGAAGGACTCGCTGGACTGCGGGTACGGGAAGGCCAGCGCGGCCTCGATCGTCCGGTCGACCCGCCCGTCCTCGTGGGCGCGGTGGGTGTAGGCCCAGGCGAAGAAGGCCTCGAGGAACGCCCGCTCGCTCGGCGCCCGCTCGGCCATCCAGAGCCAGGAGCCGACCACGTGGTGCCAGCGGACGTCGGGACGGCCCCAGGTGCCGACCAGCACGAGGCTGCGGACGGTGTCCGGGTGCCGCAGGGCGAGCTCCTGCGCGATCACGCCGCCCCCGGAGTAGCCGACGACGTGGGCGGGGCCGGCTCCGCACTCGAGCAGCACGCCGGCCGCGTCGTCGGCCAGGTCGGCCACCGTGTAGGCCAGGTCCGGGCGGGTCGAGCGGCCGACGTCGCGGTTGTCGAAGGCGATCAGCCGGTAGCGGTCGGACAGCCCGTCGAGCTGGGCCTGCCAGGCCTCGAGCGGGTCACCGCCGCCGTTGACGAGCAGGACCTCGGGCCCGCTCCCCCGCTGCTCGACCCACAGCCTGACGTCGCCCGCTCGCACCGCTGCGCCCATCGGTCCGGCCCTCCACTGCATGGGGCCGGACGGCTCCCGGCCCGGGCTGGGAGCTGCCATCGTCGCGCGCCGCGGGAGCCGGTGGGCGGGTCCCGTGCCCCGTGGCGGCGCGCCGTCACGGGGCGGGAGAGCCCTACCTCAGGAGGCTGCGGGCGATGACCATCCGCTGGATCTGGTTGGTGCCCTCGTAGATCTGGGTGATCTTGGCGTCGCGCATCATGCGCTCGACCGGGAAGTCCTGCGTGTAGCCGGCGCCGCCGAACAGCTGGACGGCGTCGGTGGTGACCTTCATGGCGACGTCGGAGGCGAAGGCCTTGGCCGCGGCGCACAGCCGGCCGAGGTCGGGGTCCACCTTGCCGCCGGAGTGGCCCGCCTCGCCGCGGGCAGCGGCGACGTAGACCAGGTGCCGGGCGGCCTCGACCTGCATGGCCATGTCGGCGAGCATGAACTGCACGCCCTGGAAGTCGCTGACGGCCTTGCCGAACTGCTTCCGCTCGCGGGTGTACTCGACGGCGGCGTCGAGGGCGCCCTGGGCGACGCCCACGGCCTGCGCGCCGATGGTCGGGCGGGTGAAGTCCAGCGTCCGCAGCGCGGTCTTGAAGCCGGTGCCGGGCTCGCCGATGACCCGGTCGGCCGGGATGGCGCAGTCGGTGAAGTAGAGCTCGCAGGTGGGCGAGCCCTTGATGCCCATCTTCCGCTCCTTGGGGCCCACCGCGAAGCCCGGGTCGTCGCGGTGGACCACGAAGGCGGAGATGCCGTTGGCGCGCTTCTCCGGGTCGGTGACGGCCATGACCGTGTACCACTCGGAGACGCCGGCGTTGGTGATCCAGGCCTTGGTGCCGTTGAGCACCCAGGTGTCGCCCTCGAGCCGGGCGCGGGTCTTCATCGAGGCGGCGTCGGAGCCGGCCTCCCGCTCGGAGAGGCCGTAGCTGATCATCGCCCGGCCCTCGGCGATCGACGGGAGCACCTTCCGCTTGAGGTCCTCCGAGGCCGACAGGATGACGGGCATCGACCCGAGCTTGTTGACCGCCGGGATGAGCGACGCCGAGACGTCGACCCGGGCGACCTCCTCGATGACGATGCAGGTGGCGATCGCGTCCGCGCCCTCGCCGCCGTACTGCTCCGGGATGTGCGTGGCGTGGAAGCCGGCCGCCGTCAGCGCCTTCTGCGCCTCGATCGGGAAGCGGGAGTTCGCGTCGACGTCCGCGGCGTGCGGGGCGATCTCGCGCTCGGCGATGTCGCGGACCGCGGCCCGGATCGCGTCGTGCTCCTCGGTCAGCTGGTACAGCCCGCTCGTACTCACGGGTAGATGCTAGGACGTCCCAGCAGATCCGCCGTCGCCGGTCAGCCGGGCCCGCAGCGCCGCGTCCCGCGCCACGACGGAGTCGGCCAGGTCGGCCTGGAACCGCTCGACGGCGGCCCGCAGCCCCGGGTCGCCCGCAGCGAGGATGCGCACCGCGAGCAGGCCGGCGTTGCGGCCGCCCCCGATGGACACCGTCGCGACCGGCACGCCCGCGGGCATCTGCACGATCGACAGCAGGCTGTCCAGGCCGTCGAGGCGGTCCAGCGGCCGCGGCACGCCGACCACCGGCAGCGGGGTGGCCGCGGCGAGCATCCCCGGCAGGTGCGCCGCTCCCCCGGCGCCGGCGACCAGCACCCGCAGCCCGCGCCCGGCGGCCGAGCCGGCGTAGTCGAGCATCCGCTGCGGAGTGCGGTGCGCGGACAGCACGTGCACCTCGTACGGGACGCCGAACTCCGCGAGCGCCTCCGCGGCCGGCTCCATGGTGGGCCAGTCCGAGTCGCTGCCCATGACGATCCCGACCAGCGGCTCGCTCACGTCAGTGCTCCTCGGGGAAGGCGAACGCGGGGTCGACCACGCCGTCGGCGAGGTAGCGGGCCGCGGCGACGGCGCGGGCGCGCACCTCCGCGAGGTCCTCCCCCAGCGCCGTCACGTGGCCGAGCTTGCGCCCGGGGCGCTGGCCCTTGCCGTACCAGTGCAGCTTGACGTCGGGCCAGTGCGCCATCAGGTGGTGGACGCGCTCGTCGAGGCCGGGCCCGTCCCAGCCGGGCTCCGACGCGCGGCCGCCGAGGACGTTGGCCATGACGACGGCGGGCGCGGCCATCGCCGTCGACCCCAGGGGGTAGTCGAGGACGGCGCGCAGGTGCTGCTCGAACTGGCTGGTGCGCGCGCCCTCGATCGTCCAGTGCCCGGAGTTGTGCGGGCGCATCGCCAGCTCGTTGACCAGCACGCCGTCGGGGGTCTGGAACAGCTCGACGGCCATGACGCCGACGACGCCGACCCGGTCGGCGACCCGCACGGCGAGCTCCTGCGCGGCCGTCGCGGTGTCCTCGTCGAGGTCCGGGGCCGGCGCGAGGACCTCGGTGTTGATGCCGTCGCGCTGCACGGTCTCCACCACCGGCCAGACGGCGACCTGCCCGAACGGCGAGCGGGCCACCAGCACCGCGAGCTCGCGGACCAGCGGCACCCGCTCCTCGACCAGCAGCCGGCCGTGCGCCTCGAGCAGGCCGGCGGCCTCCTCGGCCGCGCCGACGACGAACACGCCGCGGCCGTCGTAGCCGCCGCGCGGGGTCTTCACGACCACCGGCCAGCCCACCGACTCCGCGAGGTCGGTGATGCCCTGCAGGGTCTCGACCTCGGCCCACGCCGGCTGGGGCTCCCCGGCGGCGGCGAGGGCGCGGCGCAGGACGAGCTTGTCCTGGGCGTGCACGAGCGCGTCGGGGCCGGGGGCGACGCGGACGCCCTCGGCGGCCAGCGTCCGCAGGTGCTCGGTGGGCACGTGCTCGTGGTCGAAGGTGAGCACGGTGGCGCCGTCGGCCACGGCGCGCAGCGCGTCGAGGTCGCGGTGGTCGCCGATCCGGACGTCGGCGGCGACCAGCGCCGCGGACTCGTCGGGACCGGTGGACAGCACGCGCAGCGACTGGCCGAGCGCGATCGCGGCCTGGTGGGTCATCCGGGCGAGCTGGCCCCCGCCGACCATCGCGACGACGGGGAGCCCGGTCCGGGGGTCGGTCGGGGCGGGTGGCGGCGAGGCGGGATCGGGCGAGGCGGGATCGGGCGAGGCGGGATCGGAGGACATGGCAGGACGAGGCTAGCCGGGGCCGGCCGGCTCAGTTCCCGGCGAGGTCGAGCAGCGCCGCCCGGATGCGGGCGCCGACCAGGTCCGCGACCGCCTGGGTCGGGTGCACGCCGTCCTCGGAGGCGCCCGGGGCGAAGGTGCCCTCCCCGGTGTCGACGTCGGTCCACGGGTCCAGGTGCGCCCAGCCCTGCTCGCCGGCGAGCTCGACCAGCCGCGCGTCGAGCTCCTCCCGCCCCTCCGGGTCGACGTCCAGCGGCGGGACGGCGACCAGGACGACCCGCTGCACGCCGGCGGTGGCCACGGCGTCGAGCAGGTTCTGCCGGGTCTCCTCCCACGGGACGGAGTGGAGCACGTCGTTGGTGCCGGCCAGGACGACCAGGACGTCGGCCTGCACCGGCCGGACGCCCGCGCTCATGTCCGCCGTGCGGGCACCGGGTACCGCCCAGCCGCCCCGGAACTCCAGCGGGGCGACGTCGGCCGCGCGCACCCACGAGTTCCGCCCGCGGACCTCGGTGCCCTCGACGGGGGCGTCCAGGCCGGCGGTGATCGAGTCCCCGACGACGGCGAAGCCCACGGTCTGCGTCGTCCCCTCCGGCGCGGTGCCCGCCTGGGGGGCCGGCGCGGTGGCGCTCGCCGACGGGGGAGCCTCGTGGGCGGCGCCGCAGCCGGCGGTCAGGAGGGCTGCGGCGAGCACCGCGGCCGCCCACCGGCGTCCCGGCCACCGGAGGGACGGGGACCCGAGGGAGCTGCGCACGATGCCCGAGTATCCCGTGTGTCCCGGCGTCCGCCGCGCCGCGACCCGTACCCTCGGGTCCGTGCTGGCCCCGGGACGTCGACGTCGCCGCGGCGCCCTCCTCCAGCGGCTGCGCGGCACCTGGCGGGTGCTGCTGCGGGAGCTGTCGGCGTTCGGCGTGGTGGGCGGGGTCTCGTTCGTCCTCGACCTCGCGCTGTTCCAGTACCTGTACGCGCACGCCGGTGCCGGCGCGGTGGTGGCGAAGCTGGTGTCCACCACGGTGTCGACGTCGGTGGCGTTCGCCGGGCACCGCTGGTGGTCCTTCGCCGGCCGGGCGCGCACCGGGCTGCGCCGCGAGTACCTCGCCTTCGCCGTGGTCAACGCGGTGACGCTGCTGCTCGGGCTGGCGATCGTCTACGTGGTCCGGCACCCGCTCGGCCAGGAGAGCGCGCTGGTGCTGCAGGCCGCGAACGTCGTCTCCATCGCCGTCGGCACGGTGATCCGCTTCGTCAGCTACCGCACCTGGGTGTTCCCCGCCGCGCCGGCCCCGCGCGCGCCGGCGGGCCTGGCGACCGGCCGCCTGTCCCCCGCGGACCGGTAGCCGCGCCGCGGACCCGGCAGACTGGGGGCGTGCACGCACCGCTCCCCGCACCCGCCCGAGCGCAGCGCCGGGACCCCCGGCCGACGGCCCTCCCGGGAGGGGAGGCGTGACGGCGGTCGAGGCCCCGGAGTGGGAGGCCGCCGTCGGGCGGCTGGTCGCGGCGGCGGCGTCGGCGGAGCGGGCGGTGTCCCGGCTGGCGCGGGCGCTGTCCGGCATCGACCGGGTCGCCGCGCCCTACCTGCTCCCGCTGGAGCTCGACGCGCTGGTCCGCCTCATCCGCAACCTCATGCCGCTGCGCGTCCGGGACCGCCGGCTCAACGACGACGTCGTCGACTGGACCCACCAGGTGCGCAAGCTCTACGCGGTGCGCACGACCGTGGTGCACACGGTGTGGGAGCCGGCGCACGGCGAGCCCGGCATGCGGCCGGCGTGGTCGAACGCCGGCGTCGCCGAGCACCCGCTCACCGTCGCCGAGCTCACCCGGACCGTCGACCGGATCGCCACCCTGTGCGGCGACCCCCTCGACCGGCTGCTGCAGCGGATCGCCGAGGCCGCCCCGGCCCTGGCGGCGGCGGCCGAGCCGCGCTGACCCGGCCGCCGGCCCCGCTGACCCGGCCGCCGGCCGCGCTCAGCCGGCCAGCCGCGACCCCGCCCGCCCCGCGACGACCTCGAGGCGGGTGGGGATGCGGGTGCGCAGCTCCTCCAGGTGGCTGATCACGCCGACGGTCCGCCCGCCGCGGCGCAGCTCGTCGAGCACGCCCATGACCGCGTCGAGCGCCTGCGCGTCGAGGGTGCCGAAGCCCTCGTCGACGAACAGGGTGTCCATCTGCACCCCGCCGGCCTCGGCGGTGACGACGTCGGCCAGGCCCAGGGCCAGGGCGAGGGAGGCCATGAAGCTCTCCCCGCCCGACAGGGTCTTCGTCGGCCGCCGCACGCCGGTGTACTCGTCGAGGACGTCGAGGCCCAGGCCGCCGCGGGCGCCGTGGCGGCCCAGCGCGTCGCTGTGCAGGAAGGTGTAGCGGCCGCGGGACATCTCCTGCAGCCGCCTGCTGGCCACCTCGGCGACCTGCTCGAGCCGAGCGGCGAGCACGAACGACTGCAGCCGCATCCGCAGCGTGTTCGCCCCGCGCCCGCCGACCAGGTCGGCCAGGCCCGAGACCTGCTCGGCGCGGGCCCGCCGCTCGGCCAGCTCGACCTCGGCCGAGACGACGTCGCCGGCCAGCGCGTCGAGGGCGTCCGCGCAGCGGCGGGCCTGGTCGAGCGCGGTGACGGCGTCCTCGCGGCGGGCGGTCAGCTCCGCGCAGCGCTGCTGCCCGGCCGCGACATCGGGGCGCTCGCCGAGGTCGGCGAGCTCGGGGTCGGCGAGGGTGGCGACGACCACGGCGTGCGCCTCGTCGTGGTCGCGCAGCCGACGGTCCAGCGCGGCCAGCCGGCCGTCCTCCAGCAGGGCGGCGGCCGCCTCCCCCACGCCGGCGAACCCGGCCGCGGCGGCGCGCTGCTCCGCGGCGTCCCGGGCCTCCCCGGCGGCGGTGCGGGCGCGGCCCTCCTCCTCGGCGGCGGCGACGGCGGCCTCGCAGCGGGCGGCCTCGGCGGTGAGCCGCGCGACGCGGGCCGGCAGGTCCCGGTCCTCCCCGCGGGCAGCGTCGAGGCGGGCGGCCAGCTCGGCGTGGGACTCGGCGCGGGCGGCGTGCTCGGCGGTGACCCGCTGCAGCGCCTCGCGGTCGGCGGCCAGCGCCGTGGCGGCGGCGTCGCGCCGCTGCTCGGCCGCCGCCAGCTCGCGGCGGGCGGCCTCCACCCCGCGGGCCAGCGCCGCCACCTCGGCGCGCTCGGCCGCCGCGGCCGCCGCCCGCCCGGCCAGCTCGGCGGCCGGCAGCTCCCCGGCCTGCACGCGCAGCACCGCGAGCCGCCGCTCGAGCTCCTCGACCGCCCGGCCGGCGGCGGTGCGCCGCTCCTCGGCGGCGTCGACGGCGGCGCGGGCGCGCTCCTCGTCGTCGGCGGTGACCGCGGGGCCGGCCGGCACCGCGGGGCGCGGGTGCTCGGCCGAGCCGCAGACCGGGCAGTCGGCGCCGTCGGTCAGCCCGGCGGCGAGCTCGGCGGCCATGCCCTCCAGCCGGGCGGTGCGGACCTCGACCAGCCGCTCGCGGGCCTCCAGCCAGCCCAGGCGGGCGGCGTCGGCGGCCTTGGCGGCGCGGTCGAGCCGGCCGGTCACCTCCGCGGCGCGGGTGGCCGCCTCCAGCGCGGCGCGGGCGGCCTCGTCGGCGGCGGTGAGGCCGGGCAGGCGGGCGGCCGCGGCCTGCGCCGCGTCGAGCCGCGCCTGCGCCGCGGCGACCCGGGCGGGCTCCTCCTCGACGGCGCGGGCGCCGGCGGCGACCCGGCCGGTGAGCCGTTCACCCTCGCGGGCCAGGCGGGCGACCTCGGCGGCCAGGTCCGCGGCGCGGTCGGCCTCGGGCAGCAGGGCCCGCACCGCGGCGGCGGCGTCGCGCAGCTCCCGGGCCGGCTCCGGGCCGGCCGGGCGCCCGCCGGAGACCGCGGCCCAGGCGGCCTCGGCGGCCTCCCGGGCGGTGGCGGCCTGCTCGGCGGCGCGGGCGGCGCGCCCGGCGGCGCCCAGCACGTCGCGCAGCACCTCGGCGCGGCGGCCGGCGTCGGCCCGGTCCCGCAGCGGCGCCAGCTCCGGCTCGCGCGCGGTGAGCCGCTCCAGCTCGGCGCGGGCCCGGTCGCGGCGGGCGTGCCGGTCGGCCAGCGCCCGGGCGGCGGCGAGCTCCGCCTCGGCCCGGGTGCTCGCGGCGGCGGCGTCGTCGGCCTCGGCGGCCGCGGCGACCAGCCGCTCGGCCGCCCGGCCCCGCACCCCGGTCACCCAGGCGCCGACCGAGGCGCCGGGGCGGGCGCCGACCAGCTCGGGGGCGAGCTCCTCGGGCACCTCGACGTCGGCGATCTGGGCGACGCGGTGCAGCAGCGTGCTGACCCGGTGCCGGTCGGCGCGCAGCTCCTCCTCGGCGGCCCGCCGCTCCCCGGCCAGCCAGTCCTCGGCGCGGGCGAACCGGTCGACGTCGAACAGGGTGCGCAGCAGCCGGCCGCGGTCCTCGGGCTCGGCGCGCAGGAAGCGGGCGAAGTCGCCCTGGGGCAGCAGCACCACCTGGCAGAACTGCTCGGCCGACAGGCCCAGCCGCACCCGCAGGTACTCCGAGCCCTCGTCGATGCGGGTGCTCACCGGCTCCCAGCCGTCGGCCGTGTGGCGCTGCACGGTGAGCTTGGCCTGCTCGGTGGTCTCCCCGGTGCCGCGCTTCTTCGGCCGGGTCTGCTCCGGGCGGCGGACGACCAGCAGCCGCTCGCCGGCGAGGGTCAGCTCGCAGGAGACCTCGGTGCGGGTGGCCGCGTCGGCGTGGTCGCTGCGCAGCCGGCGGGCCTCGCCGCGGGCGCCGGGGACGGTGCCGTAGAGCGCGAAGACCACGGCGTCGAGCAGCGTCGTCTTGCCCGCGCCGGTGGGGCCCCAGAGCAGGAACAGCCCGTCGCGGGCCACCTCGTCGACCCGGACGGTCTCGGTGCCGGCGAAGGGCCCGAAGGCGGTGAGGGTGAGGGTGTGCAGCCTCACCGGGCGAGCTCCTCGCGGCCCGCGGCGCCCAGCGCCCGGGCCAGCAGGTCGCGCTCGGCGGGTGTGACGCCCACCCCGCCGCGGACGTGCGCGACGAACTCCCCCGCGACGTCGAGGTCGTCCCGGCCGCGCAGCCGCTCCTGGTAGCTGCGGCCGTCGCCGCCGGCGGTGCCGCCGATCCACTCCAGGTGCACGCACTGGCCGAACCGGGTGCGCAGCGCGCGCATCGGGTCGGCGGGGCGGACGGGGTCGGTGAGCCGGGCGGACACCCATGCCTCCTCGGCGGCGGTGTGGGCGGGGTCGGCGAGCAGGTCGTCGAGGGTGCCGGTGAGCACGGTCAGCGGCCGGGGCGCGGGCAGCGGCACGGACCGGACGCCGGCCAGCCCGCCGGCGTCGAGGTCGACCAGCCACACCTGCTTGTCCTGCCCGGCCTCGCCGAAGGAGTACCCCAGCGGGGAGCCGCTGTAGCGCATCCGGTCGCTGAGGGTCTGCGGGCGGTGCAGGTGCCCCAGCGCCACGTAGTCGACGCCGTCGAACACCGGCGCCGGCACCACGTCGACCCCGCCGACGCAGATGTCGCGCTCGCTGTCGCTGGCCACCCCGCCGCCGACGAAGGCGTGCGCGAGCACCACCGAGCGGGTGCCGGGGCGCAGGAACAGGTCGGCGCGCACCCGGTCCATCGCCGCCCGCAGGACGCCCTCGTGGCTGCGCGCGTCCGGCACGCCGAGCTCGTGCCGGGCGATCTCCGGCTCGAGGTAGGGCAGCCCGTAGACGGCGACCTCGCCGTGCGCGTCGGCCAGCAGCACCGGCTCGTCCAGCCGCGCGGTCTCGGCGCGGACGTGCAGCCCGGCCTTGGTCAGCAGCGAGGAGAAGGTGCCCAGCCGCCGCGCCGAGTCGTGGTTGCCCGGGGTGAGGACGACCGTGGCGCCGGCGCCGACCAGGCGGCCGACCACCCGGTCGAGCACGGCCTGCGCGTCGGCCGAGGGCACCGCCCGGTCGTAGACGTCCCCGGCCACGACGACGGCGTCGACGCCCTCGTCGGCCACGACCCGGGCCAGCCCGGACAGCACCGCCTCCTGCTCGGCGAGCAGCTCCGCGCCGTGCAGCGACCGCCCGATGTGCCAGTCCGAGGTGTGCAGCAGCCGCATGGGCGCGCAGGGTAGGTCGGGGGTACGACAGAACCGGGCCAGGCTCGCCGTGACCGGTCGGTCACACCCCGGCGTCGTCGTACCCGTACCGGTCGGCGGCAGCGCCGGCCCAGGGGTCCCCGTCCGCGTCCTCCTCGACCAGCCGGACCAGCAGCTGCTGCACGTCGGCGCAGGCGGGCAGGCGCTCGAGCACCACCGGGCCGCCCTCGCCGGCCGTCTCGACGGTCAGCGTCCCGGAGCGCAGCACCCGCTGCCCGAGCGTCTGGTGGATCGAGACGTCGGTGACGCGCGACAGCGGCACGTCCCGGCCACGGCGGGACAGCACGCCCGAGCGGACCAGCAGCCGGTGCGTGGTCACGACGGTGTGCGTAGTCCGCCAGCGCAGCACCGGACGCACGACGAGCACGACGAGGGCGACCAGCACCGCCGCCAGCAGCGCCGACCGGAGCACGCCCTGCTGCCGGCCGGCCGGGACGAGGGCGGCGAGGTAGGAGCCGGCGCCGACGACGGCGAGGAGCCCGACCACGGGCCAGAACAGCGTCGTCCAGTGCGGGTGCAGGTGGACGACGACCTCCTCGTCGTCGGCCAGCAGCCTGTCGGGGTAGGGCACCTCGCCAGGATGACCGAGCGCGGACCGCGCGTCAGGCTCCGGCGGGGCGTGTCCGGACGTGCTGCACGTCCCCGCTGGCCAGCTCCACCGTGCCGCCGTCGGTGCGGACCACCAGCCGGCCGTCCCAGTCGACGGCGGTCGCGGTCCCCGACAGCGCCGACCCGTCGGGCAGCGTGACGGTCACCTCGGCGCCGACCGTCGAGCACCAGGCGAGGTAGTCCGCGGCCAGGCCGGTGGCGACCGGGTCGCCGAGCGCCGCCGTCCAGGCGAGGTAGCGCCGCTCGAGCGCCCGCAGGTAGGCCAGCAGGACCGGCCCCCGGTCGACCGGGGCTCCGGTGACCAGCGCCAGTGACGACCCGGTCGGCGGCAGCTCCTCGCGGCGGGTGCCGACGTTGAGCCCGGTCCCGACGACGACCGCGGGGCGGGCGGGGGCGGACACCGCCTCGGCCAGGATCCCGGCGAGCTTGGCGCCGTCGACCGCGAGCAGGTCGTTGGGCCACTTGAGCGAGGTGCGCACGCCGGTGACCTCGCCGACGGCCTCGGCCAGCGCCACGCCGGTGAGCAGCGGCAGCCAGCCGCGGCGGGCGGCCGGGACGTCGGGGCGCAGGAGCACCGAGACGGTGAGCCCGGCCCGCGGCGGGGAGGTCCAGGTGCGGTCGAGCCGGCCCCGCCCGGCGGCCTGGTGCTCGGCGACGAGGACCGCGCCCTCGGGCAGGTCGTCGTCGGCGGCCCGCTCCGCGAGGACCGCGTTGGTGGAGCCGACCTCCTCGACGACCTCCAGCGAGCGCCACAGCCGGCTGTCCCTGGTGAGCGCGGCCTGCAGCGCCGCGGCGTCGAGCGGGGGGCGGTCCAGCTCCGACCAGCGGGCGGAGGGCGTGTCGGGCACTCCCCTACGCTACGGGCCGTGAGTGCGGCTGAACTGGAGAGCGCCG
Organism: Geodermatophilus sp. SYSU D00867; assembly: GCF_054050315.1. NCBI lineage: Bacteria > Bacillati > Actinomycetota > Actinomycetes > Geodermatophilales > Geodermatophilaceae > Geodermatophilus > Geodermatophilus sp. SYSU D00867. Next base: position 283,078 of record NZ_JBJGZC010000001.1, on the reverse strand, counting down.
GCGAGCACGTCCCCGGCGACATCGACATCCACACGACCGCCGGCAAGCTGGCGGACTTCGAGCGCCGCGTCCAGGAGGCCACGCACGCCGGCTCCGAGCGGGCGGTGGAGAAGCAGCACGCGGCGGGCAAGATGACCGCCCGCGAGCGGATCGAGGCGCTGCTGGACCCGGGCTCGTTCACCGAGCTCGACGAGTTCGCCCGCCACCGCTCCACCAACTTCGGCATGGACGCCCGGCGGCCGTTCGGTGACGGCGTCGTCACCGGCTACGGGACGGTCGACGGCCGCCCGGTGTGCGTGTTCTCCCAGGACGTCACCGTCTTCGGCGGCAGCCTCGGCGAGGTCTACGGCGAGAAGATCGTCAAGGTCCTCGACCTGGCCGTCCGCAACGGCTGCCCGGTCATCGGGATCAACGAGGGCGGCGGCGCGCGCATCCAGGAGGGCGTGGTCTCCCTCGGCCTCTACGGCGAGATCTTCCGGCGCAACGTGCACGCCTCCGGCGTCGTCCCGCAGATCTCGCTGGTCATGGGCGCCGCGGCCGGCGGGCACGTCTACTCCCCCGCGCTCACCGACTTCATCGTCATGGTCGACCAGACGAGCCAGATGTTCATCACCGGTCCCGACGTCGTGAAGACCGTGACCGGCGAGGACGTCACCCTCGAGGAGCTCGGCGGCGCCCGCACGCACAACACCAGGTCCGGCGTCGCGCACTACCTGGCCGAGGACGAGGCCGACGCGCTCGACTACGTCAAGGCGCTGCTGTCCTACCTGCCGAGCAACAACCTCGACCCGCTGCCGGCCGTCGAGGTCGCCCCGGCCGACACGACGCCGGACGGCGTCACGGACTCCGACCACGAGCTCGACACGGTCGTCCCGGACTCGCCGAACACCCCCTACGACATGCACACCGTCATCGAGCACGTGCTCGACGACGGCGAGTTCCTCGAGGTGCAGGCGCTGTTCGCGCCGAACATCGTGGTCGGCTTCGGCCGGGTCGAGGGCCGGCCGGTCGGCGTCGTGGCCAACCAGCCCACCCAGTTCGCCGGCACGCTGGACATCGACGCCAGCGAGAAGGCGGCCCGGTTCGTGCGCACCTGCGACGCCTTCAACGTCCCGGTGCTCACCTTCGTCGACGTCCCGGGTTTCCTCCCCGGGACGTCGCAGGAGTGGGAGGGGATCATCCGCCGCGGCGCGAAGCTCATCTACGCCTACGCCGAGGCCACGGTCCCGAAGATCACGGTCATCACGCGCAAGGCGTACGGCGGCGCCTACGACGTCATGGGGTCCAAGCACCTCGGCGCCGACCTGAACCTCGCCTGGCCGACCGCGCAGGTCGCCGTCATGGGCGCCCAGGGCGCGGTGAACATCCTCTACCGGCGCGAGCTGGCCGACTCCCCGGACGCCGACGCCCGCCGCGCGGAGCTCATCACCGAGTACGAGGACGCGCTGCTGTCGCCGTACATCGCGGCCGACCGCGGGTACGTGGACCAGGTGATCCGCCCCTCGGAGACCCGCATCGAGATCACCAAGGCGCTGCGGCTGCTGGCCAACAAGCGCCAGACGCTGCCCCCGAAGAAGCACGGGAACATCCCCCTGTGAGCGGACATCGGCCTGTGAGCGAGGAGCAGCGCCCGCTCCTGCGGGTGGTCCGCGGCGAGCCGACCGACGAGGAGCTCGCCGCCCTGACCGTCGTCGTGGCCGCGCTCTCGCAGCGCCGGCCGCGCCGGCGCCCGACCCCGGTCGGTGCGTGGGCGAGCCGAGCCGACGCGCACCGGCAGCCGCTGCAGCCCGGCCCCGGCGGCTGGCGCGCGTCCGGGCGCTTCGCGTGAGCGAGCTCGCGAGCTCGTGCGGACCACGGGCAGAGCCGCGGCTGCGGACGACGAGCGCCGGCGAGGAGAACGCATGACCGGGACCCGCCGGCTGGTGCTGGCCTCGGCGTCCCCGGCCCGGTTGGCGCTGCTGCGCCAGGCGGGCCTCGCGCCCGAGGTCGTGGTCAGCGACGTCGACGAGACCACGGTGACGGCGCCGCGCGTCGCCGAGCGGGTCGCCCTGCTGGCGTCGGCCAAGGCGTCGGCCGTCGCCGCGCGGGAGGAGGACGCCCTGGTGGTGGGCGCGGACTCGCTGCTGGAGTTCCGCGGCCAGCCGATGGGCAAGCCGGCTGACGCCGCGGAGGCGCGGGAGCGGTGGCGGCGGATGTCGGGCCGCTCGGGCGTGCTGCACACCGGCCAGGCCCTGCTCGACGTCCGCGGCGGGGTGGTCGAGTCCCGCGACGTCGTCGTCACCTCGACCGTCGTGTACTTCGCCACCCCGACGGCCGCGGAGGTCGAGGCCTACCTGGCCACGGGCGAGCCGCTGGCGGTCGCGGGCGCGTTCACCCTCGACGGCCTCGGCGCCCCGTTCGTGCGCCGGGTCGAGGGCGACCCGGCGTCGGTGGTCGGGCTGTCGCTGGCCGCGCTGCGGGAGCAGCTGCGCCGCCGCGGGCTCACGGTCACCGACCTCTGGCGGCGCTGACCAGCACGGATGCCGCGGCGCTGGCTGCCACCCACCGACCGGCCTAGGGTCCGGCCGTGGACACACGCTCCCTGCGCACGGCGTGGGACACCTTCGGCTCGCGGGACCCGATGTGGGCGGTGCTCACCGAGCCCGACCGCCGCGGCGGGCGCTGGGACCCCGAGGAGTTCTTCGCGACCGGTGTCCGCGTGGTCGACGACGTCATGGCGCTGGCCGACTCCCTCCGGCTGCCGGCCCGGCGGGAGACGGCGCTGGACTTCGGCTGCGGGGTGGGCCGGCTGACCCAGGCCCTGGCCCGGCACTTCGACCGGGTCACCGGGGTGGACATCGCGCCGTCGATGCTCGCCGAGGCGCGCCGGCACGACCCCGAGGGCCGCTGCACCTTCGTCCACAACGAGGCGGCGGACCTGTCGGTGTTCCCCGACGACAGCTTCGACCTGGTGCTGTCGACGATCGTGCTGCAGCACATGCCGCCCGAGCTGTCGCTGCGCTACGCCGAGGAGTTCGGCCGGGTGCTGCGGCCCGGCGGGCTGGCGGTCTTCGCCGTCCCCACCGGCCCGTCGGACACCCTGGTCGGCCGGCTGTACCGGACGGTGCCCCGGCCGCTGGTGCACGCCTACGTCCGGCGGCGGTTCGGTGCGGTGCTGCAGATGCACGGCCTGCCGATGGAGGTCCTGCTGCCCCGCCTGACCGAGCGCGGCCTGGTGGTGCTGCGGGTCCAGCCCGACGACAGCCCGGGGCCCAACTGGCGGGGGTTCCGGTACGCCGTCACCAAGCCGGCCGCCGGCTGAGCCGCGCTCGCGGCTCCCCGCCCTACTGCGGGCGGGCGGGCGGGCGCTGGCTAGAGTCCGACCGGTCCGTCTTCGAGGGAGTACGCCGGTGCAGAAGGTCCTGATCGCCAACCGCGGGGAGATCGCGGTCCGGGTCGCCCGCGCCTGCCGGGACGCCGGGCTGACCAGCGTCGCGGTCTACGCCGAGCCCGACCGCGACGCCCTGCACGTCCGCGTCGCCGACGAGGCGTTCGCCCTGGGCGGGACGACGCCCGGCGACTCCTACCTGGTCATCGACAAGGTCGTCGACGCCGCGAAGCGCTCCGGCGCCGACGCCGTCCACCCCGGCTACGGCTTCCTGTCGGAGAACGCCGACTTCGCCCAGGCAGTCCTCGACGCCGGGCTGACCTGGATCGGCCCCTCCCCCGAGTCGATCATCGCCCTCGGCGACAAGGTCGCCGCGCGGCACATCGCCACCAAGGCCGGCGCGCCGCTGGTGCCCGGCACCAAGGAACCGGTCTCCGGCGCCGACGAGGTGCTGGCCTTCGCCCGGGAGCACGGCCTGCCGGTGGCGATCAAGGCCGCGTTCGGCGGTGGCGGGCGCGGCCTGAAGGTCGCCCGCACCGAGGAGGAGATCCCGCACCTGTTCGACTCCGCCGTCCGCGAGGCCGTGTCGGCCTTCGGCCGCGGCGAGTGCTTCGTGGAGCGGTTCCTCGACAAGCCGCGGCACGTCGAGGCGCAGGTCCTGGCCGACACGCACGGCAACGTGGTCGTCGTCGGCACCCGCGACTGCTCGCTGCAGCGGCGCAACCAGAAGCTCGTGGAGGAGGCCCCGGCGCCGTTCCTGACCGACGAGCAGCGGGCGCGCATCCACGAGTCGGCCAAGGCGATCTGCCGGGAGGCCGGCTACCACGGCGCCGGCACCGTCGAGTACCTCGTCGGCGTCGACGGCTCGATCTCCTTCCTCGAGGTCAACACCCGTCTGCAGGTGGAGCACCCGGTCAGCGAGGAGACCAGCGGCATCGACCTGGTGCGCCAGCAGTTCCGCATCGCCGAGGGGCTGCCGCTGGAGATCACCGAGGACCCGGCCCCGCGCGGGCACAGCATCGAGTTCCGGATCAACGCCGAGGACGCCGGCCGCAACTTCATGCCGGCCCCCGGCCCGGTCACCCGGCTGGAGATCCCCCAGGGCCCGGGCGTTCGCTGGGACTCCGGCGTCGAGACCGGCGGCGAGGTGGCCGGCGCGTTCGACTCGATGCTGGCCAAGCTGATCGTCACCGGCGCCAGCCGTGCGGAGGCGCTGCAGCGTGCCCGCCGCGCACTGGACGAGCTGGTCGTCGAGGGCATGCCCACCGTCATCCCGTTCCACCGCGCGGTGGTCCGCGACGAGGCGTTCACCAGCGAGCCGTTCACCGTGCACACCCGCTGGATCGAGACCGAGTGGGACAACCAGGTCCAGCCCTACGGCGCAGCGCCGGCCGGGGCCGACGAGGAGGAGCCGCGGCAGACCGTCGTCGTCGAGGTCGGCGGGCGGCGGCTGGAGGTCTCCCTGCCCGCCGGGCTGGCCGCGGGCGGCGGGGCGCCGGTGGCCGCCGGCGGTGGCGCCAAGCCGCGCAAGCGGGGCTCGGGCCACGGCGGTTCCGCGGTGTCCGGCGACTCCCTGACCTCGCCGATGCAGGGCACGATCGTGAAGGTCGCCGTCGAGGACGGTGACACCGTCGAGGCCGGTGACCTCGTCGTCGTCCTCGAGGCGATGAAGATGGAGCAGCCCCTCACCGCGCACAAGGCGGGCACCGTGACCGGGCTGTCGGCCGAGGTCGGCGCCACCGTCACCAGCGGCGCGGTCATCTGCACGATCGCCGACGCCGAGTAGGGGCCGCGCGGCCGGGTCAGCCCAGGCTCACCGTCACCTGACCGCCCCGCACCGTGATGCGGCCGCGCTGGAACGCCTGGCTCACGCTGCCGTCGGCGGCCGTGACGGCGTTGCCCAGCGGATAGCCGAGCTGCCCGGACTCGCCCCAGTGGGAGTCGTAGACCGGGGAGATCGGCTGCAGCACCGCGTACGCGCCGGTGGCCGGCGAGGTGTGGATCCGGCCGAACTGGAACGCCTGCGTCCACCCGTTGCCCGGCGTCGGGTACCGGGCCCCGACGGGGTAGCCCAGGACGCCGGACTCGCCCCACAGCGGGTCGTAGGCCTTCGAGATGTCCCCGTACACCGCGTGCGCGCCCGTCCCCGGGGACGTGTGGATCCGGCCGAACTGGAACGCCTGCGTCCACCCGTTCCCCGGCGTCGGGTACCGGTCGCTGATCGGATAGCCGAGCACCCCGGACTCGCCCCACAGCGGGTCGTAGGCCCTCGAGATGTCGCCGTACACGGCGTGCGCGCCGCTGGCCGGCGAGGTGTGGATGCGGCCGAACTGGAACGCCTGGGTCCAGCCGTTCCCGGGCGTGGGGTAGCGGTCGCTCACCGGGTAGCCGAGCACCCCGGACTCGCCCCACAGCGGGTCGTAGGCCCTCGAGATGTCCCCGTACACGGCGTGGGCGCCCGTTCCGGGTGACCAGTGGATGCGCCCGTTCTGGAAGGCCTGGGTGATGCCGCCCCCGGCCGTGCCGTAGCGGGCGCCCACCGGGTAGCCCAGCACCCCCGACTCCCCGCGCAGCGCGTCGTAGGCGCCCGAGACCGGGCCGTACACCGCGTGCGCGCCGCTGGCCGGCGAGGTGTGGATCCGGCCGAACTGGAACGCCTGGGTCCAGCCGTTCCCGGGTGTCGGGTAGCGGTCGCCCACCGGGTAGCCGAGCACCCCGGACTCGCCCCACAGCGGGTCGTAGGCCTTCGAGATGTCCCCGTACACCGCGTGCGCGCCCGTCCCCGGGGACGTGTGGATCCGGCCGAACTGGAACGCCTGCGTCCACCCGTTGCCCGGCGTCGGGTACCGGTCGCCGATCGGATAGCCGAGCACCCCGGACTCGCCCCACAGCGGGTCGTAGACCCTCGAGATGTCCCCGTACACCGCGTGCGCCCCCGTGGCGGCCGACCAGTGGATGCGTCCGTTCTGGTACGCCTGGGTCAGGCCGCCCCCGGTGGTGGCGTAGGCCGCGCCGACGCGGGCCCCCAGCGGGCCGGTGCTGCCGCCGGTGGCCGCGTACGCCGCGGCGACGGCACTCGTGCCGGCGTCGGCCCCCGACGGCGTGACGGCCGTGCTCGGCCCGCCGGCCGGGCCGGTGCCGACGGCGTTGGTGGCGGTCACCGTGAACGTGTAGGACGTGCCGTTGGTCAGGCCGGTCACCGTCGCGCTCGTCGCCCCGGTGGTGGTGGCGGTGGCGCCGCCGGGCGCGGCCGTGACGGTGTAGCCGGTCACCGGGCTGCCGTTGTCGGCGGCCGGGGACCAGGACACGGTCGCCGACCGGTCGCCGGCCGTGGCGGTGACGCCGGCCGGGGCGCCGGGACTCGTCGCCACGGTGGACGAGACCGTCACGGTCACCTCGGGACCCGCCTGCCCCCAGGCGTCGACGACGGCGACCGCGTAGTCGCGCGACGTCCCGGCCGGCGGGGCGGCGACCGCGGCACCGGCCGTCTGCGGGGTGGCCACGACGGCGCCGTCGACGGCGACGCGGTAGGTGTACGCGACGCCCACGTCGTCCCAGGTGAGCAGGGCGCGGTCGCCGTCGGTCCGGCCGGTCAGGCCGGTGACCGCCCCGGGCGGGGCGGGACGTCCGCTGCCGGTGACCACGGCCTCGGAGAAGCCGGACTGGCGGCCGAGGTCGTCCACCCCGCGCAGCTGCCAGCGGGTCTCCTGGGTGGGCATCGCGCCGATGCCGATGCCGACCGTCCGCGGTGTACCGGTCAGGCTCACGGCGTAGACGCCGATGCTGACGCCGTCGCGGTAGAGGGCCACCTTCGGCACCGCGGGGCCGGCGACCGACGCGGTCACGTCGAGGACCGCGCTGGTGGCGGTGCCCCGCAGCGTCGCGGAGTGCAGCGTCGGCGTCGCGGGGGCCGCGGGGCCGACCGTGGCGAGGGCCGCCGCGCTCCGCGCCCCGCCGTCGGCCTGGACGTCGACGGCGACCTGGTTGCCGTCGGTGAGCCCGGTGACCCGCGCCGTGGTGCCGGTGACGGTGGCCCGCACAGCGCCGTCGACGCGCACGGTGTAGGAGGTGGCCCCGGCGACCGGCGCCCAGCTCACGTCGAGGGTGCCCGGGGACGGCACGACCGTGGGCGCGGCGCCGGCGCGGTCGGCGGCGGCGAAGGCGGCCGGGACCGACAGGCGGCCGGCGCCCCAGGCGCGGTCCCACGTGCCGCTGCTGTCGGCGCCGGCCTGCAGGGCCGCCTGCACCTGCTCGGGCGTGATGCCGGGGTGGCTCGCCCGCAGCAGGGCGACGGCGCCGGCGACGGCCGGACCGGAGAACGAGGTGCCGCTGCCGCTGCCGTACCCGTCGCCGGGCATCGGCAGCAGGACGCTCTCGCCGACGGTGGCGACGTCGGCCTGCCAGCCGTGCACCGCCCAGTCGGCCGGGGCCCCGGTCGGCGTGGTGGCGGAGACGGCGACGACCCCGCTGTTGGCGGCCGGGTACATGACCGGGTTGCCGTTGAGCCCGTCGTTGCCGGTGGAGGCCACGACCGGGACACCCCGGTCGAGGGCGTAGCGGATGGCGACCCCGGTGACGTCGGAGTAGCCGGCGCCGGCGAGGGACATGTTGACGACGTCGGCGCCGTGGTCGACGGCCCAGAGGATCCCGCGGGCCACCGCGGCGGAGGGGCAGCTCGGCGCGCACACGCGGACGGGCATGATCCGCGCCTCCGGGGCCATGCCGGCGCTGCCGATCCCGTTGTCGGCGCGCGCGGCGATCACGCCGGCCACGCCGGTCCCGTGCCACTCGCCGTCGGGTGCCGCGCCGGTCGTGTCCGTACCCGGGACGAACGCGCCCGCGAGGTCGGGGTGGGTGGTGTCGACGGTGGTGTCGAGGACGGCCACGACCTGGCCGGCCCCGCGGGTCCTCGGCCACACGTCCCGGACGGCGCCGACCTGCTGCGGGTCGTCGGCCTCCCAGAACGGGTCGCCGCCCTGCGGCCGGTAGGTCACCGACGGGCTCGCCTCGACGACGTCGGCGCGCGCCTCGAGGGAGGCCTCCGTCCGGTCGGCGCTGCCGCCGGGCACGGAGACGGTCTCGACGACGTACTCGCCGTCGACGACCTTGAGCACGTCGATGGTGACCGGCTCGTCCGCCGCGTGCGCAGGAGCCGCGACGAGGACGAGCAGCGTGGTGGTGACCGCCCCGGTCAGGGCGGCGCCGAGCCGGGACAGGCTCCGGGTACGCGACATGGCACGCGTATCGGCACGGGTCCGTCCGTGGCTGAGGTGTCGCCGGCGTCCGTCCCCCGAGGGGGTCAGGAGGCGTAGGTGACCCGCGTCCCGAGGGACGAGGAGGTGACGCTGCCGCCCTGGAAGTCCTGCCGGTACACGTCGGGGCGGATCCAGGCGCCGTGCCGGACGGGATAGCCCAGCCGGCCCGCCTCCCCGCCCACGGCGTCGTACGCGCGCGAGACGGCACCGGTGACCGGGATGGCGCCGGTCGCGGGCGACCAGTGGATCCGCCCGTTCTGGAAGGCCTGCGTCACCCCGCCGCCCACCGTCGGGTACGGCTCGGTGACCGGGTAGCCCAGCACGCCGGACTCGCCCCAGAGCCGGTCGTACTCGAAGCGGCCGGGGCCGTGCACGGCGTGCGCCCCGGTGCCGGGCGACCAGTGGATCCGCCCGTTCTGGAACGCCTGCGTCCAGCCGCCCTGCGCGGTCGGGTAGCGGGCCGCGACCGGGTAGCCGAGCACGCCGGACTCGCCCCACAGCGGGTCGTAGGCCCGGCCGATCACCGACAGCACCGCGTGCCCGCCGGTCGCCGGGGACCAGTGGATCCGCCCGTTCTGGAACGCCTGGGTCACCCCGCCGTTCGCCGTGGGGTAGCGGTCGGTGACCGGGTAGCCGAGCACCCCGGACTCGCCCCACAGCGGGTCGTAGGCCTTCGAGACCTCGCCGTGGACCGCGTGGCCCCCGGTCGCGGGCGACCAGTGGATGCGGCCGTTCTGGAACGCCTGGGTCACGCCGCCGTTGGCGGTCGCGTACCGCTCCCCCACCGGGTAGCCCAGCACGCCGGACTCGCCCCACAGCGGGTCGTACGCGCGGGAGACGTCGCCGTACACCGCGTGTGCCCCCGTGGCGGCCGACCAGTGGATCCGCCCGTGCTGGAACGCCTGCGTCGCGCCGCCGTTCGCTGTCGCGTACTGGTCGCCCACCGGGTAGCCGAGCGGACCGGACTCGCCCCACAGCGGGTCGTACGCCGCGCCGATGACCGCGCCGACGAGGTGCGCACCGGTCGCCGGGGACCAGTGGATGCGGCCCCACCGGAACGCCTGCGTCCACCCGCCGTCCCGGGTCGCGTACTGCTCCCCGGTCGGGTAGCCGATGCCGCTCCCGGAGGAGTCCCCCCGCCGGCGGTACTCCTCGAGCAGGACGCCGCGGACGACGTGCGCGCCCGTCGCCGGCGAGTGGTAGACGCTGCCGCCGGGGAAGTGCTGCACGCACCCGCCCCACGGCAGCCCGCAGGTGGCCGGCCAGCCCGGGGTGCCGAGCCCGCCGTCGGCCGCCGCCGCGGCCGCGATCGCCGCCGGGCCGGCGGGCACGACCTCCACCGTGGCCTGCTCGGGGGTGACGGCCCGGACCGCGACGGTGACGTCGCCGCCCGAGACCGGGACCGCGCGCCCGTCCGCGGGCAGCACGACCTGCACGTCGGCGCTCCAGCCACTGCTCGCCGACGGCGTGCCGTCGAGCAGGAGCGTGTCGTCGTCCTGCCCCGGCGCGGTGCGGCGCAGCAGCACGCCCGGCTGCGGCGCGGCGGGACCGAGCTGCCCCAGCCAGCTGTCGCGGCCGGTGCCGCCGGCGGGCCGGTACTCCAGCCAGTAGACGGCGCCGTCAGCGTCGGTGAACCGCAGCGCGTGGGCCCGGTCGGCGGTCCTCGCGTCCCAGCGCGGGAGGACGTAGGTGCCGCCGTCCGGGCCGACGTCCATGGCGGGGAGGTACGACACGACCTGGGCGACGTGCGGCGCGGACAGCGAGCCCAGCCGCTCCCACGAGAAGCCCATGACGTCGTAGTAGTCGGCGTAGGACGAGGTCCGGCAGGTGCCGGTCTCCACCGAGCGGTCGCACTGCAGCGCCGAGGCGTGCCCGAGGCCGAGGTTGTGGCCGAGCTCGTGGGCGATGACCGAGGTGCCGGTGTCCTGGACGTAGGCCACTCCCCCCTCGGCCATCGACCCGCTGACGGTGCCCAGGCCGTAGGCGCAGCCGGGCGCGTCCCGCGGCACGTAGACGAGCAGGTGCTCCCCGCGGTACGGGGTCCAGCCCGCCGCCCGGGCCGCCGCGTCCCACAGGGCGAAGGGGTCCTCGCAGGTGGCGGTGCTGGGGATCCAGTCCGTCCGGCTCACGACGCCGAACCGGATGCTGCCGCCGGTCTGCTGCGACCAGTAGTCGGCCACCGGGCCGTCCACCGCGGCGACGACGTCGGCGAGCGTGGTGGGGTCGGCCGCCCGCTGGGCCGCGGCGTCGGCCGGCTGCACCATGACCACGCGCACCGGGTGGTTGACCGGCTCCGTCGCCGGGGCGGTCGGCGGCCGGTCGGCCGCGGCGACCACCTCGGCGGACAGCACCTCGTGTGCGGGCTCCAGGCCGTCCTCCGAGGCGGCGTCCTCGACGGGACCGCCCAGGGTCACCTCGACGGTCGCGCCGGCCTCGGCGCCGCCCAGGTCCTCGGTGGGGACGCGCACGGTCTCCCCCGGCGCGGTCCGGATCCAGCTCAGCAGCCCGGGGTCCTCCGCCGCGCCGTGGTGGCGCCCCGGCGTCTCGGGGTCGGCGTAGGCCTGGACCAGCCGGCCGACGACGGTGTCGCCGGCGGCCGGGGCCCCGTCCTCCGCCCGGGCGGCCGGGACGCCGCCGACCAGGGAGAGGACGGCCGCCACGGCGACGGCGGCGGCTGCGAGGCGCGGACGGCGGTCGACGTGCACGGCTCCTCCATCGGCAGCCGCGGCGCCGGACCGCACCCGGACGGGCAGGTCAGCCGCGGCGCAGCCGCGGGAGGACCCGCCGGGTGGCCAGCACGGTCCCGCCGAGGCCGGCGACGCCGCCGGCCGCGAGCGCCGGGGTGGCCCAGCCGCTGCCGGCGGGCTCGGTGGCGGCCGCCTCGACCGGTGCCGCGGCGACCGGGGCGGGGTCCTCGACCGCGGGCGCCGGGGCCTGCGGCGCGACGGCGGGTGCGGGCGGCGCGACGGGGGGTGCGGGCGGCGCGGCCGGGACGGCGGCGGGCGCGGGGGCGGCCGCCCCGGGGCTGCCGGGCAGGACCTGCGGCGCTGGGGCGGCCGGGGCGGGGGCCGGGACGGCGGCCGCCGCGGACGTGCGGACGACGGTCACCGTGGCGCCGGCCGGGGTGACCGCGTCCAGGGTGACGGTCAGCGCGCCGCCGGCGACGGCGACCGGCACGCCCGGCACCAGCGCCGTCTGCAGGTCCGTCTCCCAGCCGGCCGCGGCCGACGGGCTGCCGTCGAGCAGCAGCGAGGTGTCCGGCATCCCGCCGGCGCGGTGCAGCAGCACGCCGCTGTCGAGCCGGTAGCGGTTGTCCGAGGTCAGCCACGCGTCGCGGCCGACGGCGGTGCGGTACTCCAGCCAGTAGTCGGTGCCGGCGGCGTCGGTCAGGCGCAGCGCCCGGGTGCCGGTACCGCCGCCGAGGGGCGCGAGGGTGGCCGTCGTCGTCCCGTCGCCTGCGGTCTGCACGGCCGCGGCCGGGAGCACGCCGAGCCGGTCGGCCTGGGTGGCGGTGAGCGCGCCGATCCGGTCCCAGGAGACGCCCATGACGTCGTAGAAGTCGCGGTAGGCGGCGGTGCGGCAGGCGCCGGTCTCGACGGTGCCGTCGCACTGCAGGGCGCTCGAGTGGCCCAGGCCGAAGTTGTGGCCGAGCTCGTGGGCGACGACCGAGGCCAGGTCGTCACGGACGTAGAGCCGCCCGCCCGAGGCGGGACCCGTACCGACCTGCCCCAGGGCGTAGGAGCAGCCGGGCAGGTCCTGCGGCCGGCTGCTGACGTAGAGCAGCAGGTGCCGGCCGGGGCCGGCCTGGAAGCCGACACGCGCGGCGACCTCGTCCCACAGCGCGGTGGGGTCGGCGCAGCCGGAGGCGGTGGTCATCCAGTCGTGGGCGGCGGTGACCCCGACGGTCACCGCGCCGCCGGTCTGCTGCGCCCAGAAGGCCGCGACGTCGCCGTTGACCGTGTCGACGACGTCCGCGAGCGCGGTGCCGTCCGGGGTACCGCCGGCGGGCGCGACCATCGCGACGGTCACCTGGTTGGTGACCGAGCCGGCCGGGACCGTGGTCGCCGCCCGCGCGGTGCGCACGACCTGCGTGTCGAGCACCTCGAGCGCCGGCTCGTAGCCGTCCTCGGCGGCCTCGTCGTCGGCGGTGCCGCCGACGGTCACCTCGACGGTGCTGCCGACGTCGATGCCGGCGACCGCGTCGGTCGGCACGCGCACCGAGGTGCCGTCGGCGCCCTCGACGAAGGTCAGCGGCTGCTCGTGCGACTCCCCCGCGTGCTGGCCCTCGAGCGAGGTCTCCGGCCAGGCCTGCACGAGCTCCCCGACCACGGTGGTGGCACCGGCGTCGGCCTGCGCCACGGCCACCGGCCCGGTGCACAGCGCGACGACGGCGCCGGCGAGGGCGATGGCGCGCGGGAGGGACCGCGACAGGACTCGGGAGGCGTGCATCCCTCCCGGCATCGGCGGGCCGGCGTCCCAGGTGCACCACCCGGGACCCCACCCGTCACAGGCGCCGCGACGGCCCCGTCCCGCGCGCCCCGGCCGTCACGGGCGTCACGCCAGCGCGTCGGCCCCCATCAGCCTCCGGCCGGCCTCGGTGATCGAGCCCGACAGCGACGGGTAGATGGCGAAGGTGTGCGCGAGGTCGCTCACGGTCAGGCCCTTGGTGACCGCGAGCGCGATCGGCAGGATCAGCTCGCTGGCGCCGGGCGACACGACCACCCCGCCGACGACGACGCCGGTGGCCTTGCGGGCGAACAGCTTCACGAACCCGGCGTGCAGGTCGCTCATCTTCGCCCGAGCGTTGGTGGCCAGCGGCAGCCGGACGACGTCGAGGTCGTGGCCCTCGGGCAGCGTCTTCTCCTGCACGCCGACCGTGGCGATCTCCGGGTGGGTGAACACGTTGGCGGCCACCGTCTTGAGCCGGATCGGCTGCACCGCCTCGCCGAGCGCGTGCCACATGGCGATCCGGCCCTGCATGGCCGCGACGCTGGCGAGCTGGAAGACGCCCGTGACGTCACCGGCGGCGTAGATGCCGGGCACGTTGGTGCGCGACACCCGGTCGACGACGACGTGGCCGGACTCGCGCAGCTCCACGCCGCACGCCTCGAGGTTCAGGCCGGCGGTGTTCGGCACGGTCCCGACGGTCATCAGCGCGTGCGAGCCCTCGACGGTGCGCCCGTCGGTGAGCTCGACCAGCACGCCCTTCTCGGTGCGCGTCACGGACGCGGCGCGGCCGCGCTCGGCGATCCGCCCGCCGCGGGCCTGGAAGACCTCGGCGATGACGTCGGCGGCGTCGGCGTCCTCGCCGGGCAGCACCTGGTCGCGGGAGGAGACGAGGGTGACCGGCACGCCGGCCTCCAGGTAGCCGGAGGCGAACTCCGCGCCGGTGACACCGGAGCCGACGACGACGAGGTGCTCCGGCATCTCGTCGAGGTCGTAGAGCTGGCGCCAGTCGAGGATCCGCTCACCGTCGGGCTCGCTGCCGGGCAGCACGCGTGGGTCGGCGCCGGTGGCGATGAGGACGACGTCGCACTCCAGCGTCTCCCGCACCCCGCCGTCGCGGTCGAGGACCTCGACGCGGTGCTCGACCAGCCCCCGGACGTCGTCGGCGAGCCGGCCCTGCCCGGAGACGAGGCGCACGCCCTCGGCCTCGAGCCGGGCGTGGATGTCGGCCGACTGCGCGACGGCCAGGCCCTTGACGCGGGCGTTGACGGTGGCGAGGTCGAGGCCGACGGTGGCCAGGTCGGCGCCGCGCAGGCCGAGGACGTTGGAGTCCCGGACCGACGTCATGGTGCCCGCGGCGGCGATGAAGGTCTTCGAGGGCACGCAGTCGGTGAGGACGCTGGCGCCCCCCAGGCCGTCGCGTTCCACGACGGTGACCTGCGCACCGAGAGAGGCGGCCACCAGCGCGGCCTCGTAGCCGGCCGGGCCGCCGCCGATGATGACGATGCGGGTCATGCGGGTCTCCTGCGTCGTGGACCGGGGGTTCGCCGTCCATCCTCCCAGCCCGGGCGGGCGGTGTCGGCAGGCTCACGGGGTCGCGCGGGCCACAGCGGCCGTAGGCTCGGTCGGCGATGGGTCTCTACGCCGCGTACGGGTCCAACATGGACCCCGAGCAGATGCTGCGCCGCTGCCCGTCCTCACCGCACGTCGGCACCGGCTGGATCCGCGGCTGGCGGCTCGCCTTCGGCGGCGAGGAGTACGGCTGGGAGGGTGCGCTGGCCACCCTCGTGCCCGCCGAGGACCGCGAGGCGCCCGGCGTGTTCGTCGCCCTCTACGACCTCACGCCCGCCGACGAGCGCGAGCTCGACGCCTGGGAGGGCGCCGACCGCGGGCTCTACCGCAAGCTCAACCTGCGGGTGCACACCCTCGGCGGCGACGTCGTCGCCTACGTCTACGCGCTGGACGCCTTCGAGGGCGGGCTGCCCTCGGCGCGGCACCTGGGCGCGATCGCCGACGCCGCCGAGGCCGCCGGTGCACCCGACGACTACCTCGCCGAGCTCCGCGCCCGCGACTGCCGCTCCACCTTCTGACCACTTCTGCCGCACCCTCGCGGCCGGTTCCCCCGCGATCACGGAGTTCGCGTGGCGACACGCCGTCGCCGTCCGGTGTGTCGCCACCGGAACTCCGTGATCACCGCCGGACGGGCAGCCGGAGGGCCCGCGCCACCTCGGCGACCATCCGCCGGTGCTCGCGGTGGACGTCCGCAGCCGTGACGTGCAGCAGGGTCCAGCCGCGCTCGGTGGTGCCGTTGTGCCGGCGCCGGTCGTCGCGCAGCTGCTCCGGCGTCGTGTGCGCCGCGTGCCCGTCGTACTCGGCGGCGACCCGCTGCTCCCGCCAGCCGGTGTCGAGGTACCAGCTGCACCCGTTGCCGAGGACCCGGACCTGGACGTCGGGCGCCGGGAGCCCACCCTCGATGAACCGCCAGCGCATCCGCGACTCCATCGGCGACTCGGCCAGCCCGTTCGCGTGGGGGACGAGACGCCGCAGCCGGACGACCTCGCGCAGTCCGCGCTGCCGCTCGACCTCCGCGGCCAGCTCCGCCCGGGTGCACCCCCTAGTGCCCAGCGCCGCGTCGAGCGTCGCCAGCCCGTCGATCGGCGCGGTCGCGCGAACCACGTCGCAGGCGGTCCGCGCCGGCGGCGTGCACCAGACGCCGTCGAGGAGCACCGCGTCGTCGGTTCCGAGGACCGACGGGTGCACCCGGATGCCCGGGCGGCTCCGGTTCGCCACGGACGGCGGGCCGAGGAAGTGCAGCGTGTCGTCGCCGAGGACGTCGAAGCCCCACAGCGCCGCGGCTGTCGAGTGGCACGCGACCAGGTCGGCGCCCACCACCAGCGCGGCCGCGCGCACCTGCGACCCGAGGGAGTCCGGCAGCTCGGCGTCGGCCAGCACGCCGCGCCAGCGGGTGCGCCGCCAGCGCCCGGAGTCGACCAGTCGCCGGACCTCCCACTCGGTCAGCCCCTCGCGGGCCTGCGTGACTGTGGAGACGCCACCCTGGCGCGCGATCGTCCGGTACAGCGCGAAGTCCACGCCGCGACCCTCGGGGCGGACGGCGCCGCCGGGCGCCGCCGCGGACCGGCTGTGGACGCCCGCCCGGCTGTGGACCGCCCGCGATCATGGAGCTGCGGTGGCGACACACCAGTGCATCGGCGACGTGTCGCCACCGGCGCTCCATGATCGCGGGGGCGGGGACTCTCAGGCGTCCGGGGTGCCGAGGAAGGTCTCCAGGATCTGCCGGGCGGCCAGGGCCGGGGTGAGCTCGCCGGCCAGCACGGCCTTCTCCAGCTCCGGCGTCGACGACCGGACGGCGGGGTGCGCGCGCAGCCGGTGCTCGAGCCCGTCGCGCACGAGCTGCCAGGTCCAGCGCACCTGCTGCGCCCGGCGACGCTCGTCGAACGCCCCCGAGGCCCGCGCCCGGTCCTGGTGCTCGACCAGCTTGGCCCACACCTCGGCCAGCCCCTCGCCGGTGAGCCCCGCGCAGGTCAGCACCGGCACGTCCCACTCGGAGTGCCCGCGCAGCATCCGGATCGCCCCGGCCAGCTCCCGGGCGGCCTTGCGCGCGTCGGCGGCGGCCGGCCCGTCGGCCTTGTTGACGGCGATGACGTCGGCGAGCTCGAGGATGCCGCGCTTGATCCCCTGCAGCTGGTCGCCGGTGCGGGCCAGCGTCAGGAACAGGAACGAGTCGACCATCTCCGCGACGGTGACCTCCGACTGCCCGACGCCGACGGTCTCCACCAGCACGACGTCGTAGCCGGCCGCCTCGACGACGACCATCGACTCCCGCGTCGCCTGCGCGACCCCGCCGAGCGTCCCCGCGGTCGGCGCGGGACGGATGAAGGCGTTCCGGTCGACGGCCAGCCGCGCCATCCGGGTCTTGTCGCCCAGGATCGACCCGCCCGAGCGCGCCGACGACGGGTCGACCGCCAGCACCGCCACCCGGTGCCCGGCAGCGGTGAGGTCGACGCCGAGCTGGTCGATGAACGTCGACTTCCCCACCCCGGGCACGCCGGAGATGCCGACCCGCCGGGCGTCCCCCGCGTGCGGCAGGAGCTCGACCAGCAGCTCCTGCGCCCGCTCGCGGTGGTCGGCGCGGCGGGACTCGACCAGCGTGATCGCCCGCGCCAGCGACCGGCGGTCGCCGCCCAGCACCCCCTCGACGAGCGCGGGGACGTCCGGTGCGGGCATCAGTGGCCCATTCCCTAGTGACCGAGGCGCTGGGACAGCGTCCGCAGCAGCTCCTGCGCCGCCTCGGCGATGACCGTGCCCGGCGGGAACACCGCGGCCGCGCCCATCTCCTCGAGCCGCGGCACGTCGTCGGGCGGGATGACCCCGCCGACCACGACCAGGACGTCGTCGGCCCCGAGCTCGGCCAGCGCGTCGCGCAGCGCCGGCACCAGCGTCAGGTGCCCGGCGGCCAGCGACGAGACGCCGACGACGTGCACGTCGGCCTCGACCGCCTGCCGCGCGACCTCCTCCGGCGTCTGGAACAGCGGACCGACGTCGACGTCGAAGCCGAGGTCGGCGAACGCGGTGGCGATCACCTTCTGGCCGCGGTCGTGGCCGTCCTGGCCCATCTTGGCGACCAGGATGCGGGGGCGCCGTCCCTCCGCCTCCTCGAACGCCTCGGTCATCCGGCGGGTCTCCTCGAGCGGTCCCGAGCGGCCGGCCTCGTCGCGGTACACACCGGAGATGGTGCGCACCTGACCGGAGTGCCGCCCGTAGACCTCCTCGAGCGCGTCGGAGATCTCCCCGACGGTCGCCTTGGCCCGCGCCGCGTCGACGGCGAGCTTGAGCAGGTTGGAGTCGAGGTCGCGCCCGCGCCGTCCCTCCGCCGCGGCGCGGGCGGCGTCGGTGAGCCGGCGCAGCGCGTCGCGCACGGCGGAGTCGTCCCGGGACGCCCGGAGCTCGGCGAGCTTCGCCTTCTGCTGGGCGAGCACGTCGGCGTTGTCGACGCGCAGCACCTCGATCGCCTCGTCGGCCTCGACCCGGTACTTGTTGACGCCGATCACCGGCTGGCGGCCGGAGTCGATGCGCGCCTGCGTGCGGGCGGCGGCCTCCTCGATGCGCAGCTTCGGGATGCCGTCGTCGATGGCCTGCGCCATGCCGCCGTGCTCGGCGACCTCCTGGATGTGCGCCCAGGCGCGGCGGGCCAGGTCGTAGGTCAGCTTCTCCACGTACGCCGAGCCGCCCCACGGGTCGATCACCCGCGTCGTCCCCGACTCCTGCTGCAGCAGCAGCTGGGTGTTGCGGGCGATCCGCGCGGAGAAGTCGGTGGGCAGCGCCAGCGCCTCGTCGAGGGCGTTGGTGTGCAGCGACTGGGTGTGCCCCTGGGTGGCGGCCATCGCCTCCAGGCAGGTGCGGACGACGTTGTTGTAGACGTCCTGCGCAGTCAGCGACCAGCCCGAGGTCTGCGAGTGGGTGCGCAACGACAGCGACTTGTCCTTCTGCGCGCCGGCCTCCTTCACCAGCCGCGCCCACAGCAGCCGCCCGGCGCGGAGCTTGGCGACCTCCATGAAGAAGTTCATGCCGATGGCCCAGAAGAACGACAGCCGCGGCGCGAACGCGTCGATGTCCAGGCCCGCGGCCTTGCCCGCGCCCAGGTACTCGACGCCGTCGGCGAGGGTGTAGGCCAGCTCCAGGTCGGCCGTCGCCCCGGCCTCCTGGATGTGGTAGCCGGAGATGGAGATCGAGTTGAAGCGCGGCATCTCCGCCGAGGTGAAGGCGAAGATGTCGCTGATGATCTGCATCGACGGCTTCGGCGGGTAGATGTAGGTGTTGCGGACCATGAACTCCTTGAGGATGTCGTTCTGGATGGTCCCCGTGAGCTGGTCCGGCCTCACCCCCTGCTCCTCGGCGGCGAGGACGTAGAGCGCCAGGACCGGCAGCACCGCGCCGTTCATGGTCATCGAGACGCTCATCCGGTCCAGCGGGATGCCGTCGAACAGCTGCCGCATGTCCAGGATCGAGTCGATCGCCACCCCGGCCATGCCGACGTCGCCGACCACCCGCGGGTGGTCGGAGTCGTAGCCGCGGTGGGTGGGCAGGTCGAAGGCGACCGACAGGCCCTTCTGCCCGGCGGCGAGGTTGCGCCGGTAGAAGGCGTTGGACTCCGCCGCGGTGGAGAAGCCCGCGTACTGGCGGACCGTCCACGGCTGGGTCGTGTACATGGTCGGGTAGGGCCCGCGCAGGTAGGGCGGCAGGCCGGGGTAGGTCTGCAGGAAGTCCAGCCCGGCCAGGTCGGCCGGGGTGGCCAGCGGCGGGACGGCGATGCCCTCGGGGGTCTCCCAGGTCGCCTCCTCCACGCCGCGCCCGGTCGCCTCCTCGAACGCCTTGGCCCAGTCGTCGGCACCGGCGTGCGCCGCCGGGCGGCCCAGCTCGACGCCGCCGAAGTCGGGGATCCCGCTCATGCCCGCTCCTCCTCCGAGGAAGCGGCAGAGACGGCCGTCTCTGCCGTCAAGCCGAGTTGCCCGTGCACGGTCCTGAGCACCTCGAGTGCGTCACACCCGGCGTACACGTACCCGTCCACGCCGTCCACCCCGAGCGAGGGCTTCCCGGCCAGCCACACGTGCTCCGCGCCGGCGGCCCGCAGCTCGGCGGCCAGCGCGGCGGCGGCCTCCGCGTAGTCGGCGTCGGTGCCGCAGATGCAGGCGACCGTCGTCCCGGCGTCGGCGAACCCGGACGCGCCGTCGGCGGCCGGGGTGGCCACGCCGCCGGCCTGGAACAGGTTGCCGGCGAAGGAGGCCCGCGCGGTGTGCCGCGCGATCGGTCCGATGGTGGCGAGGTACACCTGCGGCCGCCGGCCGGCGGCGTCGGCGCGGTCGCGCAGCTCCTCGTACTCCTGCGCGGCCCGCACCCGGGGCAGCCCGCCGGTGGGGTGCAGGTCGGCCGCCGGCTGCCGCTCGGGCAGCTTCTCGGTCAGGTCGGGGAACTCGCTGACGCCGGTGATCGCGTCGCTGCGCGTCGCCAGCCGCTTCGCGCGGGCGTCCCAGGCGGCGGCCAGCCGGTCGCGGACCAGCCCCGAGGCCAGCGCCGCGGCCAGCCCGCCGGCCCGCTCGACCTCGGTGAACCAGGCCCACGCGGCCTGCGCGAGGTCCTCGGTGAGCGCCTCGACGTACCAGGAGCCGCCGGCCGGGTCGAGCACGCGGGCCAGGTGCCCCTCCTCGACCAGCAGGCTCTGGGTGTTGCGCGCGATCCGCCGGGAGAAGGCGTCTGGCAGGCCGAGCGCGGCGTCGAAGGGCTGCACGGTGACGACGTCGGCCCCGCCCACGCCCGCGGCGAAGCAGGCGACGGTGGTGCGCAGCATGTTCACCCAGGGGTCGCGCCTCGTCGTCATCACCGACGACGTCACCGCGTGCTGGCGCTGCGCCCGGGCCGCCTCCGACGCGCCGCTGACCTCGCCGACCCGGTCCCACAGCCGGCGGGCGGCGCGCAGCGCGGCGATCGTCGTGAACTGGTCGGCCGGGGCGGAGTAGCGGAACTCGATGCGCTCGAACGCCTCGTCCACGGCCAGCCCGCCGTCGGTGAGCGCCCGCAGGTAGGCCACCCCGGCGGCCAGCGAGCAGCCGAGCTCCTCGACGGCGGTCGCGCCGGCGTCGGCGTACACGGTCGCGTCGACGACGACGGTGCGCCAGCCCGCGGGGGTCCGCCGGGCGACGTCGGCCAGGACGGCGAGGTCCTGCTCCTCCCCCGAGGCGGCCTGGTCGCCGAGCGGGTCGAGACCCAGCGAGCCGCCGGGCGCCAGGTCGATGCGGTCGCCGGCCAGCGCCAGCAGCGCCTCGGCGGCCGGGAGCCCGCCGGAGACGGCGACCGGCGCGAGGTCGAGGTAGACGTCGGCGAGCACGTCGCCGAGGGCGTCCACGGGCACCGCGCCCTCGCCGAGGTGCAGCCACAGCGAGGTGACGCCGTTCTCCAGGTCGGCGGCGACCGCCTCCCGCGTGACCGCGACGTCGGGGTGGGCGTGCCGCTGCCGGACGTCCCAGCCCGCGGGCACGCCGCTGTCGGGCGAGGAGCCGGCGCGGGCGCCGCGGACGAACGGCGGCAGGCCGGGCACACCGACCGCCGTCGGGAGGTCGCCGGCGTCGTCGGCGGTGTAGAGCGGCGCGACGCTGACGCCGGTGGCCACCGTGCGGCGCAGCGCGTCCTCGACCGGGTCGGGCAGCTCCTCGCGGCCCGCCTTGCGCAGGACCCCGGCCACCAGCTCGCGCCACTGCTCGCGGCCGACCGGCGGGAAGTCGCCGGCGAGGGACAGCTCGTCGGGCACCTCGTGCTCGGCGGGGACCTCGTCCTCGCCGGGCGTCGCGGTGTCGGTGGCGCTCATCGGTGAACTCCCCGCATCGGATGCTCGGTCGGGGAAGGTTCTACCGGCGCTCCCCCGACCGTGGACGCGCGGGGTGGCCCGGACCGGGCGCCCCGGCGGCCGACCCCGACGTCCCGGCGGCGGCGGTCAGCGCCTGCAGCGCGGTGCGCACCATCAGCCGGATGCCGACCCCGATGGCCCGCTCGTCGACGTCGAAGGTGCCGCGGTGCAGGTCCAGAGGCGCGCCGCCGCCGTGGGTGCCCAGGCGGGCCAGCGCGATCGGCAGCACGTCGGCGAACCAGCCGAAGTCCTCCCCGCCCATGCTCTGCGGCGACTGGCGCAGGTTCTCGCTGCCGACGGTCTGCAGCGCCGCGGTGCGCAGCAGCGCCACCGCGCGCGGGTCGTTGACCACCGGCGGCACGCCGGGCACGTACTCCACCTCGACGCCGGCGCCGGTGGGCGCCACCACCTGCTCGACCAGCCCGCGCAGCAGCCCCTCGGCGCGCTGCCACTCGTCGCGGTCGAGCACCCGCACGGTGCCGCGCAGGGTGCCCCGCTGCGGGATGGCGTTGGCCGCGACCCCGGCGTTGACCGCGCCCCAGACCAGCGAGAACCCGGCCCGCGGGTCGACCTTGCGCGACAGCAGCCCGGGCAGCCCGGTGACCAGGCGGCCGAGGGCGTCGACCAGGTCCACGGTCAGCTGCGGGCGGGCGGTGTGCCCGCCGGGGCCGGTGAGCGTGACGTCGATGCGGTCGCAGGCGGCGGTGATCGAGCCGGTGCGCAGGCCGACGGTGCCCGCCGGGATCGCCGGGTCGCAGTGCAGCGCGAACGCCCGGGACGCGCCGTCGAGGACGCCGGCCGCCACCACGTGCGTCGCGCCGCCGGGGACGGTCTCCTCGGCCGGCTGGAACACGCAGCGCACCGTGCCGGGCAGGTCGTCCAGCGCGGCCAGCGCCAGCGTGGCGCCGAGCAGCACGGTGGTGTGCACGTCGTGGCCGCAGGCGTGGCACATGCCCTCGCGGGTGGAGGCGTAGGGGACGTCCTTGAGGTCGGCCAGCGGCAGCGCGTCGATGTCGGCGCGCAGCACCACCGTCGGGTCGCCGGACCCGACCTCCACCACCAGCCCGGTCCCGCTGGGCAGCCGGCGCGGCGCGAGCCCGGCGCCGGCGAGCCGCTGCTCGAGGAACGCCGTCGTCTCCACCTCGGCGAAGGCCAGCTCGGGGTGCATGTGCAGGTGCCGGCGCACGCCGACCAGGGAGTCGTTGCGGTCGGCCACCCACGCGTCGAGCCCGGCGGCCAGTTCCTCGGGGGTCCGGGTCATGCGGCGTGGCCGCCGGCGCACGCCGCCGGGCCGGGGACGGGACCGTCGGGGCCGGCGGCCGGCCCGGAGGTGGGCAAGCCGTCCCGGAGCTCGGCGAGCAGCCCGTCGACGACGGCGCGCAGGTCGCCGCCGGACGCCAGCGCCGCGGCCCGCTGCCGCTGGTAGGAGGCGCCGACGGCGAGCACCCGCTCGACGCCCGCGAGCTCCGCCTCGCAGCCCAGCCGCTTCGCCGTCGGGCCCAGCTCCTCGGCGAGGTCGAGCAGCGCCTGCCGCACCGGGCGCACCGTGCCCTTCTCGTCCACCACCACGTCGGCGTCCAGGCCCCAGCGGGCCGCGCGCCACTTGTTCTCCTTCACCACCCAGCTCGGCGGGGTGGGCAGCGTGTAGCCGCGGTCGAGCTGGGTGTCGAACTGCTCGACCAGGCACTGCGACAGCGCCGCGACGACGCCGACCTCCTCGAGGGTGGGCAGGCCGTCGCAGATGCGCAGCTCCACGGTGCCGAAGCCCGGGTGCGGGCGGATGTCCCACCACACCTCGCGCACGCTCTCGATGGCCCCGGTGGAGATCAGCGTCTCCATGTAGGTCTCGAAGCCGGCCCAGTCGGGCAGCTGGGTGGGCAGCCCCGCCGTCGGCATGGCCTCGAAGACCTTGCTGCGCGCCGAGGCCAGCCCGGTGTCGCAGCCGACCCAGAACGGCGAGGACGCCGACAGCGCGAGGAAGTGCGGCACGTACTGGGTGAGCGCGTTGACGATCGGCATCGCCTTGTCCGGCGAGCGGACGCCGACGTGCACGTGGACCCCGAAGATCTGCAGCCGCCGGGCCAGCCACTGCATCCGCTCGACCAGGTGCAGGTACCGCTCCTTGGGCGAGATCAGCTGGGTCTGCCAGTCGGTGAACGGGTGGGTGCCGGCGCACAGCAGGCCCAGGCCGCGGCGGTCGGCGGCGGCGGCCACCTCGGCGACCGTGCCGGCGAGGTCGGCGGTGGCCTCCTCGACGGTGGTGCATACGCCGGTGATGACCTCGACGGTCGACTGCAGCAGCTCGTGCTTGGCCTTGGGGTGCTCCTCGGCGCCGTCGGGGCGGATCTCCTCGAGGATCTCCGTCGCCCCGGCGGTGAGCTCCCGGCTCTCCCGGTCCACGAGCTGCAGCTCCCACTCCACACCCAGGCTGGAGCGTTCCGAGGAGGAGAACGGGATCTGCACGCTGCCGAGGATAGGGAGGACGGCGCTCCCGCACCCCCTGAACAGCGCGGATCCCTCGTCGGCGTGCACCGCAACCGCACCACAACCGGCGGAGGTCCGACCGCAACCGCCGCGGCCTGTCCTGGGACGTGAGCCGGGACCGCCCCGGCTCCGCGTCCCGGGAGGTCACCGGTCATGTCCGTCCGCACCCGCTCCGTCGTCTCCGTCGTCGGCGCCCTCGCCGCCGGGATCGTCCTCGTGCCGTCGGCGGCACTGGCCGACCCTCCCGCTCTCGACGACCGCTCGCCGTCGTGCGCCGCCGTCCTCGCCCGCGCGGTCGCCTTCCCCGGCACCGTCCCCACCCCGTCGGGCACCCAGCGAGTCGTCTCCGACGCCTACGTCAGCCACCTGCTGCGGTCGGAGGAGTGCGCGCCGGCCGGGGACTGACCGACCCCGGTCCGGCCGGCCGCCGCCCCCGGCTCCCCGCCGGGGGCGGCGGTGCGCTCCGGCGCCTCAGTCGAGGTCCGTGCAGGTGGGCCGCCACTCGCGGGCGGGGAGGAAACGCTCCCACTCGGCCCGGGTCAGATCCCGTCCGGCCAGGTCGCAGGCGGCCCGCAGCCACTCGTCGGGGTCGAGCGGGTACCGCCGCCCGGGGACCTCGCCGCTGAAGGCGACCAGCTCGTCGTCCGGTCCGGGGAGCAGGTGCGTGTGCGTCGCGGTCCCGGTCGCCGCGGCCCGCACCGGTCCGGTGCGCGGCAGCCCGCGCTCGACGTCGAAGAGCGCCACGGTGCCGTCCGTCGCCGCCGTGGCCACGGTCCGGCCGTCGGGCAGCCACTCCGCCTGCAGCAGGCTGCTCGGTGAGACGGCGACCGGCTCCCGCGCCCGGCCGGTCCCGACGTCCACGACGTGCAGCAGTCCCGCGTCCCCGACCACGGCCAGCAGCCGGCCGTCCGGCGACCAGGCGACGTCGAAGGGCCGGTCGCTGTCGAGCAGGTCGACGGTGGTGGCCACCTCGAGGGTGTCGGCGTCGAGCAGCACGACCTGCTCGGTGGTGGCGCTGGCGACCGCCAGGAGGGCCCCGTCGGGACTGGGCGAGATGGCCTGGGCGCTCACGCCGACGTCGCGCCGGTCCTCGACCTCCCCGGTCGCGGGGTCGACGACCAGCAGTCGCGCGCCCTCCCCGGTGTCCGGGTCCCCCTCCGTGCCGAGGAGCAGCCGTGAGCCGTCGCGGGTCCACCCCGCGGACCAGATGACGGTGGCCGGCAGCGGCACCCCGTCCCACAGGTGGCCTTCCGGGGGGAGGACGACGTCGGGCACCAGGCGGCGCCCCTGCCCGTCGAGCACGGAGGCGCCCAGCCCCCAGGTCACGGCGACCGCGCCGCCGTCGGGGCGCACGGCGACCGACGAGCCGAAGAACACCTGCGGCGCGGTCTCGCCGAGGGGTACCTCGTGCACCACCGCGCCGCTCTCGGGGTCGAGGAAGGTCGCTGCGACGGACCGCGTGTCGTCGGGTGTGTCGAGGGGGTCGGCCCCGGTGACCCGGGTGACCGGCCGGGTCGGGACGACGACCGTCCCGGTGGTCCCGAGGACGCGCGGCCGGTTGGACACCCAGCGCCCGTCCAGGGCGGGGTAGTCGGCACCGAAGGCGCCGTCCGGGCGCAGGTCCCAGACGACGGCGGTGTCGTCCAGGCCGGCGGTCACCAACCGCTCCCCCGTCGGGTCGGCCTCCGCGACCACCACGTCCCCGCGGTGGCCGGTCAGCACCTCGGGCCGCGACCACTCCCGGGTGACGGGGTCCACGTCCCACCGCACGACCACCCCGTCGTCCCCGGCGGTGACCGCCCACCCCGCCGGGGAGACCGCGACACGGTGGACCGGTGCGGTGTGCGCCTCGAGCTGCTGCTCCACCCGACCGTCGCGGCCGTGGCGGGTCACGCCGCCGTCGTCCCAGAACTGGACGACGCCGTCGCCCACCAGCTGGAAGCCGACGCTCGTCGCGTCCCGCGCGTCGACGGGGAGCGGCGTCTGCCCACCCGATGCGAGGTCGACCAGGACGGCCGGGCCGCCGCCCCGGCTCCAGAGGACGGCCAGGCGCGACCGCGCGTCCAGGTCGACCTCCAGGTCGCCGAGCGCCGCGGGGGCGGTACCGGAGACGCCCGTGTCGGCCGGGGGGCCACCTCCCGCGGGGACCGTCCGGAGCCGCCACGCGGCCGGGCCCTCGGGGTCCCCGGGCGGCGGTGTCGCCACCAGCACCGCGAGGGCCTCGCCACCGGAGGTGTGGGACACGGCCAACGGGGACCCGCCGACCCCGCTGCCCTCGAGCAGCCGGGTCACCCGGCCGTCAGCGCCGACGAGCCGCACCCAGGGCTCCCCGTCGCCGGACACCCCGGAGGTGGCGAGCGTGTCGGTGCCCGGGGAGGGGTCCGCGCCCATCCAGTCACCCCAGGTCCCGTCGAGGTGGACCACCACGCGCGGCATGCCCCCGCCCGTCACGGGCCAGGTGACGATGCGGTCGCCGACCCCGAGCCAGAGGGTCCCGGCGCCGTCGACCCGGCCGCCCATGACGCGGCCGGGGAAGGGCACGGCCCGGACCACCCGCTGGTGCTCGGCCAGCAGGGCCAGCAGTCCGTCCTGGGTCTCCGGGGTCTCCGCGAGCCGCACGGCGGTCGCGGCCAGCAGGACGGCGGTGTCCAGGGAGGGCGCCACCCCGGTGCGCGAGGCGAGCCAGTTGGCGTCGGCCACCCGAGAGGCCCGCTCCGCCTCGGTCGCCCGGTCCTCGGCGTCCCGCTGGAAGGACACGGCCAGGCCCGCGGCCACCAGCGCGAGGACCAGCACCGCCGCGAGGCCGACCGCCAGCCGGCGGGTGCGCCGGCGTCGGCGGACCTCGAGCCGGGCCTGCTCGCGGGCGTCGGCCAGGTCGCGCTCGGCGTGCGCGCGGGACGCCGCGAGGAACGCCTGCTCGACCGGGGTGGGCTCGTCCCCGGCGCCGGCCGCCCAGTCCAGCGCCGCGGTCAGCCGGGCGCCGCGGTAGAGCTCGTCGTCCGGGCGCCCGGCGGCGTCCCACTCCCGCGCGGCCGGGGTGAGGTGCCGGCGGACGGCTCGCCCGGCGGCGTCCTCCTCCAGCCAGCGCACCAGCCGCGGCCACGCCGTCAGCAGCGCCTCGTGGGTGACCTCCAGCCGGTCGGCGTCGACCGACAGCAGGCGCCGGGCCAGGAACTCCTCCGCGACGGCGCGGCGCGGCCCATCCGGCCCCAGGTCCGCGGTGGGCAGCGGCCGCCGGACCAGCGCGCCGGCGTCGTCGACGTCGGCCAGCCGGACGAACAGCCGGCGGGCGAGCTCGCGGGCCGGCTCGTCGAGCGCGGCGTACGCGGCCTCGGCGGAGCGCGCCAGCGCGCCGGCGACCCCGCCGGCGGCCACGTAGCCGGCCAGGGTCAGCAGGTCCCCGCGGCGTCGCTCCCAGGTGCCGACCAGCGCCGTCGACAGCAGCGGCAGCGCCCCGGGCCGGCCCAGCCCGTCGGCCACCACGGCGTCCACCAGGTCGTCCTCCACCCGCAGCCCCACCGCCGCCGCCGGATCGCGGACGACGGCCCGCAGCTCGGGGTCGGTCATGGGCGGCACCAGGACCAGAGCCGGCCCGAGCCGGTCGACGAGCCCGGGGTGCTCGGCCAGCCGGCCGACGGCGTCCCCGCGGACGACGACCACGCAGCGGGCCACGAACCCGTCGTCCAGCAGCGCGAGGACGGCGTCGAGGAACGCCGTCCGCTCCGCCGGGTCGACCCCGGCCGCCCACAGCTCCTCGAACTGGTCGCAGACCAGCAGCACCGGGCGCGACGGCGGGTCCTCACCCGTCAGGTCCGCGAGCGCGTCCACCGGACGACGGCCGGGCAGCAGGACGACGGGCTGCCAGCCGGCGCTGCCGGGCAGCGCCCCGGCAGCGAGAGCGGGCACCAGTCCCGCGCGGACCACGGACGACTTCCCCGCCCCGCTGGGCCCCGACACGGCCAGCAGCGGCGCGTCCACCAGCCGGGCCGCCAGCGTGGCGACCACCCGCTCACGCCCCGCGAACAGCGGGGCGTCCTCCGCCCGGTAGGCCCGCAGCCCCATGTACGGGCAGGCCCCGGACGCCGGCGCGGGCACCGGGACCGGGACCGGGTCGAGCGCGGGGTCCTGGGCGAGGACGGCGGCCTCCGCCGCGCGCAGCGCCGGCCCCGGATCCGCCCCGAGCTCCTCGGCGAGCACCGACCGCGCCCGGCGCGCGGCACCGAGGGCGTCCGCCTGCCGCCCCGCGCGGTACAGGGCCAGCACCAGCAGCCGCCACCACTCCTCGCGCAGCGGCTGCTCGGTGACCAGCCGCTCCAGGTCCGGGACGAGCGCGGCGGCCTCCCCCAGCGCCAGCCGGGCCTCGGTGCACGCGGTCAGGGCACCGTCGCGGAGCTCGGTCAGCCGGCGGCGCTCGGCCTCGGCGAAGGGCGCGTCCGGCCAGTCGGCGTACGGGTCGCCCCGCCACAGGCGCAGGGCCGCGCCGAGCAGCTCCGCCGCCGCGGCCGGGTCCCCCGCGGCGAGGGCGGCCCGGCCGCGGGTCGCGAGGTCGCCCAGGGCCAGGGCGTCGAGGTCGCCCCGCTCGACTGCCAGCGCGTAGCCGGGTCCGCGGCGGACGACGTGCCGGCCCGTGGAGCCGCGGGGACGGTCCGGCTCCAGGGCGCTGCGCAGCCGCACGAGGTGCGCCTGCAGCGACTTGCGGGCGGAGGCGGGCGGGTCGCCGTCCCAGAGCTCCTCGACGATGCGGTCGGTGGGGACGACGGCGGGCGCTCCGGCGGCGAGGACGGCGAGCAGCAGGCGTTCCTTGGCCCC
This sequence comes from Geodermatophilus sp. SYSU D00867, assembly GCF_054050315.1. Lineage (NCBI taxonomy): Bacteria > Bacillati > Actinomycetota > Actinomycetes > Geodermatophilales > Geodermatophilaceae > Geodermatophilus > Geodermatophilus sp. SYSU D00867. The sequence continues at coordinate 254,301 of NZ_JBJGZC010000001.1, read as the reverse complement.
GGGTACCGCCACCGGCGTCCCGTCGTCCCCCCGGACCTCCAACGGTCCGAGAACCGCGATCCGCACCGGGTCACGGTAGGGACGACCGGTCCCGGGCCGTCCCCGCCGCCGTCCGGCCGGCCCGGCCCCGGGCGCCACGTCGGCGCGTGGCGGCGGAGAGTGACGAGGGGTCAGCCGACGGGGACGGTGTCCGGCTCCGGGGTCCGCGGCCGCGGCAGCAGCGCGGCGGGCGGCACCCGGCCGGTGACCGCCGCGACGGCGCGGCGCCCGTACAGGTCGGGGTGGACGCGCACACCGCACAGGTCGCGGCCGACGACGGAGACGCCGCGGCCGTCGTCGGTGGGCACCACGGCCTCGACCCGCGACCACGGGATGCCGTGCACGTCGCCGTCGGCGTCGGTGTGGGCGAGGCCGTCCTCGGAGACGACCAGGGCCACCCGCGCGGCCGGGTCGAGCAGCCGGCGCAGCAGCGGCGGGCGGAACACCGTGCCGGCCGGCAGCTCCGGGAGGGTGCCGCACAGCGGGCGGCGGGCGACGCCGGCCGGGCCGTCCCAGGCCGCGGTGTCGGGGACGCCGAGGACGGCGGTGGCCGCGGCGCGGCGCAGCGCCGCGGTCACCCGCGCCGGCGTCACCGCGCGCCAGGCGGCGAGGGTGTCCGCGGCCGGGCGGAACGGCAGGCCGGTGGCCGCGCAGTAGGCGGCGTCGGCCAGCTCCGTGCCGACGGCGTCCTCGTCGTCGAGCTCGGCCTCCAGTCCCGCGACGGCGTGCGCGACCTCCGCGGCGTCCGGCCCGTCGGCGCACAGCCCGGCGAACGTCTCCCACAGCAGCCCGGCGACCTCGGCGCCGCGGCCGGTCCGGGCGTCGACCACGACCGCCACCTCGCGCCGGCCGGGCGCGAGGTCGAGGGTGAGGGAGTCGACGCCGTAGGACAGCCCGCGGCCGTGCCGCGCCCGCTCGCGCAGCCGGTCCTCGAGCACGTCGACGCCGATCGCCAGCGCGGGGTCGCCGGGGGTGTCGGTGGCCAGCAGCAGCCCGACGCCGGGGGCGTCGGTGTGCGTCCAGACCGGCCCGTCCTGCGGGCGCGGCGCCGGCACCCGGCGCACCGGGCGCGGCCCGTCGGGCAGCGGCAGCCGCAGGCCCTCGGGCAGCGGGCCGTGGCACCACAGCGCGGCGTTGGAGCGGACGAACCAGCGGGCGGCGTGCGCCCGGACGGTCTCCTCGGTCAGGTACTCCGGGCCCGGCCCCGCCGACACGGTCAGGCCCGGGCCGGTCAGGCCATAGCGCGCGGCCCACAGCGCGCTGACCGTGGAGGAGCCGGTGCCGCAGCCCTCGGCCTGCAGCACGCCGGCCTCGGCGGCCAGGCGCTCGGTGGGCAGGTCGGCCAGGGCGCGGCAGACGCCCTCGAGGAAGGCGGCGACGGCGTCCGGGCGGCCGGTGGCGAAGAAGGCGGTGCTGTCGACGTCGGTGACGGCGTTGCAGCGCAGGTGCGTGCGCGGGAGCGCGGCCATGGCCAGGTGCTCGACGAGGTGGGTGACCTCGATGGTCGAGAACGTCTCGTCGCGCAGGCCGACGCCGAACACCAGGGCCGCCGTCGTCCGCTCCCGCCCGCCGGCGGTGAACACCGGGACGCCGTCGATGACCGTTCGCTGCACCGAGCCATGGTCCGGGAGCCGGCCCGTCGTCCCCGGCCGACACGCGGCCGGGGACGACTGGGACGAGTGGTTCGACGGCGGCCGCGTCCCCGGTGACCGCCTCGGCCGGCGGGGACGTCGGCCGGGGTCGCCGCGACGGCGCTGGGTTAGCGTCGCCCGGTGAGCGCACCCGATCCCGCGGCCCTGGCCGCCACCGCCGCCGCCGACCTGACCGCAGCCCTGGGGAACGGCCACGACGTCGCCGTCGTCATGGGCTCGGGCTGGGCCCCCGCGGCCGACGCCTTCGGCGAGCCCGCGGCCTCCGTCGCCATCGGCGAGCTGCCCGGCTTCGCCGCCCCCACGGCCGTCGGGCACGGCGGGCAGGTGCGGTCGGTGCGCGTCGGCGACCGGCGGGTGCTGCTCTTCCTCGGCCGCACGCACCTCTACGAGGGCCGCGGCGTCGAGCCGGTGGTGCACGGGATCCGCACCGCCGCCGCGGCCGGCGTGCGCACCGTCGTCCTCACCAACGCCGCCGGCGGGCTGGCGCCCGACCACCGGGTCGGCCAGGCGGTCCTCATCAGCGACCACCTCAACCTCACCGCCCGCTCGCCGCTGGTCGGCGCCACGTTCGTCGACCTCACCGACCTGTACTCCGCGCGGCTGCGCGAGCTGGCCCGCTCCCTCGACCCGGACCTCACCGAGGGCGTCTACGCCGCGCTGCCCGGCCCGCACTACGAGACGCCGGCCGAGATCCGCATGCTGCGCGGCCTCGGCGCCGACCTGGTGGGCATGTCCACGGCGCTCGAGGCGATCGCCGCCCGCGCCGCCGGGATGGAGGTGCTGGGGCTGTCGATGGTCACCAACGCCGCGGCCGGCATCACCGGCGAGAAGCTGGACCACGAGGAGGTGCTCGCCGCGGGCAGGGCGGCGGCCGGGCGGCTCGGCGAGTTCCTGGTCGAGTTCATCGGGCGCCTGCCGTGACCGGCTCGGTCGTGGACGCCGCCCGGGCCTGGGCCGCGGCCGACCCGCACCCCGGCGACCGCGCCGAGATCGAGGCCCTGGTCGCCGCCGGGGACACCGCCGAGCTCGAGCGCCGCTTCGCCGGGCCGCTGACCTTCGGCACCGCCGGGCTGCGCGGGCCGCTGCGCGCCGGGCCGGCCGGCATGAACGCCGCCGTCGTCACCCGGGCGGCCGCCGGGCTGGGCGCCTGGCTGACCGCGCACGGGCACGGCGGCGGGGCCGTCGTCGTCGGGTTCGACGCCCGGCGCCGCTCCGACGAGTTCGCCCGGGTCACCGCCGCGGTGCTGTCGGCCGCCGGGTTCGCCGTCTCGGTGCTGCCGCGGCCGCTGCCCACGCCGGTGCTCTCGTCGGCGGTCCGGTCGCTGGGCTGCGTCGCCGGCGTGATGGTCACCGCCAGCCACAACCCGCCGCAGGACAACGGCTACAAGGTCTACCTCGCCGACGGCGCCCAGCTCGTGCCGCCGGCCGACCGGGAGATCGAGGCCGCGATCGCCGCCGTCGGCCCGGCGGGCGAGGTGCCCACCTCCGACGCGTGGACGACCCTCGGCGACGACGTCGAGGCCGGGTACGTGGCCGCCGTCGTGCGGGCGCTGCAGCCCGAGCGGGTGGACGCCGCCGCGCGGGCCGGCCTCACCGTGGCCTACACCGCGATGCACGGCGTCGGCGCGGCCACCACGCGGGCGGTGTTCGCCGCCGCCGGGTTCGCCCCGCCGGTCAGCGTCCCCGAGCAGGACGCCCCCGACCCGGCGTTCCCGACGGTCGCCTTCCCCAACCCCGAGGAGCCCGGCGCGGTCGACCTGCTGCTCGCGCTGGCCGACCGCTGCGGCGCCGACGTCGCCATCGCCGAGGACCCCGACGCCGACCGCTGCTCGGTGGTGTGCGACGGCCGGCAGCTCACCGGCGACGAGGTGGGCGCGCTGCTCGCCGACTGGCTGCTGCGCCGCGGCGTGCGCGGCACCTACGCGGCCTCGCTGGTCAGCGGCTCGCTGCTGGCCGCGCTCGCGGAGGCGCACGGCGTGCGGTTCGCCGAGACGCCGACCGGCTTCAAGTGGATCATCCGCGCCGGCACCGACGCCGAGCCGCTGGTGTTCGGCTACGAGGAGGCCCTGGGCTACGCGGTCACCCCGGAGGTGGCCCGCGACAAGGACGGCATCTCCGCCGCCCTCGCCGTCGCGCTGCTGGCCGCCGAGCTGGGGCAGACCGGCCGCACCCTGGTCGACCGGCTCGACGAGCTGGCCCGCGAGCACGGGCTGTTCGCCACCGGCCAGCTGTCGGTGCGGGTGGAGGACCTGTCGCTGATCTCCGACGCCATGGAGCGGCTGCGCGCCGACCCGCCGGCCCGGCTGCTCGGCCGCGAGGTCACCGCCACCGACCTGCTGGCCGAGGACCCGCCGGTCGACGCCGTGCGGCTGCTCGGCGACGGCGTCCGCGTGGTGGTCCGGCCCAGCGGCACCGAGCCCAAGCTCAAGGCGTACCTGGAGACGGTGGTCCCGGTGCACGACGACGCCGGGGTCATCGCCGCCCGCGGCCGCGGCGCGGACGAGCTCGACCAGCTGCGCGGCGAGATGGCGCACGCGCTGGGGCTGTAGCCGTGGACGTCGGCGCGCTGGCCTTCGACGTGTTCGGCACGGTCGTGGACTGGCGCGCCGGCGTGGCCCGGGAGGCGGCCCGGCTCCTCGGCCCGGACGTCGACGCGCACGCGTTCGCCGACGCCTGGCGGGCGCGGTACCGGCCGTCCATGGAGGAGGTGCGCTCCGGCGGGCGGCCGTTCGTCCCGCTCGACGTGCTGCACCGCGAGTCGCTGCCGGAGGCGCTGGCCGAGGTGGGCGCGGGCCCCGTCCCCGACGACGTCGCCGCCGAGCTGGTGCTGGCCTGGCACCGGCTCGACCCGTGGCCGGACGCGGTGCCGGGCCTGACCCGGCTGCGGCGGCGGTTCGTGCTGGCGCCGCTGTCCAACGGCGGGGTGCGGCTGCAGGTGGACCTGGCGCGGCGGGCCGGGCTGCCCTGGGACCTCGTGCTCGGCGCCGAGGTCGTCGGCCGCTACAAGCCCGACCCGGAGGTCTACGACGCGGCGGCGCGGCTGCTCGCGCTGCCGCCGTCGGCGGTGCTCGTGGTGGCCGCGCACGTCGACGACCTGGCCGCGGCGCGCGCCCGCGGCCTCCGGACGGCGTACGTGCACCGGCCCGACGAGTTCGGCGGGACGCGCGTGCCGCCGGAGCTCGACCCCGACGCCGACCTGTCGGTGTCCTCGCTCGAGGAGCTGGCCGGCGCGCTCGGCTGCTGAGGTCCGTCAGTCCCCGTGCCGGGGCCGGGTGCCGGTGCCGCGCCGCCCCGCGGCCACGGAACCCCCTCCGGAGAGCACTCCGAGGACCAGCCAGCCGATCCCGGTGAGCAGGCCCCGCTGCTCCCCGGCGGCGTCGCGGGTCTCGACCCACAGCACCACGGCGGCGGTGCCGAGCAGCCACAGCAGCACCGGCAGGGGGCGCCAGCGGCGGAGGTCGGCCATGACGACGACCGGCGCCAGCACGACCGCCCCGACCAGCACGATGATCACGCCCGGAGTGTGCCGGACGGGTCCCTCACCTGCGGCGTCGCCCCGGGCGGGCCTGCGGCGGGGACCACTCGAGGGTCCAGCTCTCCCCCACCGGCAGCGCCCGCCGGCGCCGCGCGGGGTCGGCCAGGGCGGCCGCGGCGGCAGCCGGCCGGGAGGAGGTCATCCGCACCCCTCCGGGCCGGCCCGTCCGGTCAACCGGTGTCACCGGGTCGCGAGCCGCGGCTCCCGCCGGACCGGGTACGGGGTCCCGTCGTACTGGTTGCGGCCGGGCTCGCCCGCCGAGAAGCCGAGCACCACGAGCAGGACGATCGCGCCGGCGACCGGGACCAGGCCCCACAGCAGGAACCAGCCCGAGCGGCCGGTGTCGTGCAGCCGGGTCACCGCCGCGCTGATCGAGGGCGCGAACAGCGCCAGCGAGACCAGCAGGGTGATCGGCCCGCCCGAGAAGCTGACGTCGGCGCTGTAGGAGTAGTAGCCGTAGGACTCGTAGCCGGCCGTGTACCAGGCGGTCCCCAGGGCGATGTCGGCCCAGACCGCCGCGACGCTCGCCGCCCACAGCGGCAGCGCGTAGTGCAGCCAGTAGGTGCGCCGGTCGATCCGGCCGCGCCGCACGTACCAGCTGCCGTGCGAGGAAGCCTGCGGGTTCGCGCGGTCGTGGCCGAGGTACGGGTACTCGCTCATGTCGTCTCCCTGTCCGGCCCCGGGTGCCGGGGCTCCCTGTCGTCGGGGGAGACGGTGTCGGCCGGTGCTTGTCCGGCCCTTGCGCGCGACTGGAGGCCGCGCCGCAAGTCGGGCTCAGGCGGGGACGTCCTCCCGGCAGCCCGAGGCCAGCGCCCGCTCGGCGGCGGCCAGCACGACGACGACCTCGCGGCCGAAGCCGACGTCGCAGGGGTGCGTGCCGCCGGTGACCGCCGCCGCGGTGAGCTCGTCGACCGCCGCCGTCAGCGACGCGACCGGGCTCTCGGTGTCGGGCAGGAGCACCAACCGCCCGGCGTCGCCGTGGACGGAGAACTCGATGCCGGTGGCCAGCGGCGCCACCGTGTGCGACAGCGTGACGGTCGAGGCCACGCCGGGGGTGGCGTGCTGGAGGACCAGGTGCACGGTGTCGCCGGCGCCCGCGCCCGCCTGCACCGACACCACCGGGCCCAGCGCCGGCACCAGCAGCGACAGCGCGTGCGGGCCGATGTCCCACAGCGCCCCGTACCGGCGGCGCCAGGCCGAGTCGAACGGGCTCCCGGCCAGCGCCGACAGCCACGAGGCGGCGCCGCCGGCCAGCCGGGTGCGGCCCGCCTGGGCCAGCCACGACGTCGTCTGCGCCTGGAACCGGAAGGTGAAGAACACGACCGAGGCGACCCCCGCGGACCGCACCGCCGTCACCACCCGGTCGGCCTCGTCGACGGTCAGCCCGATCGGCTTCTCCAGCAGCAGGTGCCGGCCGGCGGCGGCCGCCTGCTCGGCCAGGGGCACCTGCACGTCCGGCGGGACGGCGACCGACACCGCGTCGACCCGCTCCAGCAGCGCCGCGAGGTCGTCCGTACCGGGGACGTCGAACTCCGCGCCCACCTCGGCGGCCTTGCCCGCGTCCCGGCCCCAGATCCCGGCGAGCTCCGCGGTGGGGTGCGCGGCGATCGCCGCCGCGTGCACGGTGCGGGCCCAGTGACCGGTGCCCAGGACGGCGAACCGCACGGTCAGACCGCGCCGAACTGGCGGTCCCCGGCGTCGCCGAGGCCCGGGACGATGTACGCCTTCTCGTTGAGGCCCTCGTCGACGCTGGCGGTGAACACCCGCAGCGGCAGGCCGCTCTGCTCCAGCCGCTCCAGGCCGACCGGCGCGGCCAGCGCGCACAGCACGGTGATCTCGGTGGCGCCGCGGTCGGTGAGCAGCGTGCAGCAGTGCACCAGGGAGCCGCCGGTGGCCAGCATCGGGTCCAGCACGAACACGTGCCGGCCGACCAGGCTCTCCGGCAGCGAGGCCATGTACGCCTCGGGCTGGAAGGTCACCTCGTTGCGCGCCAGGCCGACGAAGCCCATCTGCGACTCCGGCAGCATCCCGTGCGCGGTGTCGGCCATGCCCAGCCCGGCCCGCAGCACCGGGACGATCAGCGGCGGCGCGGCCAGCCGGTAACCGGTCGTCGTCGTCACCGGGGTGGTGATCGGCTCCTCGGCGACGGCGAGGTCGCGCGTGGCCTCGTACACCAGCATCTGGGTCAGCTCCCGCAGCGCCGCCCGGAAGGCGGCGTTGTCGGTCCGCTCGTCGCGCATCCGCGACAGACGGGCACGGGCGAGCGGGTGGTCGACGACGGTCAGCTGCACGGGCGCCACCGTAACGGTCAGGGCGCGACGGCCAGGAACAGGAAGCCGGCCAGCAGGACCAGGTGGACCACGCCCTGCAGCCGGGTCGCCCGGCCGGGCACCACGGTGAGCACCGCGACGACGACGGTCACCGCGAGCAGCACCATCTGCGTGGCGCCGAGCCCGAGCAGCAGCGGCCCGTCCAGCCAGATCGAGGCCACCGCGATCGCCGGGATGGTCAGCCCGATGCTCGCCATCGCCGACCCGAACGCCAGGTTCAGGCTGGTCTGCAGCCGGTTGCGGCGGGCGGCGTTGGCGGCCGCGAGCGTCTCGGGGGCCAGCACGAGCAGCGCGATCACCACGCCGACGAACGACTGCGGGAAGCCGATCGCGGCCACCCCGGCCTCGATGGCGGGCGACTCCACCTTCGCCAGCCCGACGACGGCGACCAGCGCCACCAGCAGCAGCCCGAGGCTGGTCAGCGCGGTCCGGTTCGACGGCGGCTCGGCGTGCTCGTCCTCGTCGTCGCGGCTGCCGTCGACGGGCACGGGGAGGAAGAAGTCGCGGTGCCGGACGGTCTGGGTGACCACGAACGCGCCGTAGAGCACGAGCGAGGCGAGCGCGGCGAAGGTCAGCTGCGCCGTCGAGAACTCCGGCCCGCTGACGCTCGTGGTGTAGGTGGGCAGGACCAGGCACATCACCGCGAGGGTGAGCACGGTCGCCAGCGCCGCCCCGGCCCCCTCGCGGTTGAAGACGACGACGTCGTGCCGCAGCGCCCCCAGCAGCACCGACAGCCCGAGGATGCCGTTGCAGGTGATCATCACCGCGGCGAACACCGTGTCCCGCGGCAGGGACGCCGCCTCGGGCCCGCCGGACGCCATCAGCGTGACGATCAGCCCGACCTCGATCACGGTGACCGCGACGGCGAGCACCAGCGACCCGAACGGCTCCCCCACCCGGTGGGCGACCACCTCGGCGTGGTGGACGGCGGCCAGCACCGCGCCGACGAGGGCGACCGCGTCGACCACCACCACGAGCGCCCCGGGGTCCCCTCCCCAGGTGAGCGCCAGGAGGACCACCGCGGCCACGGGCGCGACGGTGGTCCAGGACAGCAGGGCCGGTCTCGTCGTCGTCGTGGCCATGTCCCCACGCTGCCATGCCCGGCCGGCTCCCCCGGGTGACCGCGGTCCCGGAGTGGCCGATCGCACTGGGAGGATGGGCGCATGACCCACGTGCTCGATCCCGGGACGCTGGCGGCCGGGACCCGGCCCGGCCCGGGGCCCGGGGCGCCGTTCGACGACGTGACCCGCTCGGACGCCGCCCTCCGCGCCTTCCTGCACGGCCTGCCCGGCGTCGACCAGGTGGGGGCCGAGCAGCGCGCCGCCACCCTCGGCACCCGCTCGATCAAGACCACGGCCAAGGCCTGGGCGATCGACACCGCGATCTCGATGGTCGACCTGACCACCCTCGAGGGCGCCGACACCCCCGGCAAGGTCCGCTCGCTGGCCGCCAAGGCCCGCCGCCCCGACCCCGAGGACCCGACCGCCCCGTCGGTCGCCGCCGTCTGCGTCTACGGCGACCTGGCGGGCGTCGCGCGGGAGGCCCTGGCGGGCACCGGCATCCACGTCGCCGCCGTCGCCACCGCCTTCCCCAGCGGCCGCGCCAGCCGGGAGGTCAAGCTCGCCGACGTCCGCGACGCCGTGGGCAACGGCGCTGACGAGATCGACATGGTCATCGACCGGGGCGCGTTCCTGTCCGGCCGCTACCTGGAGGTGTTCGACGAGGTCGTCGCGGTCAAGGAGGCGTGCGGGGACGCGCACCTCAAGGTCATCCTCGAGACCGGCGAGCTGGTCACCTACGACAACGCCCGCCGCGCCTCGTGGCTGGCGATGCTCGCCGGGGCCGACTTCATCAAGACCTCCACCGGCAAGATCTCCCCCGCGGCCACCCTGCCGGTGTGCCTGGTGATGCTCGAGGCGGTCCGCGACTTCCGCGCCGCCACCGGCCGGCAGGTCGGCGTCAAGCCCGCCGGCGGCATCCGCACCACCAAGGACGCGATCAAGCACCTGGTGCTCGTCAACGAGACCGTCGGCGCCGACTGGCTGTCCCCCGACTGGTTCCGCCTCGGCGCCTCCAGCCTCCTCAACGACCTGCTCCTGCAGCGGCAGAAGCTGCGCACCGGCCACTACTCCGGCCCCGACCACGTGAGCGTCGACTGATGACCACCAGCCCCCTGTTCGAGTACGCCCCCGCCCCCGAGTCCCGGTCGATCGTCGACGTCGCGCCGTCCTACGGCCTGTTCGTCGACGGCGAGTTCGTCGACGGCTCCGGCGAGACCATGAAGACGGTCAACCCGGCCACCGAGGAGGTGCTCAGCGAGGTCGCGGTGGGCACCGAGGCCGACGTCGACCGTGCCGTGAGGGCCGCCCGCCGCGCGTACACCCGCGTGTGGGGCCCGATGCGCCCGGCCGACCGCGGCAAGTACCTGTTCCGGATCGCGCGGATCCTGCAGGAGCGGGCCCGCGAGTTCGCCGTCCTGGAGTCCCTGGACAACGGCAAGCCGATCCGGGAGTCCCGCGACGTCGACGTCCCCCTGGCCGCGGCGCACTTCTTCTACCACGCGGGCTGGGCCGACAAGCTCGCCTACGCGGGCCTCGGGACCGACCCGCGGCCGCACGGCGTGGCCGGCCAGGTCATCCCGTGGAACTTCCCGCTGCTGATGCTGGCGTGGAAGGTCGCCCCGGCGCTGGCCACCGGCAACACCGTCGTCCTCAAGCCGGCCGAGACCACCCCGCTGACCGCGCTGCTGTTCGCCGAGGTGTGCCGGCAGGCCGACCTGCCGCCGGGCGTGGTCAACGTCGTCACCGGCGCCGGCGACACCGGCCGGGCCGTCGTCGAGCACGAGGACGTCGACAAGGTCGCGTTCACCGGCTCGACCGAGGTCGGCCGCTCGATCGCCCGCGCCGTCGCCGGCACCCGCAAGGCGCTGACCCTGGAGCTCGGCGGCAAGGCGGCCAACATCGTCTTCGACGACGCCCCGATCGACCAGGCCGTCGAGGGCATCGTGCGCGGCATCTTCTTCAACCAGGGCCACGTCTGCTGCGCGGGCTCCCGGCTGCTGGTGCAGGAGTCGGTCCACGACGAGGTCATCGCCTCGCTGCAGCGGCGGATCGGCACGCTGCGGGTGGGCGACCCGCTGGACAAGAACACCGACATCGGCGCGATCAACTCGGCCGAGCAGCTCGCCCGCATCCGGGAGCTGTCGGAGATCGGCGAGGCGGAGGGCGCGCAGCGCTGGCAGCCGGCCTGCGACCTGCCCGACCGCGGCTTCTGGTTCCCGCCGACGGTGTTCACCGACGTCTCCCCCGCCCACCGGATCGCCCGCGACGAGGTGTTCGGCCCGGTGCTGTCGGTGCTGACCTTCCGCACGCCCGACGAGGCGGTGGCCAAGGCCAACAACAGCACCTACGGGCTGTCGGCCGGCATCTGGACCGAGAAGGGCTCGCGGATCCTCGCGATCGCCGACCGGCTGCGCGCCGGCGTGGTCTGGGCCAACACGTTCAACCAGTTCGACCCGACGTCGCCCTTCGGCGGCTACAAGCAGTCCGGCTACGGCCGCGAGGGCGGCCGGCACGGGCTGGCCGCGTACCTGAAGGAGAGCTCCCGGTGAGCGACCGTCTCGCGGTCCGCAAGACCTACAAGCTGTACGTGAACGGGGCCTTCCCGCGCTCGGAGTCCGGCCGCACCTACGAGGTCGCCGACGCCCGGGGCGCGTTCCTCGCCAACGCGGCGCTGGCCTCCCGCAAGGACGCCCGCGACGCCGTGGTCGCCGCGCGGGCCGCGTTCGGGAAGTGGTCGCGCGCGACCGCCTACAACCGCGGCCAGGTCCTGTACCGGGTCGCGGAGGTGATGGAGGGCCGGCACGCGCAGTTCTGCGAGGAGGTCGCCGCCGGCGAGGGGCTGTCGGCCGGCCGCGCCCGCGCCGTCGTGGACGCCGCCGTCGACCGCTGGGTCTGGTACGCCGGGTGGACCGACAAGCTGGCCGCCGTCCTGGGCAGCGCCAACCCGGTCGCGGGGCCGTTCTTCGACTTCTCCCTGCCGGAGCCGACCGGCGTCGTCGCGGTCCTCGCCCCGCAGCGCTCGTCGCTGCTCGGCCTGGTCAGCGTGCTGGCGCCGGTGCTCGCGGGCGGCAACACCGCCGTCGTCGTCAGCTCGCACGAGCGCCCGCTGCCGGCGGTCACCCTCGGCGAGGTGCTGGCCACCAGCGACGTCCCCGGCGGCGTGGTCAACCTGCTCACCGGCGACGCCGGCGAGATCGGCCCCTGGCTGGCCGAGCACGACGACGTCGACGCCGTCGACCTGACCGGCGCGCCCGCCGGCCGGGCCATGGAGCTCGAGCGGCTGGCGGCCGGCAGCATCAAGCGGGTGCTGCGCCCGCCGGCGGAGGAGCCGGACTGGACCGCAGACCCCGGCACCGGCCGGATGACGCGGTTCCTGGAGACCAAGACGGTGTGGCACCCGAAGGGGGTCTGAAACCCCCGGGTGCGCTCCCGGGCGCACCGGGCAGGATGGGCTCCGTGGCCAGGCCCAGCATCGTCCCCATCGCCCTCACCGTCGACGACCGCACGGGCTACACCCTGTGGGCGCCGCCGTGGGAGGAGGACGGCGAGGAGTGGCAGGCCTTCCTCGGCACCTCCGAGGGGGAGACCGCCACGGTCCACCTCTTCCCCACCCCGGCCGCACTCGCCGCGTTCTGCCGCACCGCCACCGACCACGACCTCGCCGACCACCCGGTCTGGCCGGTCGTGGTCGGGCTGGGCGCGGCGGACCTGACGCCCGACGACGACCACCGCTACGACCTCGACGGCGTCTACGACATCGCCGCCGAGAACCCGGACCGGTGGGCGGTCGAGGAGCTCGCGGCCACCATCGACATCGTCAGCCGGCTGGCCGAGTGCCTGGACACCGCCGGGGACGACGACGAGGACGGCGCGACCTCCTCGCGGGCCGGCGCGGACGACGACGAGGACGCCGACGAGGACACCGACGAGGACACCGACGAGGACACCGACGAGGACACCGACGAGGAGACCGAGTTCCCCTCCCTCGCCGAGCTGGTGGCCCGGCCGGAGATCGGGTCGCTCGGCCTCGGGGTCGACGCGTTCGTCGGCCGCTCGGGCGAGGACGCCTGGATCGGCGTCGGCGGCGCGCTCGACGAGCTGTGGGAGGACGTCCTCGAGGAGCTCTCGGCGCACCTCGACTGGACCGGCGCCGGCACCACCACCCTGGAGGCCTACCCCTCGGCCGCCGACGAGGACGAGACCGACGACGAGGAGCTGACCGACGAGGACCTGACCGACGAGGACCCGTCCGAGGCCGCGCGCGCCGGCCGCGGCGCGGGGGCCACCGTCGCGCGGGGCCCGGACGGCTCGGGCGACCGCCCGGCCGCGGGCGCGGTGGCCGCCGCACCGGCGGAGGCGGCCACCGCCGGGGTGAGCACCATCCGCGGCGGCAGCCGGATCACCGCCACCCCCGCCGCGGTCACCGCGGCGGCGGAGTTCTGGGAGGCCGTCGGCATCCTCCCGGTCGAGCTCGTCGTCCCCGAGGGCGCCGGCGTGACGCTGCGCTGCTACGTGGAGGACGTCGCCCGGTTCCTCGGCCGCGACGGCGAGGTCTACCTGTTCGACACCCCGGCCGACCTCGCCCGGTTCTGCGCCGGCGACGAGCAGCACGACCTCACCGAGATCGCATCCTGGCCCGAGGTGGCCGACACCGACGTCATGCCGCTGCCGGCCGAGCAGGACCGCTACGACCTCACCGAGCTGTCCGAGGTGCTCGCCGAGGTGGCCGGGGGCGCGGCGGGCCTGGTCGACCACCGGGTGTTCGCCCAGCCGGTCGAGGGCGTGCGCGACGTCGCCGAGTACGCGGGCCTCACCCGGGTCGACGAGCTGCTCGCCCCCACCGCGCCGCTGGGCCGGGCGGTGGCGCGCGGCGAGCGGGAGCCCGGCGCCACCCTGCGCGCCGAGGACGCCGCTCCGCTGCGGGAGGCCTGGGACGAGGTCGTCGCCCAGGTCGGCGGGGCGCTGGTCTTCCGCCACTGACGGACGTGCCCCGGGCTCCGCACCCGGGCACGGCCAGGCGGCCGGGACCTCCCTGCCGTGAGCTCGTGCTCTGCCCACGGGTGGGGGCAGAGCACGAGCGTCCAGCGGAGCACTCCGCCTCTCCCCTTCGTGCTCTGCCCACGGGTGGGGGCAGAGCACGAGCGACCACGGAACAGCACAGCGGCCGGCCCCGGGAGTCCCGGGACCGGCCGTGGTGAGGTGCTGGAACGCCCCGCGTCAGGGACCCGCCGCGGGCGTGCCAGCGGTGGGGGGACGCGGGGTCCTCCGTCAGTCGCGCGCGGGCGCGGGGCGGTCGGACCGCCCGCCGCGGTGGCCCTCGCCGGGGCCGCGGTAGCGGTCGCGGTCGCCGGAGGGCCGGCGCGGCCGGTCGTCACGGCGGCCGCGGTCGCCCTCGCCGTAGGAGCGGCGGGGCCGGTCGCCGTCGCGGCGCGGACGCCGGCCGCCGGGGCCGCCGTGCGGGCGGCGCAACTCGCGGGCCGGCCGCTCGACCGGCTCCACCGGCACGCCGCTGGCGACGAGCTCGGCGATCGGGGCGTCGCCCGGCCGGATGCGGTCGACCTGCGGGTCCACCTTCGCCTGCCGGAACCGCCGCTTGGCCTGACCGACCTGGTCGGGCAGCAGCAGCGAGACCACGACGCCGCCGGCGCCGGCGCGGGCGGTGCGGCCCGAGCGGTGCAGGTAGGTCTTGTGGTCGGCCGGCGGGTCGTAGTGCAGGACCAGCGAGACGTCGTCGACGTGGATGCCGCGGGCGGCGACGTCGGTGGCCACCAGCACGGGGCTGCGGGCGTCGGTGAACGCCTCGAGCGCCCGCCGGCGGGCCGACTGCGGCAGCCCGCCGTGGATCGCCTCGGCCTTGATGCCGACGGCCTGCAGGTTCTCGGTGAGCCGGTCGACGCCGAGCTGGGTGCGGGCGAACACGATCGTGCGGCCCGGCCGCGCGGCCAGCTCCTGGGTCACCGGCACCTTGTCGCGGAAGGCGACGCTGTAGGCCAGGTGCTCGGCCGGCGGGGCGTCGTCGCCGGCGCGCTTGACCTCGTGCCGCGCGGGGTCGGTCAGGTAGCGGCGGACCAGCGTGTCCACCTCGCCGTCCAGCGTGGCCGAGAACAGCAGCCGCTGGGCGTCGGGACGGGTCTGGTCGAGCAGCTCCTGCACGACGGGCAGGAAGCCGAGGTCGGACATGAAGTCGGCCTCGTCGACGACGCTGACCTCGACGTCGGCGAGGGTGACCTCGCGCTGGCCGATCAGGTCCTGCAGCCGGCCGGGGGTGGCGACGACGACGTCGACGCCGCGGCGCAGCTGGGAGATCTGGCGCCCCATCGAGGCGCCGCCGTAGACGGTGGCGAACTGGGCACCGACGGCCTGGCCGAGCGGGGCCAGGTTGTCGGAGACCTGCTGGGCGAGCTCGCGCGTGGGCACGAGCACCAGCGCGCGCGGGGCGCGGGGGCCGCGGCGGGCGGTGAGGCCCATGCGGGCGAGCATCGGCAGGCCGAAGGCCAGGGTCTTGCCGGACCCGGTCGCCGCCTTGCCCAGCACGTCGCGCCCGGTGAGGGCGTCGGGCAGGACGGAGGCCTGGATGGCGAAGGGCGCGCGGATGCCGCGCCGCTCGAGGGCGGTCACCAGCTGCTGGGGCAGGCCCAGCTGGGCGAACGTGGGGCCCGCCGGGGCGGGGGTGTCGAGGGTGCTCTGGACGTCGACGGTGTCGGACGTGGTCATGCGGGGGTGGGGACTCCGATACAGCTCGGGCGCGTCCCGTGGTGGTGCGCGGGCGCCGTCAGTCGGCGTCCTCACTGGCGATCGCGGGCGTCGTGGGACGCGGCGGATCTGCACGGATGCGCTCATGCCCGGACGGACCGTCCGGGAGGATGTCCGGCGAGTGCCGGCACACCCACGGTAACAGCGGCGGCCGGTCCGCCCTTCCGCAGCGGGCGGTGGCCGTGATCACCCGCGGAGGGCGGCGTACCCCGGGCGGACGACGTCGTCGAGCAGCCGGGCCCGCTCGGCGTCGTCGGTGAACGCCGCGGCCAGCGCCCGCTCGGTGACCGTCTGGAGGTCGTCCCAGCCCCAGCCGTGGGCGGCGGCGACGTCGGTCAGCTCGCTGGTCACCGAGACGCCGCTCATGAGCCGGTTGTCGGTGTTCACCGTGACGGCGAAGCCCAGCCGGTGCAGCCGACCCACCGGGTGCCGCGCGATCGAGGGGTAGGCGCCGGTCTGCACGTTCGACGACGGCGCGACCTCCAGCGGCACCTGCTCGTCGAGGACCCGCCGCGCCAGCGGGCCGAGCGGGCCCTCCATCGGCACCTCGTCGGCGATCCGCACGCCGTGGCCGAGCCGCTCGGCGCGGGCGCCGTCCAGCGCGGCCCGAATGCTGTCGACGCCGGCCGCCTCGCCGGCGTGGACGGTGCGGTGCGCGCCGGCGCGGTCGAGCAGCGCGATCGCCCCGGGGATCCGGTCCGGCGGGAAGCCGATCTCCGGCCCGGCCAGGTCGAAGCCGACGACGCCGGCGTCCCGGTACCGGACGACGAGGCCGGCGACCTCCTCCCAGCGGTCCTCCTGCCGCATCGCGCACAGCAGCGCGCCGACCGTGATCGGCGTCCCCGCCACGGCCGCCTCGGCGCTGCCCGCGGCGAACCCGTCGAGGATCGCCTCCACGGCCTCCTCGATCGGGGTGCCGCCCGCCGTCACCAGCTCCGGCGCCATGCGGACCTCGGCGTACACGACGCCGTCGGCGGCGAGGTCGAGGGCGCACTCGCGGGCCACCCGCCGCACCGCCTCGGGCCGCTGCATCACCCCGACGGTGTGCGCGAACGTCTCCAGGTACCGCACCAGCGAGCCGGAGTCGGCGGCCTCCCGGAACCAGGTCCCCAGCGCCTCCGCGTCGTGGGCGGGGAGGGCGCGGTAGCCCGCCTCGTCGGCGAGCTCGAGCACCGTCTGCGGACGCAGCCCGCCGTCGAGGTGGTCGTGCAGGAGGACCTTGGGCGCGCGGCGGACCGAGTCGGCGTCGAGTGGTGCGGGCACCACCCGACGCTATCTCGTGCCGCGCTCCTGCCAGCGGAAGGTCAGGACGCAGAGCACCAGACCGGCGGCGCACCACACGGCCAGCACCAGCGCCACCCGCCCGAGCTCCCAGGACCCGGCCGGCTCCTGCGCGGCGAGCGCGTCGGGGAGGAAGACCGAGCGCAGGCCCTGCGCCATCCACTTGAGCGGGAACAGCGACGCGACCGTCTGCATCCAGCCCGGCACCTGGCTGAACTGGAAGAAGACGCCGGAGATGAACTGCAGCACCAGGGCGATCGGCGTGACCGTGGCCGACGCCGACCGGCCGTTGCGCGCGAGGCTGGACACGGCGATGCCGAGCAGCGTGCACGCCGCGGCGCCGAGCGCGGTCACCCAGGCGAAGGTCAGCCAGTCGCGGCCCGAGGGCAGGTCGACGTCGTAGAAGACCGCCCCGACCGCCAGCAGGACCACGATGATCAGCACCGTGACGGCGAGGACCTGCACGACCTTGCCGACGAAGTAGGCGCTGCGCGGCATCGGGGTGCCGTAGAGGCCCTTGAGCGTGCCGTCGGCGCGTTCGGTGGCGATCGAGATCGCCATGTTCTGCAGGCTGGCCCCGAGGATGCCGGCGGCGATCACACCGGCCAGGAAGTACTGGACGAAGCTGACCCCGCTGCCGAGGTCGTAGTCGAGCACCGCGCCGAACACCACGAGCAGCAGCACGGGGAAGACGAGGGTGAACACCACCGACTCGCGCTGCCGGAAGAACTCCTTGAGCTCCACCCCGGCGCGGGAGCGGTAGACGGCGGGCAGCGACGGCAGCGCCGTCCGCCCCCGGGTGACGGTTCCGGCGCTCACGCGCGGGCCTCCCCGATCATCTGCAGGTACACGTCCTCGAGGGTCGGGCGGGCCACCGCCAGGTCGGGCACCTCGCCGGGGAAGCGGGCGGACAGCGCGGAGACGAACGCCGTCGGGGTCGCGGTGGCCTCGCTGTGCCGGACGCCGTCCTCGGTCCAGCTGACCACCGCCGGCGCACGCCCGCGGCCGCCCAGCTCCGAGGGGACGGCGACCTCGGCCAGCCGCCCGTGCGCGATGACGCCGACCCGGTCGGCCAGTGCCTCGGCCTCGTCCAGGTAGTGGGTGGTGAGCAGCATCGTGGTGCCGAGGTCGCGCAGCGAGCGGATCAGCGACCAGAACTGCCGCCGCGCCTCGGGGTCGAAGCCGGTGGTCGGCTCGTCGAGGAACAGCAGCGAGGGGCGGCCGACGATGCCGAGCGCGACGTCGAGCCGGCGGCGCTGGCCGCCCGACAGCGAGCGGCCGCGGGCGCGGGCCTTCCCGGTCAGCCCGACCAGCTCGAGCACCTCGTCGGGGTCGCGCGGGTCGGGGTAGTAGGACGCCTGCGCGCGCAACAGCTCGCGGCAGGTCAGCTGGCTGTCCCCGGCGCCGGACTGCAGCACGATGCCCAGCTGCGCCTTCCACCGGCGCCCGCCCGAGGCCGGGTCGGTGCCGAGCACCCGCACCTCGCCGCCGTCGCGGTCGCGGAAGCCCTCGCAGATCTCGACCGTCGTCGTCTTGCCGGCGCCGTTGGGGCCGAGCAGCGCGAAGATCTCGCCGCGCCGGATGTCGAGGTCCAGGCCGTCGACGGCGGTCGCGGTGCCGTAGCGCTTCACCAGCCCGCGGACGGAGATCGCCGCGTCCGGATCGAGGGGCTCCCCGGCGCGCGGGGCGGCGGTGGAGGTCGGTACCGCGGACGTGCTGGTCACGAGGACCCAGTGTCCTCTCCGATCGCGGCCCCGCGCCGACCGCCCTGGCCCGGCCCTCCTGCGGGGGCCCGCCGCCGGCCCCGTCCCGAGGCTCACCGCGAGCCTGCGAGGGGTGAGGAGGACGGGGTCCTTCTGGGGTGGGGCAGGAGGGCCCCTCAGGCGGAGATGCGGTCGATCAGCAGGGGCAGCGGCTCGTCGCCGGTGTCGACGCCGAGCGCACCCTCCAGCGCCTCCAGCGCCCGCGGGATGCGCGCGGCGTCGTCGGTGTGCAGCTCGAGCAGCGGCTGGCCCTCGGTCACCCGCTCCCCCACCGTCGCCGTCCAGGTGACGCCGGCGGCTGCGGAGACCGGGTCCTCCTTGCGTGCGCGGCCGGCGCCCAGCCGCCAGGCGGCGACGCCCAGGGCGTAGGCGTCCAGGCGGGTGAGCGTGCCGGTGGCCGGGGCGGTCACCACGTGCTTCTCCGCCGGCTGCGGCAGCGGCGCGTCGGGGTCGCCGCCCTGCGCGGCGACCATCCGCCGCCACACGTCCATCGCCCGGCCGTCGCGCAGCGCGTCGGCGGGGTCGACGTCGGGGCGCCCGGCGCCGGTGAGCATCTCCCGCGCCAGGGCCAGGGTCAGCTCGACGACGTCGGCGGGGCCGCCGCCGGCGAGGACCTCCACCGACTCGGCGACCTCGACGGCGTTGCCGGCGGCGCGGCCCAGCGGCCGGTCCATCGCGGTCACCAGCGCCACGGTGCTCACCCCGGCCGCCTCGCCGAGGCCGACCATGGTGCGGGCCAGCTCGCGGGAGGACTCGGGGTCCTTCATGAACGCCCCCGAGCCGGTCTTGACGTCGAGCACCAGCGCGTCCGCGCCCTCGGCGATCTTCTTGCTCATGATCGAGCTGGCGATCAGCGGGATCGACTCGACCGTCGCGGTCACGTCGCGCAGCGCGTAGAGCTTCTTGTCCGCCGGCGCGAGGTCGTGCCCGGCGGCGCAGATCACCGCGCCCACCTCGGCGAGCTGCCGCAGGTAGGCCTCCTCGTGCACGTCGGCCCGCCAGCCGGGGATCGACTCGAGCTTGTCCAGCGTGCCGCCGGTGTGGCCCAGGCCCCGGCCCGACAGCTGCGGCACCGCGACGCCGCAGGCGGCGACCAGCGGCGCGAGCGGCAGGGTGGTCTTGTCGCCGACGCCGCCGGTGGAGTGCTTGTCGGCGGTCGGCCGGCCCAGCGGGGACAGGTCCTTGCGCTCGCCGGAGTCGATCATCGCCTGCGTCCACACCGAGAGCTCGCCGGCGGACATGCCCCGGAAGAACACCGCCATGAGCAGCGCGCTCATCTGCTCGTCGGGGATCGTGCCGTCGGTGTAGGCGCTGATCACCCAGCGGATCTGCTCGTCGGTGAGCCGGTCGCCGTCGCGCTTGGCGCGCAGCACGTCGATGGCGTCGAACGCGGCCATCAGCCCTGCCCCCGCTCCGCCGCGGCGACCAGGTCGTCGGGGCCGAAGGCGTCGGGCAGCACCTCGCGCATCGGCACGATGCCCAGTGACACCGTCTCGATGAGCATGTCGGCGCCGCCGTGCTCCCACAGCAGCTGCCGGCACCGGCCGCACGGCATGAGCGGCTGCCCGTCCCCGCCGACGCAGGCCACCGCGACCAGCCGGCCGCCGCCGGTGCGGGCGAGGTCGCTGACCATCCCGCACTCGGCGCACAGGCCCAAGCCGTAGCTGGCGTTCTCGACGTTGCAGCCGGTGACCACCCGGCCGTCGTCGACCAGCCCGGCCACGCCCACGGGGAACCGCGAGTACGGCGCGTAGGCGTGCGTCATGGCCTCCCGGGCCGCGCCGCGCAGCGCGTCCCAGTCGACGTCCGCCATCTAGTGCTCTCCTCTTCGGTAGACCAGCCCGTCGGCCTTGGGCATCCGCAGCCGTTGGGACGCCAGCGACAGCACCAGCAGCGTGGTCAGGTGCGGGGTGAAGAAGACGATCCCCTCCGGCAGCCGGTCGATGGTGAGGAACCCGACCAGCGAGGCGGCGGCGAAGACCCCGGCGATCCCGGCGACCAGCCACCTCCCGCGCCGCGCCTGCACGACCGCCAGGACGGCGAGGAGGACGGCGATGAGCAGCAGCAGGGCCACCACCGCGGTCTGGCTGCGCAGTTGCAGCGCGTCGGCGAACCCGAACAGGCCCGCCCCGGCCGCCAGCCCGCCGGGACGCCAGTTGCCGAAGATCAGGGCGGCCAGGCCGATGAAGCCTCGGCCACCGGTCTGACCCTCGCGGTAGATGCCCGCGACGAACACGAGGAAGACGCCGCCGAGGCCGGCCAGCGCGCCGGAGACGACCACGGCGAGGTACTTCAGCCGGTAGACCGGCACGCCCAGGGAGTCCGCGGCGGCCGGGTTCTCGCCGCACGAGCGCAGCCGCAGGCCGAAGGCCGTCCGCCACAGCAGCAGGTACGACACCGGGACCAGGAGCACGGCGAGCAGGGTCAGCAGTCCCACGCCGCTGGTCAGCCCGCGCAGCAGGCCGGCCAGGTCGCTGACCAGGAACCAGTGCTGCCGTTCCAGGTCGCCGAGCAGGTCCGGTCCCGAGGACAGCACCGGCAGCGAGAACGACGGCGGGTCGCTGGCCAGGGACGGCGACTGCGTCGGGCCGCCGCCGGTCTCCTCGTTGAACAGCAGCTCGGACAGGAAGCGGACGACGCCCTCGGCGAGGATGTTGATCGCGACGCCGGAGACCACGTGGTCGACGCCGAACGTCACCGTGGCGACCGCGTGCAGCAGACCGCCGGCCGCGCCGAAGACCACGCCGCCGATGACCGCGCCGGCCCAGCCCCACTGGTAGCCGGCCCAGCCCGCGCCCCAGGTGCCGAGGACCATCATCCCCTCGAGGCCGATGTTCACCACGCCCGCGCGCTCGGACCACAGCCCGCCGAGCGCCGCCAGGCCGATGGGGACGGCGAGCAGCAGCGCGGCCCGGAGCGTCGAGGACGAGGTGAGCTCCTGCTCGCCCGAGACGACGCGGACCAGCGAGAACAGCAGCCACAGCCCGACGAGCACCCACAGCACCCGCCGCGCCGGGCCGCCGCCGGTCAGCAGGTCGGTCAGCGGGCCGCGGCTGGGCTGACCGGTACGGGTCGTCGCCGTCGTGCTCATGCTCGTGCTCCCTGCTGGTCCCCGGGCACACCGGCGCGGACCTGCTGCCCGCCGTCCGGGGCGGGAGGCGGCGGCACCGCTCCGTCCCCGCCGCCGTCCGGTCCCGGACCGGCCGACGCGCCGGCCCGCTCGGCCGAGCGCAGCGCCAGCCGCCGGGCGATCTCGTTGGCGATCACGACGGCGAGCACGATCGTGCCCTGGATGATCGTGACGACCGAGGACGGGATGTCGGCGAACTGCAGGGGCAGTGCCGCCCGGTCGAGGAAGGCGAACAGCAGCGCGGCCAGCGCGATGCCCACCGGGGTGCTGCGGCCCAGCAGGGCGACGGCGATGCCGAGGAAGCCGAGGCCGGCGGTGAACTCGGTGCCGTAGTCGTACTGCGAGCCGAGCAGGTCGGGCAGGCCGATCAGGCCGGCGATCGCGCCGGAGATGAGCATGGTCTTCACGACCATGCGCCGGGCGTCGACGCCGCTGGCGGTGGCCGCGGAGGGCGACAGGCCGGTGGCGCGCAGGTCGAACCCGAAGCGGGTGCGCTTGATCAGCACCGCGACGACGACCCCCACCACGATCGCGACCAGCAGGAAGCCGTAGAGACCGCTGCGCGGCGCGGCCAGGCCCAGCCCGGTGAGCAGCCCGTTGAGGCTCGGGAAGCGGCCGGACTCGGGGATCTCCGCGGTCGTGATGATCGAGGCGCCCGGCGGGCTGCCCCGCAGCGGGCCGGTCAGCAGGAACGACGCCAGGCCCAGCGCGATGAAGTTGAGCATGATCGAGCTGATGACCTCGCTGACGCCGCGGGTCACCTTGAGCACGCCGACGATGCCGGCCCACAGCGCCCCGACCACCATCGCGACGACCACGACGAGCAGCACGTGCAGCGGGCCCGGCAGCACGACGGCCGCGCCGACCGCGGCGGCCAGGATGGTGGCCAGCCGGTACTGACCCTCGACGCCGATGTTGAACAGGCCCATCCGGAACGCGACCGCGACGGCCAGCCCGGCGAGGAACAGCGGCACCGCCCGGTTGAGGATCACGACGATCGACTGCACCTGCTGCGAGGGGGTGGTGCCGAGGTCGACCATCACCCCGAACGCCTCGAACGGGTTCTGGCCGATGAGGGCGATGACCACCGCGGAGATGACCAGGGCGACCAGGACCGCGAGCACCGGGCCCAGCAGGGAGAGCCCCACCCGGCGGAGGACGCCGTTCACGCCGCACCCGCCGTCGTCCGCGCGCCGGTCATGTGCCCGCCGAGCTCCTCGGGGGTCACCCGCCGCGGGTCGAGGGTGGCCACCAGCCGGCCGCGGAGCATGACGTGCAGCGTGTCCGACAGGCCGATGAGCTCGTCGAGGTCGGCGGAGACGAGCACGATCCCGAGTCCCTCCGCGCGGGCGTCCTTGAGCAGCTCCCAGATCACCGACTGGGCGCCGACGTCGACGCCGCGGGTCGGGTGGGCGGCGATCAGCAGCCGCGGCGCGGCGCTCATCTCGCGCCCGACGATCAGCTTCTGCTGGTTGCCGCCGGAGAGGGCGACGGCCAGCGTGTCCGGACCGGGCGCGCGCACGTCGTACTCCCGCATGATCCGCGCGGTGTCGGCGCGGGCGCCGCGCCGGTCGATGAAGGGCCCCTTCACGGCCGGCGGGCGGGTCTGGTGGCCGAGGATGCGGTTCTCCCAGAGCGGCGCGTCCAGCAGCATGCCCTGGCGGTGCCGGTCCTCGGGGATGAAGCCGACGCCGGCCTCCCGGCGGGCGCGGGTGCTCCAGCCGGTGACGTCCTCCGTCCCGAGGACGACCGACCCGGCAGCCAGCGGGCGCAGCCCCATGATCGCGTCGACGAGCTCGGCCTGGCCGTTGCCCTCGACCCCGGCGATGCCGACGACCTCGCCCTCCCGCACGGTGAGCGTGACGTCGTCCACCACGGGGCGGTGCCCCACGTCGGTGACGGTGACGCCGGTCAGCTGCAGCACGGGGGTCTCGCGGACGGTGGACTCGCGGGTCTCCGGGGTGGGCAGCTCGGCGCCGACCATCAGCTCGGCCAGCTGCCTGGCCGTCGTCGTCCTCGGGTCGGCCGTGCCGACCGTGGTGCCGCGCCGGATGACCGTGATCGAGTCGGCGACGCGGCGCACCTCGTCGAGCTTGTGCGAGATGAAGATGACCGTCAGGCCCTCGCGCTTGAGCTCGGCGAGGTTGGCGAACAGCTCGTCGACCTCCTGCGGCACGAGCACGGCGGTCGGCTCGTCGAGGATCAGGGTCCGCGCGTTGCGGTAGAGGACCTTGGCGATCTCGACCCGCTGCCGGTCGCCGACGCCGAGGTCCTCGACCAGCGCGTCGGGCCGCAGTCCGAGGGAGTAGCGGTCGGAGATGTCGGTGATCCGGCGGCGCGCCTCGGCGAGGTCCAGCCGGCCGCGCCGGGTGGGCTCGCTGCCGAGGACGACGTTCTCCAGGACGGTGAAGTTGTCGGCCAGCATGAAGTGCTGGTGGACCATGCCGATGCCCGCCGCGATGGCGTCGGCCGGGCTGCGGAAGGTCACCTCGCGGCCGTCGACGAGGACCTGCCCCTCGTCGGGGCGGTGCTCGCCGTAGAGGGTCTTCATCAGCGTCGACTTGCCGGCGCCGTTCTCGCCCACGATGGCGTGCACCTCGCCGCGACGGACCCGCAGCTCGATGTCCCGGTTCGCCACCACGCCGGGGAAGCGCTTGGTGATCCCGCGCAGCTCGACGGCGAGGGGGACGTCACCCGCCGCCGGACTGTCTGCTGGCGAGTCCGCTGGTGCCATGCCGGCATCTCCTCGCTGTGGCCCGCCGGTGGGCGGGAGGTCACTTCGGACGGCTCCGGCGCGCGGGATCAGCCGCTGCGCCGGGCTTCGGGGCCCTGGGGCCGTGCGTATGGTGCCCTACCCACCGGGCTCCGTCCGAGCCCGGGGCGGCCCCGGCGCACCGCGGGCCCGGGCGTTCCCGCCCGGGCCCGCGTCGCAGGGTGGATCAGTCGTGCGGGCAGACCCGCACGAGGGTCACTCGATCGTCGTCGGGACCGTGATGGTGCCGTCGATGATCTGCTGCGCGTACCCGTCGATGTCCTGCTGGATGTCGTCGATGTAGCCGCCCGACGTGGACAGGCCCACGCCCTCGCCCTCCAGGTCGTAGCGGACGTCGGCAGCGCCCTCCACGGTGCCCTCGGAGAACTCGTTGATGAACGCCTCCACCGCGTTGTCGACCCGCTTGAGCATCGAGGTCATGATCACGGCCTGCAGCGCCGGGTCGTCGACCGTCTGGTACTGGTCGGAGTCGACGCCGATGGCGCGCTTGCCGGCGCTCGCGGCGGCCTGGAAGACGCCGACACCCGAGCCACCGGCCGCGTGGTAGACGATGTCGGCCCCGGCGTCGTACATGCCCTGGGCGACGATCTGGCCGCGGGCCGGGTCGTTGAAGCCGCTGAAGTCACCGGCCGGCGAGATGTACTGCCGGTCGATGACGATCTGCGGGTTGACCGCCTGGGCACCGGCCACGTAGCCGGCCTCGAACTTCTCGATCAGCGGGCTCTCCACGCCGCCGACGAAGCCGATGTGGGCGCTCTCGCTCTTCAGCGCGGCGGCGACGCCGGCCAGGAACGACCCCTGCTCCTCGGCGAAGACCAGCCCGGTGACGTTGTCGCCCTTGGCGCCGTCCTCGTTGGACCCGTCGACCTGCGCGAACGTGGTGTCGGGGAACTGCGGCGCGACCTCGGCGATGACGTCGTCGTAGTTGAAGCCGACGGCGATGACCGGGTTGAAGCCCTGCTCGGCCAGCTGGGTGAGCAGCTCGGCGCGGTTGGAGGCGTCGTCGTTGGGGCTGAGCTCCTGCAGCTCGCCGCCGAGGGCCTCGACGGCCGCCGACGCACCGGCGTAGGCGGAGTCGTTGAACGACCGGTCACCGCGGCCGCCGGTGTCGTAGGCGAGGCCGACGCGCAGCTCCTCGGTGGCGGTGCCGCCACCCTCGCCGCCGCCACCGGCGGCGGGCTCGTCGCTGGCACAGGCCGCCAGGGCCATGCTGCCGGCCAGCAGCAGCGCTGCGGCCTTCATCTTCCGCGCTCGGCGCAAGACGATCTCCTCTCTGGAGGGAGCTGCCCGCGCAGGACGCGGAGGGCGCTCCCGTGGGTCCTGGTCGCGGCCGCCCGCGGGCGGCCGCCCGGACGTGGACGACCCCGGCACGCTAACCGCGGTCTCCGGGCAGGCCGCCATGCCTGCGGCGGACCGAGACGGGATCGTTGTGAAGCGGCCCGGATCCGTGGCCCCCGCCACTGCGCCCGGTCCCCGCAGGTGCCCCCGCCGGGGCTAGCGTCCCCTCGTGCGGCGACGACGGGGTGCGCTCGCGGCCGTCCTGGCCGTGCTGGCCGTCCTCCTCGGGGGCGGCCCGGCGGTGGCCGCCCCGGACCCCGCGCGGCCCACCGCCGACCCCGCCGCCCCGACCCCGACCGCGCCGCTGCCCGGCGGCCCGCCGCAGGGCGAGGGCCCCGGTGGGGTCACCGTGGGCGGGGAGGGCCTGGACACCCGCGGCACGGTCGTCGTCGACGGCGCGCCACCGCTGCCGGCCGACGTCGTCGCGGCCGGGTGGCTCGTGGCCGACGCCGGCACCGGCGACGTCCTGGCCGCCCGCGACCCGCACGGCCGCTACTACCCGGCGAGCACGCTCAAGACGCTGACGCTGCTCACCCTGGCCCACCGGCTGGACCCGGCGGCGGTGGTCGCCGGCACCGTCGAGGACGAGGCGATGGAGGGCAGCAAGGTCGGGATCGTCGTCGGCGGCCACTACCCGGTCGGGCTGCTGTTCCAGGCGCTGGTGATGCAGTCGGGCAACGACGCGGCCAACGCGCTGGCCCGGGCGTTCGGCGGGACGGCGGCCACCGTGGACGCGATGAACGCCACCGCCCTGGAGATGGGCGCCTTCGACACGGTCGCGGGCTCGCCGTCGGGCCTCGACGTCGCCGGCCAGTCCTCCTCGCCCTACGACCTCGCGCTGTTCTTCCGGGCGCTGGTCGCCGACCCGTTCACCGCCGGGATCCTGCTGACGCCGACGGCGCAGATGCCCGGCGTCGAGGGCCGCTCGCCCGGCTTCCAGATCCAGAACGAGAACCCGCTGGCCGGCTACCCGGGGACCCTGGGCGGCAAGACCGGCTTCACCGACGCCGCCCGGCACACCTTCGTCACCGCCGCCGAGCGCGACGGGCGGCGGCTGGTGGTCAGCGTCATGGGCACCGAGAACGTGCCGCGCCGGGCCTCCGACCAGGCCGCGCTGCTGCTCGACTGGGGCTTCACGGTGCCGCCGTCGCTGGGCGGCGTCGGCACCCTGGTCGACTCCGCCGCCGACGTCGTCCCTCCCGAGCCGACGACGACCGCCGCCCCCTCCCCCGCCGGGCCGGCGGAGGTCGCCGCCGGCCCGGCGGACCCGGCTCCCCCGGCCGACGACGGCCCGCCGGCCCTGGGCGCGGTGGCGCTCGGCGCGGCGGCGGTCGCGGTGGTGGCCGCGACGCTCATCGGCCGGCGGCGGGCGGTGCGCCGGGCTCCGCGGGGACCGGCGGGTCCACAGGCCCGGCGGGGCGCTCGGGACCGGCGGGGACCTCCGGGGCGGTCGGGACCGTCCGCTCCAGGGCCGGGAGGGTCGCCGTCCACGCCGCGGTGAAGAACGCGAAGCGGGCCACGAGGTTGATCCAGACGAGGATGCCGACCGCGCCGCCGAACGCCGACGAGGTGACGCTGCCGGAGATCAGGGACAGGTAGAGGCTGCCGGCCAGCTTCATCAGCTCGAAGCCGGCCGCGCCGAAGAGCGCACCGGGCAGCAGCAGCCGCAGCGGGTGCGACGTCGAGGGCACCACCCGCAGCAGCCACAGGAACACCAGGACGTCGCCGGTGAAGGCGAGCACGATGCCGAGCACGCTGCTGACGGCGCCCCAGCCGGGCGCGTCCTCGACGCCGAAGACCGTCAGGACGCCGTCGGCGGCCTGGGTGGCGAACCCGGTCAGGCCGATGCTGGCCAGCCCGGCCGCGCCGAGGGCGACCAGCGCGACGAGGTCGGCGAGGTTGTCCCGCCAGAACTCCGGCTCGTCGACCGTCCCCTTCCAGATGCGCTCCATGCCGATCCGCAGCTTGTCCATCGCACGCAGCCCGGCGTAGAGGAAGCCCGCGACGCCGATCAGGCCGGTGAGGCCGGCCGCGCTGACGGCCGAGCGCAGCTCCCGGACGATCTGCTCCCCGGTCTCGTCGGGGAACGCGTCGCGGATGGCGCCGTAGAGCTCCTTCTGCAGCAGCGCGTCCCCGGAGAGCACCAGCGCGATGACCGACGCGACCAGCAGCAGCACCGGGAACAGCCCGAGGAACACGAAGTAGGTGACGCCGGCGGCCATGAGGTCGCCCTGGGTCCGGGTGTAGCGCCCGCCGGCGCGGGCCAGGTGGTCGAACCAGGGCCGGCGGCGGCGCTGGGCGTCGACGACGGCGGTGATCCGGGAGCCGAGGCCGGCGATGCGGGACCAGGGCGCGCGGACGACGTCGGCGGCGCGCGGCCGTCCGTCCCGGGGTCCACCCACCGGTCCGAGTCTGGTCCCTGGCAGGGGGTGCCGCGCGGGGGCCTAGTGCGGCGGGCCGGTGAGCGGGTACTCGCGGGCGACCGCCCAGGTGCCCTCCGGGGTCTGCTCGAACTCGGTGAACGAGGTGACGCGGAACTCCGCGGAGAGGTCGCCGAGGCTGGTGTAGGCCAGCTCGAGCATGTCGCCCGGCACGTCGTGGGCCACGGTCACGTGCGGGTGGTACGGGTAGGTCAGCGAGCGGGCCAGCGGGCCGGACCGGACGTCGGTGGCCAGCAGCTCGCAGTTGCCGATGCCGCGCGCGACGGCGACGAACACGACGTCCGAGACCGGCGTGAACGTGCCGGTGCCCGACAGGTGCATGTCGAAGGGCGGGTGCGCCGCGGCGACGCGCCCCAGGTGCTCGGTGATGGCCGCCCGCTCGACGCAGGGCACCTCGGTGGGCGGCAGCAGCGTGACGTGCGGCGGCACGAAGCCCGCCTGCGGGTCGCCCACCTTGGCGCGCCAGTCGGTCAGCAGCTGCGCCCACGGCTCGGGGATCGGCACCAGGACCCCGACGACGGCGGTCTCCGGCGGCGCCACACGGCTGCGCGGGACGAAGGTGTCGTCGTTCACGACTCCGCCACCGGTGCCAGGAAGCCGACCCGCTCGTAGACCGCGCGGACGGTCCCCGCGGCCACCTCGCGCGCCCGGGCGGCACCGGCGGCCAGCAGCCGCTCGAGCTCGGCGCGGTCGTCGAGCAGCTCGTTGGTGCGCTCGCGGACCGGCGTCACGAACTCGGCGACGACCTCGGCGAGCTCCTTCTTCAGGTCGCCGTAGCCGCGCCCGGCGAAGCGCTCCTCGAGCTCCGCGACCGGCGTGCCCGACAGCGCGCTGTGGATGGCCAGCAGGTTGGTGACCCCGGGCTTGTTGACCGGGTCGGCCACGATCTCCCGGCCGGTGTCGGTGACCGCCGAGCGGATCTTCTTCGCCGTCACCTTCGGGTCGTCGAGCAGGAACACGCAGCCGGCCGGCGGCAGGCTCTTGCTCATCTTCTTGTCCGGCGACTGCAGGTCCATGATCCGCGCGCCGCCGGCCGGGACGAGGGTCTCCGGCAGGGTGAAGGTCTCGCCGAAGCGGCTGTTGAAGCGGGTGGCGAGGTCCCGGGTCAGCTCCAGGTGCTGGCGCTGGTCCTCACCCACCGGCACCTGGTCGGCCTGGTAGACGAGGATGTCGGCGGCCTGGAGGACCGGGTAGGTGAACAGCCCGACCGAGGCCGAGGCGGTGCCCTCGCGCTGGCTCTTGTCCTTGAACTGCGTCATCCGGCCGGCCTCGCCGAAGCCGGTGAGGCACTCGAGCACCCACGACAGCTGCAGGTGCTGGGGCACGTGGCTCTGCACGAACAGCGTGCTGCGCTGCGGGTCGACGCCGAGGGCCAGCAGCTGGGCGGCCGAGACCAGGGTGTTCCGGCGCAGCTCCTCGGGGTCCTGCGGCAGCGTGATCGCGTGCAGGTCGACGACGCAGTAGAAGGCCTCGGTCGTCTCCTGCAGCGCGACCCACTGGCGGAGCGCACCGAGGTGGTTGCCGAGGTGGAAGGAGCCCGCCGTCGGCTGGATGCCGGACAGGACACGGGGAAGAGGCACGACGGCCATCAAACCAGCCGGGCGCTAGGCGACCGGCGCGCCGGGGCGCACCGTGTCGGGGGTCGTGACGGCGAGCACGTCGTCGAGCGCGGCGAGGAACAGGGCGTCCTCCTCGGGCGTGCCGACGGTCACCCGGATCCCCTCGCCGGCGAACGGCCGGGTGATGACGCCGCGGGCCTCCAGCGCCGCGGCGGTCGCGGCGGACGGCTCTCCCAGCGGCAGCCACACGAAGTTGGCCTGGCTGTCGGGCACCGCCAGGCCGCGCCCGCGCAGGGCCGCGGTGAGCCGGTCGCGCTCGGCGACGACGGCGGCCACGCGGCGGCGGACCTCGTCCTGGCTGCCGAGCGCGGCGACGGCGGCGGCCTGGGCGAGCACCGAGACGCTGAACGGCACGTGCGTGCGGCGGACGGCGTCGGCGACGGCGGGGTCCTCCGCGACCAGGTAGCCGACCCGCAGGCCGGCCAGGCCCCAGGCCTTGGAGAACGTGCGCAGCACCGCGACGTTCGGGCGCCCGCGCATCAGCTCCAGGCCGTCGGGCACGTCGGGGTCGGTGACGAACTCGCGGTAGGCCTCGTCGAGCACGACCAGCACCGTGCCGGGCACCCGGTCGAGGAACCGCTCGAGCTCCGCCCGCCGGACCGCGGTGCCGGTCGGGTTGTTGGGGTTGCACACGAACAGCAGTCGGGTGTCGTCGTCCACCGCGGCGGCCAGCGCGTCGAGGTCGTGGGTGTCGGGGGCACCGCCGGGGACCGAGGGCACCAGCGGCACCTGGACGCCGCGCGCGCCGGCGACCTGTGCCAGCAGCGGGTACATCTCGAACGAGCGCCAGGCGAAGGCGATCGCCGTCCCGGGGTCGTTGAAGGCCTGGGCGAGCTGCTGGCAGAGCATGACCGCACCGCAGCCGGGGACCACCTGCGCCGGGTCGACGCCGTAGTGCTCCGCCAGCGCGGCGGTGAGGACGGCGGCCCCGTTGTCGGGGTACCGGTGGGTCTCCCCCGCCGTCTCCGCCAGTGCCCGCACGACCGCCGGCAGCGGCGGGAAGGGCACCTCGTTGCTGGCCAGCTTCACGGCGCGGTCGACGCCGAGCTCGCGCGCCAGGTCGGCCGGGTTGCGGCCGGGCTTGTAGGCCGGCAGCGCCTGCACCGCCGGACGTGCGCTCACCACGGACAGGTCCTCCCGGGCGACGGCTCCTAGGGTGGCCCCATGCGCGTTCTCGTCGCCGGTGGGGCCGGCTACATCGGCAGCGTAGTCACCGCCGCCCTCCTCGAGGGCGGCCACGAGGTCACCGTGCTCGACGACCTGTCGACCGGGCACGCCGACGCGGTGCCCGAGGGCGCCCGGTTCGTGCGGGCCACGCTGCAGGACTCGGCGCCGGTGCTGGCCGAGGTGCGGCCGGAGGCGGTGCTGCACTTCGCGGCGAAGAGCCTGGTCGGCGAGTCGCAGGTCAGGCCGGAGATCTACTGGGAGCACAACGTCGGCGGGTCGCTGGCGCTGCTCGAGGCGATGCGGGCGGTCGACTGCCGGCGGATCGTCTTCTCCTCCACCGCCGCCACCTACGGCGAGCCCGAGCAGGTGCCGATCCGCGAGGACGCGCAGACGCGGCCGACCAACACCTACGGCGCCACGAAGCTCGCCGTCGACGCGATGCTGACCTCGTACGCGACCGCCTACGACTTCGCCGCGGTGAGCCTGCGGTACTTCAACGTGGCCGGCGCCGCGTACGGCCTGGGCGAGCGGCACACCACCGAGACCCACCTCATCCCGATCGCGCTGCAGGTGGCGGCCGGGAAGCGCGAGGCGATGACGATCTACGGCGAGGACTACCCGACGCCGGACGGCACCTGCATCCGCGACTACATCCACGTCTCCGACCTCGCCGACGCGCACCTGCTCGCGCTGACCGCCCCGGAGCCGGGCGAGCACCGGATCTACAACCTGGGCAACGGCACCGGGTTCTCCGTGCAGCAGGTGGTGGACGCCGTCCGCGAGGTCACCGGGCACCCGGTGCCGGTGGAGGTGGGTGACCGGCGGGCCGGTGACCCGGCGCAGCTGGTGGCCTCCAGCGACCGCATCCGGGCGGACCTGGGCTGGACGCCGCGGCACCCCGACCTGGCCGGCATCGTGCGCGACGCGTGGGAGGTCGCGCAGAAGCGGGGCTGACCGGCCTCAGCCGGCCGGGGTGTCCTCCCCGGCCGGCTCGACGTCGGGCGCCCGGGTGACCGACAGGCGGGCGATCCGCCGTCCGTCGAGCTCGAGGACGGTGAGCGTGCGGCCCTCGACCTCGACGGCGTCGCCGACGTCCGGCAGCCGGCCGAGCTCGGCGAGGACGTAGCCGGCGACCGTCTCGTACGGGCCCTCGGGCAGCCGCAGGCCGGTGACCTGCGCGAAGTCGTCCAGGTTGAGCAGCCCGTCGACGTCGTGCGGACCGCCGGGCTCCTCGCCGTCCTCGGGGGCGACCTCCTCGTCGTACTCGTCGTAGATCTCCCCGATGACCTCCTCGATGAGGTCCTCGAGCGTGACGATCCCGTCGGTGCCGCCGTACTCGTCGACGACGATCGCCAGGTGCTGGTTCTCCCGGCGCATCTCCGACAGCGCCGTCAGCACGCCCGCGGTGCCGGGCAGCCGCTTCACCTCGCGGGCGAGGTCGCCCACGGTCGCCGCGCGCCCGGCCGGGTGCGTGGGGAACAGCAGGTCGCGCACGTGCACGAACCCGACGACGTCGTCCTGGTCGCGGCCGGCGACCGGGTAGCGCGACCAGCCGGACTCCGCGACCTGCCGCGCGGCGCGGCTGACCGTCGTCGAGGCGTCGAGGAACTCGACCTCGGTGCGCGGGGTCATGACCTCGCGCACCTCGCGGTCGCCGGCGCGGAAGACCTCGTCGATGAGCCTCCGCTCGTCGCTGGACAGCGACTCGTGCGCGGCGACGAGGTCGCGCAGCTCCTCCTGGCTGATCGCCTCACCGCTGGCCTTCGGGTCCCCGCCGAGCAACCGGACCAGCACGTTCGTCGACGCCGACAGCAGCCAGATGACCGGGCGGGACAGCCGGGCGATGGTGTTCAGCGGCCGGGCGACGAGCAGCGAGAAGCCCTCGGCGCGCTGCAGTGCGAGCCGCTTGG
This sequence comes from Geodermatophilus sp. SYSU D00867, assembly GCF_054050315.1. Lineage (NCBI taxonomy): Bacteria > Bacillati > Actinomycetota > Actinomycetes > Geodermatophilales > Geodermatophilaceae > Geodermatophilus > Geodermatophilus sp. SYSU D00867. The sequence goes on along the minus strand of NZ_JBJGZC010000001.1, from coordinate 221,509 downwards.
GGGTCAGTTCCCCCACGACCAGGGACACGTAGCTGATCGCGACGGTGACCAGCACCAGGGCCAGCGGGTCGGCGACGCCCTCGCGGAGGCCGCGGCGCACCAGCCAGTCGCTGAACGGCTCGGCCAGGGTGCTGGCACCGAAGGCGGCGGACAGGAAGCCGGCGAGGGTGACGCCGACCTGGACCGCGGCGAGGAAGCGGTTGGGGTCGCCGAGCAGCCGGGCCAGCGCGCGGCCGCGGCGGCCCCGCTCCGACAACACCCGGACCTGGGCCTCGCGCAGGGACACGAGCGCGATCTCCGCACCGGCGAACACGCCGCCGATCAGCACGAAGACGACGACCATGACGATGTCGAGCCAGACGTCGCTCACCGGCGGCGCGCTCCTCGTGTCTCGGGGTGGTGGTCCGTCCATGCTGCCCGGACGGGGACCCGAAACCCACCGCGCGCCCCGGGAGACGTCCCCCACGACCCCGGCGCGACCTCCGTGTAACCTCGGTCACGTCACCCTCCCGGGTGACCTCCGGCTACGGCTACTCTGCACGAAGTCACAGAAAGCGACTTGTCGACTTCGTGAGGTAATCGCTCCGTGCGCCACCGGTCTTCCCCGCCGTCCGCCCGCCACGCCGCTCGGGTGGCACCCCAGCGCCCGCCGCGGCGCCGGGGCCGCGCCCGCCGCCTGCTGCCGGTCCTGCTGGTCGTCCTCGTCGTGGGCGGCATCGCGCTGCTCGTGCCGCTCATGGCCGCCGGCCGGGGCGGGCTGTCGACGGCGGAGTCCGCGGCGACCTCCGCGGCGGACGCGGTGGAGGACGGCGTGGAGGACGGCGCCGAGCGCACCGGCGTGGTGACGATGGGCGTGGACGGCGCCCCGACCACCGCTCCGGGGACGGCACCCGGCGCGCCGGGCTCGTCGGCGGCGGACTCCCCCGCGCCGGGCTCGTCCGCGCCGGACACCCCCGCGCCGGGGACCTCCTCGTCGGCGGGCCGCTCCACCGCGTCAGGCGGGTCGTCGTCGGCGCCCTCGTCGTCCTCGGCCGGGACCTCGTCGTCCGCGTCCTCGTCGTCCGCGTCCTCGTCGTCCTCGTCCTCGTCCTCGTCCTCGTCGTCCTCGTCCTCGTCGTCCGTGCTGCCCGGGTCCCCGGCCCCGGAGCAGGGCGGGTCCTCCTCGTCGGCCGGGTCCTCGTCGTCGGCCGGGTCCTCGTCGTCGGCCGGGTCCTCCGCGTCGGCGGCGGGGTCGGGGACGCAGACGCCGCCCCCCTCGTCGGAGCCCGCACCGGCGCCGGTGGCCCGGACCGCCGCCGCCCCGGCCGACCCCTCCGCTGAGGCCGCGGTGCTGACCCTGGTCAACCAGGAGCGCGCCGCCGCCGGGTGTGCGCCGGTGGTCGCGGACGCGGCGCTGGCCGCCGTCGCCCGGGCGCACAGCGCGGACATGCGCGACCGCGGCTACTTCTCGCACGACACCCCCGAGGGGCTCGACCCGTTCGACCGGGCCCGGGCCGCGGGCGTCGGCAACGCGCGGGCGGAGAACATCGCCCAGGGCCAGCCCGACCCGGCCGCGGTGATGGCGGCGTGGATGAACAGCCCCGGCCACCGGGCGAACATCCTGAACTGCTCGCTGACCGAGCTCGGCGTGGGCGTGGCCGAGGGCTCCGGCGGCCCCTGGTGGACCCAGCTCTTCGGCGCCTGAGCGCCGGCGCCGGGTGATCACGCCGGGTCAGGAGGGCTGTCAGCGTTCCGCTGGCACTGCTGGGTCCGGGGTGATCACCGGTCGAGGGCGCGCGCCAGGTCGCGGAGCAGGTCGTCGGGCCCCCGAGGTCGCCCTTCGTCACGAAGTGGACGCGCCAGCCGGCGGACGTCAGCCCGTTGAGACGGCGCCGGTCCCGCGGCAGCTGGTCGGGCGCCCCGTGCCAGGCGCCGTCGTACTCGAGCGCGAGCCGGTGCTCGGGCCAGGCGAAGTCGACGCGGGCGACGAAGCGCCCTCCGCACCGGACCTCGTACTGCGCCACGGGGAGGGGCAGGCCGGACCGGTGCAGGAGGAGTCGCAGGCGCGTCTCCTGGGGCGACTCGGCGAGCCCGTCGGCGAGCGCCACCGCCCGGCGGGCGTACGCGCTGCCACGGCACCGGGGCAGCGCCGCGACCGCGGCCCGCACGGCAGCGAGGTCCGCGACGCGGGCGCGGACCAGTCCGTCGAGCAGGACGACGGCCTCGTCCGTCCCGTCCCCCGGACGAGGTCCACCGCCGTCCGCACACGCGCGGTCCAGCGCAGCCAGGATCCGTCGTGGACGACGTCCCCGCGCAGCGGAGCGCTCCGCACCGCGACTCCGGGTCCCGGGCTCCAGCGTCGCCCTGGCGGCACGACGACCTCCACCGGGTCCTCGGCTCCCGCGAGGTCAGCGGCGCCCCAGAGCACCGCCGCGGTCCGCCCACCCAGCGCGGCGGACCGGGGCATCACCAGGCTGACCCCGCGGGCCATCAGCCGGTGGTCGACGGGCAGCCCGGCATCGGCGTAGACGTCCTGGCGCAACCGGCGCCAGGCCCCGCTCCGCAGCTCGTCCTTCGTCAGCACACCGGCCGCCACCGCCCACGTACCCCGGAACACCCGTCCGTGGAGCAGTGGTGGGCGGCGGGGCGCGACGGGCACCGGTGGAGCCTGCCCGGCGCCGGTCGTTCGGCGTGCCCGCTGTCCACAGCCTCGACCACCTCGGGTCGGGAGGGCGCTCGACGCCCGCGAGTGCCCGCCGGACCCGAGGTGATCACGCGGCCCCGAACGCGAGCGGCCCCCTCACCGCAGGGTGAGGGGGCCGCCGGCGTCAGCGACTACGTCAGGCCATGGCCTTCTGCAGGTTGCTGTCGATGGCCGCCAGGAAGTCCTGGGTGGTCAGCCACGGCTGCTCCTTGCTGATCAGCAGCGCCAGGTCCTTGGTCATCTGACCGCCCTCGACGGTGTCGATGCAGACCTTCTCGAGGGTCTCGGCGAACCGGGTGACCTCGGGGGTGCCGTCCAGCTTGCCGCGGTGGGCCAGGCCCCGCGTCCACGCGAAGATCGACGCGATCGGGTTGGTCGAGGTCTCCTTGCCCTGCTGGTGCTGGCGGTAGTGCCGGGTCACCGTGCCGTGGGCGGCCTCGGCCTCGACGGTGCGGCCGTCGGGCGTCATGAGCACCGAGGTCATCAGGCCCAGCGAGCCGAAGCCCTGCGCGACGGTGTCGGACTGGACGTCGCCGTCGTAGTTCTTGCACGCCCAGACGTAGCCGCCCTCCCACTTGAGGGACGCGGCGACCATGTCGTCGATGAGCCGGTGCTCGTAGGTGATGCCGGCCTGCTCGAACTGGTCCTTGAACTCGGTCTCGAAGACCTCGGCGAAGATGTCCTTGAACCGGCCGTCGTAGGCCTTGAGGATCGTGTTCTTCGTCGACAGGTACACCGGGTAACCGCGCTGCAGGCCGTAGTTCATCGAGGCCCGGGCGAAGTCGCGGATGGACTCGTCGAGGTTGTACATCGCCAGCGCGACGCCGGCCCCGGGCGCCTGGAAGACCTCGTGCTCGATCGGCGCGGAGCCGTCCTTCGGCGTGAAGGTCACCGTCAGGGTGCCCTCGCCGGGGAAGCGGAAGTCGGTGGCGCGGTACTGGTCACCGAAGGCGTGACGGCCGACGATGATCGGCTTGGTCCAGCCCGGCACCAGCCGCGGCACGTTCTGCATGATGATCGGCTCGCGGAAGATGACGCCGCCGAGGATGTTGCGGATCGTCCCGTTCGGGGAGCGCCACATCTTCTTGAGGCCGAACTCCTCGACCCGCGCCTCGTCCGGGGTGATGGTGGCGCACTTGACGCCCACGCCGTGCTTCTTGATCGCGTTGGCGGAGTCGACGGTGACCTGGTCGTCGGTGGCGTCGCGGTGCTCGATGCCCAGGTCGTAGTACTCCAGGTTGACGTCGAGGTACGGCAGGATCAGCTGGTCCTTGATGAACTGCCAGATGATCCGGGTCATCTCGTCGCCGTCGAGTTCGACGACGGTGCCCTCGACCTTGATCTTGCTCACGTCAGACATTCCCTCTCTGCAGCCCCGGCCCGTCGGGCCGGGAGTCGGTCAGGTCGCGGTGCAGTCGCTCTACAGCTCCGCGACGTCGGCCTGCTTGGCGCGCACGGCCTCGGCCGCCTCGCGCAGTCCGGCCAGCTCGCTCTCGGTGAGGTCCCCCTCGACCACCCGGCGCACACCCGCGCGCCCGATCTCGGCCTCGACGCCGAGGTAGACACCGGAGATGCCGTACTCGCCGTCGACCCAGGCGCACACGGGCATGACGGCGCCGGAGTCCTCCATGACGGCGCGGGCCATCCGGGCCGCGGCCGCGGACGGCGCGTAGTACGCCGACCCGGTCTTGAGCAGCGCGACGACCTCCGCGCCGCCGTTGCGGGTGCGCTGCACGAGGTGCTCGACGCGGTCGGGGGCCAGGACGTCGGCCAGCGGCTTGCCGTCGACGGTGCAGCGCGAGGGCACGGGCACCATCGTGTCGCCGTGCGAGCCGAGGGTCAGGGTGCGCACCGAGGACACCGGGACGCCGAGCTCCTCGGCGACGTTGTTGGTGAACCGGGCGGTGTCGAGCATCCCGGCCTGGCCCATCACCCGCTCCTTCGGGAAGCCGGTGGCCAGCTGCGCCAGGGCGGTCATCTCGTCCAGCGGGTTGGACACGACGATGACGACGGCGTCCGGCGAGGTCCGCGCGACGTTCTCGGAGACGTCCCGGACGATCTTCGCGTTGGTCTCGATGAGGTCCATCCGACTCATGCCGGGCTTGCGCGGCAGGCCGGCGGTGACGACGACGACGTCGGACCCCTCGGTGCCCTCGTACGAGCCGCCGCCGACGCCGACGACCCTCGTCTCGAAGCCCTCGATCGGCCGTGACTGGTTGATGTCGAGGGCCAGGCCCTCGGGCTTGCCCTCGACGATGTCGGTGAGGACGACGGTCTCGAAGACGTCGTACTCCGCGAGCCGGAGGGCGGTGGTGGAGCCGTAGAAGCCGGCACCGACGACGGTGACCTTGCCGTTCCTGGGCTGCTCTGCCATGGGCGTCAACCTAGACCCGGGACCCCGGTCGCCGCGCCCGCGGGCCGACGCTCAACTGCCCGGGACCGCGAGGGCCAGCGCCGACAGCGCGACCCCCGTCCCGGCCATGAGGACGACGTCGACCGGCCGGCTGCGGACGGCGAGGAATCCGACCCGGCGGACGGGGAGCACCAGCCGCAGCACGCCCGCGCCGACGAGCGCCAGCCCGACCACCAGCAGGCCGCGCCGCCAGTGCTCCAGCGCCACCATCCCGAGCCCCACCGCGACCACGACCAGCACCGCGAACAGCGGCAGCTGGCGCAGCAGCCCGGCCAGGAACGGCCGGCGCAGGTACAGCGGCGGGCGCGTCATCAGGCGCTGAGCACCTCGTCCGCGGCGGCGCGCTCGGCGGCCAGCACCACGTTCTGCAGGAGCATCGCCCGGGTCATCGGCCCGACCCCGCCGGGGTTGGGCGCCACGTGCCCGGCCACCTCGGCGACGTCCTTCGCGACGTCACCGGCGATCCTCCCGTCGACCCGGCTGACGCCGACGTCGAGGACCGCGGCGCCGGGCTTGACGACGTCGGCCGTGACCAGGCCCGGCACGCCCGCGGCGGCGACCACGACGTCGGCGGTGCGCAGGTGGGCGGCCAGGTCCCGGGTGCCGGTGTGGCAGAGGGTCACCGTGGCGTTCTCGGTGCGCCGGGTGAGCAGCAGCCCGAGCGGGCGGCCGACGGTGATGCCGCGCCCGACGACGACCACCTCCGCGCCGGCCACCGGGACGTCGTACCGGCGCAGCAGCTCGACGATGCCGACCGGCGTGCACGGCAGCGGCCCGTCGACGCCGAGCACCAGCCGGCCGAGGTTGACCGGGTGCAGGCCGTCGGCGTCCTTGGCCGGGTCCATCGCCTCGAGGACGGCGTACTCGTCGACCTGGCGGGGCAGCGGCAGCTGGACGATGTAGCCCGTGCACGCGGGGTCGGCGTTGAGCTCCTCGACGACGGCGAGGACGTCGGCGAGCGTGACGGTGGCCGGCAGCTCGCGCTGGATGCTGGCGATGCCGACCTGCGCGCAGTCGGAGTGCTTGGCGTTGACGTACCAGCGGCTGCCCGGGTCGTCGCCGACCAGCAGCGTGCCCAGGCCGGGCCGGTGCCCGGCCGCCGTCAGGGCCGCGACCCGCGCGGTGAGCTCCTGCCGGATGGTGGCTGCGGTCGCCTTGCCGTCGAGGATCGTCGCGGGCACCCCGACAGTGTGCCGGAGGCGCCTCCCCGCCGACCGCCGCGGCCCTACGCTTCGAGGTGAGCCCCCGCACGGCCGGATCCCTCGAGGAGAGCTGATGACCGAGCGCGACCCGTCCACCCGGCAGCTCGGGGCCGACTGGCGGGAGCAGACCACGCCGGGGCTGGCGCCCGTGGCCGGCGCGTCCGCGGGGGGCCCCGGCGCGTACGGCCAGGCGGGCCCGAACCCGTACACGACGCCCAGCTACTCCGACCGGCCGGTGCCGGTGCGGGGGCCGGACTCGCTCGGCGGGCTGCTGCTCATCCTCGCCGGCATCGCCGCCGCGGTGAGCCTGCCGCTGCGCTGGCTGGCGCGGGCCGGCGACACCGGTTGGGGTCTCGTCGGCCGCGGCTTCGACGAGGCGGACGCCGGCTTCGGCGCCCTGGTGGACTCCGGCTTCTGGCAGCCGCTCGCCGTCGTGCTGGGCGGGGGCGTGCTGTTCCTGCTCGGCGTCCTGCTGTGGCTGCCCGCCCGGACGCACCGCCTCCTCGGCGTCCTCGCGCTGTTCGTCAGCGCGCTGGCGATCGCCGCGGTGCTCGTGCCGTTCGCCGCGGAGGACTGGGACCCGGCGGCGTTCGGCGTCGGCTTCTGGTCCGCCTGCGCCGTCGGCGTCCTCGGCCTGCTCGGCGCGCTCAAGGCCATGCTCACCGGCCCCCGCTACCGCTGACGGTTCGCGACGCTGCCGTCCCACCGGACGGCACCGCGGCCAGGAGCCGTCCCCGGCCCGTGTCGGGCCGCTCCCGGCGCTCGGTCGCGGGAGCCTCCGGCCCCCGCTCCTCCCGCCGCCCGCGGAGTGCCCGGCTCAGCCCTCGACGAGGGCGCCGTGGGCGCGGGCGACCTGCACCGCCTGCACGAGGTCGATCCGGACGCCGGTGAGCTCCAGGCCCCGCCAGGGCCAGGCCTCGGTGGCCGCGCCGCGCAGGTCGGTGCCGCGCAGCTTCGCGCCCTGCAGGCGGGCGCGGTCGAGGTCGGCGCCGGTGAGGTCGCACTCGCGCAGGTCGGCGTCGGTGAGGTCGGCCTCGCGGAACCGCTGACCGGACAGGTCGCTGCCGGACAGGTCGACGCCGCGCAGTGACGTCCAGCTCCAGTCGGAGTCGGTGCTGGTCAGCGGCCGCAGGACGGCGCCGGGGAACTGCGAGCCGGTGAGCTTGCAGCCCTCCCAGACGGCGTCGATCAGCCGGGCGCGGTCGAACCGGCAGGACAGGAACGCGCTGCCGCGGTGCCGCGACCCGCTCATCCGCACGCCGGTGAGGACGCAGGAGTCGAACACGCAGCGGCGGGTGACCAGCTCGGTGAGGTCGGCGTCGTCGAAGCGGCAGCGGGTGAAGGTGACGCCGTCGAGCTCGGCGCCCCACCAGTCGACGCGCGCGAGGTCGGCGTCCTCGAGCTCCTCCCCCGGCTCCGGCGGACGGACGTGGGGCCGGCCCCCCGGTGCGCCCGACCTCAATGCGCGAAGTGGCGGGTGCCGGTCAGGTAGAGCGGGACGCCGGCCGCCCGCGCCGCCGCGACGACCTCCTCGTCCCGCACCGACCCCCCTGGCTGCACCACCGCGCGCACCCCGGCGTCGAGCAGCACCTGCAGGCCGTCGGCGAAGGGGAAGAACGCGTCCGAGGCGGCCACCGACCCCGCGGCCCGATCCCCCGCCCGCGCGACCGCCAGCCGCGCGGAGTCCACCCGGTTCACCTGGCCCATGCCGACGCCGACGGTCGCCCTGTCGTGGGCGAGCAGGATCGCGTTGCTCTTCACCGCGCGGACCGAGCGCCACGCGAACACGAGGTCGTCGAGGCCGGCGGCGTCCAACGGCTCGCCGCACGCCAGCGTCCAGGTGGTCGGGTCGTCGCCGGCGGCGTCGATGCGGTCGGCGCTCTGCAGCAGCAGCCCGCCGCCGACCGGCCGCAGCTCGACCGGGGGCCGACCGGCCTCGGGCAGCCGCAGCAGCCGGATGTTCTTCTTCGCCGTCAGCACCTCGACGGCGTCGGCGGTGAACGACGGCGCGACGACGACCTCGGTGAACACGCCGGCCACCTGCTCGGCCATCGCCAGGTCGACCTCCCGGTTGGCCGCGATGACACCGCCGAACGCCGAGACCGGGTCGCAGGCGTGCGCCTTGCGGTGGGCGGCGGCGACGTCCGGACCGACGGCGATCCCGCACGGGTTGGCGTGCTTGACGATCGCCACGCAGGGGTCGTCGTGGTCGTGCGCGGCCCGCCACGCGGCGTCGGTGTCGACGTAGTTGTTGTAGGACATCTGCTTGCCGTGCAGCTGCTCGGCGTGCGCGATCCCCCCTGTCCCGGCGCCCGGCTCGCCGCTGCGGTACAGCGCCGCCCGCTGGTGCGGGTTCTCGCCGTAGCGCAGCACGTCGGCGCGCTCCCAGGACGCGCCGACCCAGGACGGGAAGCCGGACTCGTCGTCGGGGGCGAGCACGTTGCCCATCCACGAGGCGACGGCGATGTCGTAGGTGGCGGTGTGCCGGAAGGCGGCCACGGCCAGCCGCTGCCGCTCGGGGAGGGTGAAGCCGCCGGCGGCCACGGCGGCGAGGACGTCGCCGTACCGGGCCGGGTCGACGACGACGGCGACCGACGGGTGGTTCTTCGCGGCCGCGCGCACCATCGCCGGGCCGCCGATGTCAATCTGCTCGACGCACTCGTCCGGGGTCGCGCCCGAGGCCACGGTCGCGGTGAAGGGGTAGAGGTTCACGACGACGAGGTCGAAGGCGGCGACGCCGAGCTCCTCGAGCTGCGCGACGTGCTCGGGCTTGCGCCGGTCGGCGAGGATGCCGGCGTGCACGGCGGGGTGCAGCGTCTTGACCCGCCCGTCGAGGCACTCGGGGAAGCCGGTGACCTGCTCGACCGGGGTGACCGCGATCCCGGCGTCGGCGATCCGCCGCGCGGTGGCCCCGGTGCTGACCAGCTCCACGCCGGCGTCGGCCAGGCCGCGGGCGAGCTCCTCGATCCCGGTCTTGTCGTAGACGCCCAGCAGGGCTCTGCGGATGGGGGTCCGGCTCTCGGTCATCGCGGGCTCTCCTCCGTCGTCCCGGTGACGAGTCGCGCCACCGTCTCCACCAGGAGCGTCCGCTCCACGGCCTTGATGCGTTCGTGCAGGCGGTCCTCGTCGTCGCCCGGCAGCACCGGCACCTCGCGCCGGGCGAGCACCGGGCCGGTGTCGACGCCGGCGTCGACCAGGTGCACCGTGCTGCCGGTGACGTCCACGCCGGCGGCCAGCGCGTCGCGGACGGCGTGCGCGCCCGGGAACGCCGGCAGCAGCGCGGGGTGGGTGTTGACCAGCCGGCCCTCGTAGCGGGCCAGGACGGCGGGACCGACGATCTTCATGAACCCGGCGGACACCACCAGGTCGGGCTCGTGCGCGGCGATCGCCTCGGTCAGCGCGCGGTCCCAGGCGGCCCGGTCGGGGAAGTCGCGCAGCGCGACGGTGAACGTCGGCAGGCCGCGGCGGCGGGCGTGCGCGAGCCCGGCGGCGTCGCGGTCGGCGCCGACGGCGACCACCTGCGCCGGGTAGCCGGGGTCGTCGGCGGCCTCGAGCAGCGCCGCGCACAGCGAGCCGGTGCCCGAGATCAGCACGACGACCCGCGCCCGCGGGGAGGACTCGGGGCCGGGCACGTCCGCGACCCTATCGACGGCGCCAGGGGCCTCAGCCGAGGGACCGCCAGCGCGCGGTGGCCGCCCCGACCGCCGCAGCGACGCCGGCCTGCAGCGCGAAGGAGAGCGCGGTGGCCACGGGCGGCACGCCGACGTCGGCGAGCGCGCCGTCGCCCAGCGAGCCGCCGGCCACCGCGGCGAGGACGCCCACGCCCAGCCCCAGGACGACGCCGGCCGGCACGCCCCACAGGCCGGCGACCACCGAGCCGCCGTCGTCGTCGGTCATGCGGCGGCCCAGCGCCACCCCGGCGACCAGCCCGGCCAGCGCCGGGACCGCCTGCGAGACGAACGCCAGCAGCGGCACCGCCTGGGTGTCGGGCAGCGCGGCCAGCAGCGGGAACGCCGGCACCGGACCGAGGCTGATCCCGTGCACCGAGACGATGGTGCCGGCGCCGACGGCGAACCCGGGCCCGGCCGCCACCCCGAGCGCGGCCGCAGCGGCGTTGGGCAGCAGCAGCGCCCCGAGCGCCAGCGTGCCCACCGCACCGGCCCCGGAGCCGCCGAGGGCGCCCGCGACCGCGGCGTAGCCGGAGGCGTCCGCGGCCAGCGCGACGGCGACGACGGCGAGACCCAGTGCGCCCGCGGCGAGCAGCCCGGCGAGGACGGCGGGCAGCAGGGGCCGCACCGGCCCGGGCAGGCGGTCCAGGACGCCGTCGAGCAGGTCGCCCTCCCGGAGCACGCCCCAGCCGACGGCGACCGCGGCGAGGACGGCGGCGCCGAGGCCGCAGCGCAGCAGGTCGGTGCGGGCCCCGGGCCCGTCGACGACGAGCCCGAGGAGGACCGCCAGCAGCGCGTGCACCGCGACCGCGGTCGCCACGACCCCGGCGGCGGCGCGGGCGCCGGCGGGCTCGGCGACGCGCAGCACGCCCCGCCCGGCCCGGTCGAGCCCCCAGGCGACGGCGAGGGTGAGCAGCAGCGGCGCGAGGACCAGCGGCCCCGACGGCAGGTCGAGCCCGCCGCCGTTGGCCAGCAGCCACAGCCGGCCGCCGACGCGGGCCGCGCTCGGGACCGAGAACCCGCCTGCGGGATCGAGCGTCTCGACCACCACGACCGCGAGCCCGAGCCCGAGCAGCCCGAGCAGCGTGACCGCGGCCGTGGCGGCGGCGGTCAGCGCGGCCGGGTACCAGGGCCGCCCGGCACCGGGGCCGCGCTGTCCCGGCACGGGCAGGCGCGCCAGCAGGGAGACCACGTCCCCACTCTCGCAAGCGTCCCCGCCGTCTGTCCGCCGCACGCGCCGGGAGGGGCGCCGGAACGGCGACGAGGGCCGGCGGCAGTGCCGCCGGCCCTCGTCGGGACGGGTGCGCCCGTGACGGAGCGCGGTCGGGTCAGGACTGGCCGTGACCCGAGGCGGAGGAACCGCCGTGCTGGCCGGAGGAGTGCTGACCGGGGTCGGTGACCGGCGACGGGGTGTACGGCTGACCGTGGCCCGGCTGCCCGGGCTGCCCCGGCTGCCCGGGCTGGCCCCACGGCTGCGCCGGCTGGCCGCCGTAGGGGACGGGCCGGCCGTACGGGCCCGGGGTGCCGTACTGGCCGGGAGCCGCCGGCGGGCCCGGGGCGCCGCCCTGGCCGATGCCGAAGTCCGGCGCCTGCTGGTTGGCCCACTGCGCGGCGCCGGCGAGGGCGCCGGGCAGCGCCGGCCTGTTCCGCATCTCCGGCAGCAGCCGCAGGAACGCGAACACCGCCACCGCGACGGTGACCAGGAAGCCGAGCAGCGCGAACACCGAGAAGCCGGCGTCGAAGGTCTGGATCCAGACGACCAGGGTGAGCAGCGCGGCCAGCCCGGCCAGGCCCACGGTGATCCAGCTGCGCGGGAAGCCCAGGTCCAGCTGCACGAACGCCGGCAGCAGCGCCCACACGCCGGCCAGGAGCAGCAGCACGAAGCTGAAGGTCACCAGGCCGCTGACCTCGAAGCCGGAGAAGCTGTAGCTGATCTCCGGGACGTCGAAGCCGGGGACGTCGAAGCCGAAGTCGTCACTGCTGGAGAAGGTCGCCCACGGCAGCAGCGCGAGGACCAGGTAGACCAGCGCGCCGGCGGCGACGACGTAGTCGGCCGTCCTCAGGCGCCCGAGGTCGAAGCCCGCACCGGCCGGGCGCGGGGCCTGGCCGTACGGCGACGGGGCGCCGGGCGGCGGCTGCTGGCCGTACGGCTGCCCGTAGGGCTGCGGCGCGCCGTGGGGCTGCTGGCCGTGGGGCGGCTGCTGCCCGTAGGGGGCCTGCTGGCCGTAGGACGGCTGTCCCTGAGGAGCACCGTAGGACGGCGGCTGCTGCCCGTACCCCGGCTGGCCGTACCCCGGCTGGCCGTACCCCGGCTGGCCGTACCCCGGCTGGCCGCCCGGTCCCGGCTGCCCGGGCATCCCGGGCTGCTGAGGCGGCTGACTGGACGTCATCGTTCGACTCTCCCTCGTCACATCGGTACGGCGTCGCGGATGCTCTCCCCCGCCGTCGACGGGCTGCAACCTCGCCACGCTCGCCCCTCACCACGAGGGGCGAGATCGTGACCGCCCCGCAACCCGTCCCCGGGAAGCGGAACTGCCCCGGCTCCTGGGGAGGGGCCGGGGCAGTCCACGGGGGGGCGATCAGGCGCCGACGAGCTCCCGCATGAGGCGGGCGGTCTCCGACGGCGTCTTGCCGACCTTGACCCCGGCGGCCTCGAGGGCCTCCTTCTTGGCCTGCGCGGTGCCGGCCGAGCCGGACACGATGGCGCCGGCGTGGCCCATCGTCTTGCCCTCGGGCGCGGTGAACCCGGCGACGTAGCCGACGACCGGCTTGGTCACGTTGGCCTTGATGAAGTCGGCCGCGCGCTCCTCGGCGTCGCCACCGATCTCACCGATCATGACGATGGCCTCGGTCTCCGGGTCGTCCTGGAAGGCCTGCAGGCAGTCGATGTGCGTGGTGCCGATGACCGGGTCGCCGCCGATGCCGACACAGGTGGAGAAGCCGATGTCCCGGAGCTCGTACATCATCTGGTAGGTCAGCGTGCCGGACTTGCTGACCAGGCCGATCTTGCCCTGCTTGGTGATGTTGGCCGGGATGATGCCGGCGTTGGAGCGCCCGGGGCTGATCAGGCCGGGGCAGTTCGGGCCGATGATCCGGGTGGCGCCGCCCTGGGCGTGGGCCCAGAAGTAGGTCGAGTCGTGCACCGGGATGCCCTCGGTGATGACGACGGCGAGCCCGATCTGGGCGTCGACGGCCTCGATGACCGCGCCCTTGGCGCCGGCCGGCGGCACGAAGATGACGCTGACGTCGGCGCCGGTCTCCTTCATGGCCTCGGACACGCTGCCGAACACCGGCACGCTGGCGCCCTCGAAGTCGACGCGCTCGCCGGCCTTCTTCGGGTTCACGCCACCGACGATCGCGGTGCCGGAGGCGAGCATGCGCTGGGTGTGCTTGCGCCCCTCCGAGCCGGTCATGCCCTGGACGATGACCTTGCTGTTCTCGTTGAGGAAGATCGACATCTCTTCAGGTCCTGTCTGGAGGTGAGGGAACGGCCCCTTTCCAGGGGCCCGCCCCGAGCCTGCGAGGGGTGGGGAGGGAAGGGGTCCTTCCTCAGGCGGCGAGCTCGGCGGCCCGGCGCGCGGCGCCGTCCATCGTGTCCACCAGGGTCACCAGCGGGTGGTTCGCCTCGGCGAGGATGCGCCGGCCCTCCTCGACGTTGTTGCCGTCGAGCCGGACGACCAGCGGCTTGGTCGCCTCGTCGCCGAGGATGCCCAGGGCGCTGACGATGCCGTTGGCGACGGCGTCGCAGGCGGTGATGCCGCCGAAGACGTTGACGAACACGCTCTTCACGGCTGGGTCGGAGAGGATGATCTCCAGGCCGTTGGCCATGACCTCGGCCGAGGCGCCGCCGCCGATGTCGAGGAAGTTGGCCGGCTTGACCCCGCCGAACTCCTCGCCCGCGTAGGCGACGACGTCGAGGGTGCTCATGACCAGGCCGGCGCCGTTGCCGATGATCCCGACCTCGCCGTCGAGCTTGACGTAGTTGAGGTCCTTCTCCTTGGCGCGCGCCTCGAGCGGGTCGGCCGAGGCGGAGTCCGCGAGCTCGGCGTGCTGGGGGTGCCGGAAGGAGGCGTTCTCGTCGAGGGTGACCTTCGCGTCGAGCGCGAGGACGGTGCCGTCGGGCGCCTTGGCCAGCGGGTTGACCTCGACGAGGGTGGCGTCCTCCTGGGCGAAGGTCTCCCACAGCTGGACGGCGATGGCGATCACCTGGTCGCGCACCTCGGGGGCGAACCCGGCGGCGTCGACGATCTCGGCGGCCTTCTGCGCGTCGACGCCGGTCGTGGCGTCGACGGGGATGCGGGCGAGGGCCTCGGGCCGCTCGACGGCGAGCTGCTCGATCTCCATGCCGCCCTCGACGCTGGCCATGGCCAGGAAGGTGCGGTTGGCGCGGTCGAGCAGGTAGGAGAAGTAGTACTCCTCGGCGATGTCGCTGGCCTGCGCCACCATCACGCGGTGGGTGATGTGGCCCTTGATGTCCAGCCCGAGGATGTCCTGGGCGCGGGCCCTCGCCTCGTCGGCGTCGTCGGCCAGCTTGACGCCGCCGGCCTTGCCGCGGCCGCCGGTCTTGACCTGCGCCTTGACGACGACGGTCTGCCCGATCTCGCGGGCGATCGCCTCGGCCTGGTCGGGTGTCTCGGCCACGCCGCCGGGCAGCACGGGCACGCCGTGCGAGGCCAACAGGTCACGCGCCTGGTACTCGAAGAGATCCACGAACAGGCACCGTAAACCTCGCGCGTCCCGGCCGCCGCACCGGCACCGGGCCCCGTGCCCCGGGTCACAGACCCCCGGACAGCCGCCGCAGCGCGGCCACGACGTCGTCGGGGGTGGTGCCGTCGGGGAAGCGGCGCACGTCGGCCGGCAGGTCGCCTCCGCCGTCGTCGCCGTCCCCGAGGACGAAGGCGGTGACGTCGTCGACGCCGGCGGCGGACAGCCGGTCGAGCACCTCGCCGAGCAGCCCCGGCCGCGCCCCGGCCACGCCGAGGGCGTCGGCGTCCTCCTGCACGACCGTCGCGGCCAGCCGCCCGGCCGAGGCGACCTCGCCGGTCAGCACCACCTCGGCGCCGGAGTCGCGCAGCGCGCGGGCGAGGGCGACCGCGCGCGGGTCGTCCCGGCCCTCGGGCCCGGCGACGACGACGCGCAGCCGCTCGCCCGCCGTCACCGGGCGGTCGTGCGGCGCAGCCGCCAGGCGAGCACGGTGAGCAGCGCGTAGCCCAGCCCGGCGGCGAGCAGCCCGGCGCCGGGGACGGTCCACTCCAGCTCGTCGGAGGCGAGGGCGTCGCGCAGCCCGCCGAGGCCGGCGGCGAGCACGGTCACCGCGACGGCGAGGAAGCCGCCGACGGCGGCCAGCCGCGGCCGCAGCGAGGGCGCCAGCACCGAGGCGAGCAGGACGGCGCCGGCCAGCAGCAGCCCGCCGAGCAGCGCCAGCCCGGGCCGCTCCAGGAGCGCCTGCGGGCCCTGCTGCTCGACCACGACCTCCAGGCCGGTGGACGGGTCGTCGACCAGCCGGTCGGGGACGTCGGCGGCCGGCAGCGCCAGGCACAGCACGGTGAGGACGCCGAGCAGCACCGCCGCGCCGGCCAGCGCGCCGCGGGCGGGGTCGAGCGCCCCCCGGTCCTCCATGACCGTGCGGCTCCACGCCGCCGCGGCGCAGACCGCGGCCAGGACGGTCAGCGCGAGCCCGGCGACCTCGAGCCACCAGCCGGCTCCGGTCTCCACCGAGCTGGTGAGCACCCGCTCCCCGGCCAGCACCTCGACGCCGGGACGGACGGTGGAGGCGCTGCCGCGGTAGACCTCGATGAGCAGGGAGCCCAGCGCCAGCACCCCGCCGACGCCGGCGTAGGCCAGCCCGAAGCGCGGCACCCGGCCGGCGGCGAGGCCGGCCCCCACCGCGACGGCGGTCAGCGGGACGACCAGGCCGACCAGCGCGCCGCCGAGCCCGCCGGCCAGCGACAGCTCCCGGCCGCCGACGACGAGGTAGGTCGGGAACAGCGCGGCGACCCCGGCCAGGCCGGCGAGCACGAGCAGCACCCCCGCGGTGCGGGCGCCGCCGGGGAGGTGCCCGACGACGAGCCCGTCGTCCGGGGCGGGAGGGGCGGCCGGGGTGCGGGCCGGGCGCCGGTCCGCGGCCGGGCGGGCGCCGGTGCGCCGCGCCCCGGCGGCCGCGGCCCCCGTGCGGCGGGCGGCACCCGTGGCCCCGGTCCGCCGGGCGCCGTCCCGGGTCCGGTCGTCGCGGGCAGCACTCTCACGGCCGGCCACGGGTCCCCCTTCGTCGAGATGTGTCGCGTTCCGGTCTCGATCTCGTCGAGATCCCCGCATCGTCTGTGTGACCGTCGCCACACCAGGGCATTACCGTCGTGTGAACCGAGCACCACAGCGGTGCTCCGCCGTCGACGGACCCGGGTCCCGGGACACCGCCGGCGGCCGCCGAACGGGAGGACGTCCATGCGCGCGACCGGCGACCCCGGGTGCCGTCCAGAGTGGCACACGGGAGAGCCTTCCCCGGGTACGCCACGGGACGCGCTCCGGGCACTGGTCTCCCCCACCACCGTCGCCGGCGGGCTCACCGAGCTGGCCTGGGTCGGGGCGCACGCCCTGCTCTACCCGCTCGGCGCGCGGACCGAGGCCCTGCTGCTCGACCCGCGCTGCCGCCCGGGGGTCCAGCCGGCCGCCGTCCGCGCGCTGTTCGCCGCCGACCCGCTCGCCGCGCGCGTCCCGGTGCTGCTGGTCCACGGGCTCATCGACAACCGGTCGATCTTCACCGTCATGCGCCGCCGACTGCGGCGGCGCGGCTTCACCCAGGTCTGCACCTGGAACTACAGCCCGCTGCTGGGGGACGTCGCCGAGGGCGCGCGCGACCTGGGGGAGCACGTCGAGCGGATCTGCGCCCGGACCGGCCACGACCGGGTGCACCTGGTGGGACACAGCCTCGGCGGCCTCATCGCCCGGCACTACGTGCAGCGCCAGGGCGGGGGCCGGCGGGTGGAGTCGCTGGTCACCCTCGGCACGCCGCACGGCGGCTCGGTGCTGGCCCACCTGCTGCCGACGCCGATGGTGCGCCAGCTGCGGCCCGGGTCGCCGGTGCTCCGGGAGCTCGCCGAGCCGGCGCCGGACTGGTCGACCCCGATGACCGCCGTCTACAGCAACCTCGACCAGATCGTCGTCCCCACCGTGGCAGGCCGGTGCGACCACCCGGACCTGCGGGCGCGCAACGTCCTCGTGAGGGGCGTGGGGCACATGTCGCTGCCGTTCCACCGCGGCGTCGTCGACGAGGTGGCCGCGACGCTGGCCGGGCTGCGGCCGGCCGCCCCCGCGCCGCTCGCCGACGCCGCCTGAGCGGCACCCCACCCCGGGGAGACATGGCGACACGCAGCGTCGCTTCCCCCGGTCGGCCCTGACGGAACGTTACGGTCCGATCACGGCGCCGGTACCCACCGGCGGGCGTCCTCCCAGGCGCCTCCACCGCCGTCGCTCCCCCGACGGGCTGCCCCGTGCAGTGGTCCCGGGAGCGTGGACGAAGGGTGTCCCGTGACCGCGCTCCTCGAGCCCGCGGCGACCGGCCGCCGGGCGACCGGGCCCGACGCGACCGGCCGCATCTCGTCCGGCCCGCTGGGGACCCCGGCCGTGCCGCCGGTCCCGCGGCCCGCGGTGCCGAGCACCGTCCTCCCCGCCCGGGTGGTCGCCCCCGTCGCCGGTCCGGCCGAGGACGCCGAGGTCGAGGACGCCGAGGTCGAGGACGCTGCCGAGGCCGCCGCCGAGCCGGCCGGCACCGAGCCCGACACCGAGCCCGCCGCGCGGCGCACCGTCCGCCGCCCGCCCGGGCGCCGCGGCCCGCTGTGGCTGGGCGCGCTCGTCGCCGGTGCGCTCGTCGCTGCCGTCCCCGCCCTCACCGGCGGCACCCCGGCCCCGGCCGCCTCGGTGAGCGCCGCCGACTACGGCCTCGGCGCCGCCGACATCGGCCTGACCGGGGACATGGAGGACGCCGGGGTCCGGCAGGGCATCACCCAGGCCGAGGCCGCCGTCCGGCTGTCGGAGCTGGCCGCCTCCCGCGCCGCCCGCGAGCCCCGGACCGTCGCGCCGACCACCGGCCGGATGACCACCTGCTTCTGCCAGCGCTGGGGCTCCATGCACTGGGGCATCGACCTGGCCAACTCCCTCGGCACGCCGATCCACTCGGTGACCGACGGGGTCGTGCTGCGCGCCGGCCGGGCCTCCGGGTACGGCAACGCCGTCTACATCCAGGACGCCGACGGCAACGTGCACATCTACGGGCACATGCGCTACTACGACGTCGAGGCCGGCCAGATCGTGCACGCCGGCGACGAGATCGCGAAGATCGGCAACGAGGGCCAGTCCACCGGCCCGCACCTGCACTACGAGATCCACCGCGGCGGCATGACCGGCCGGCCGATCGACCCCGAGGAGTGGCTCGCCGACCACGGCGTCACCCTGTGACCCGGCGTCGCTCCGCTCCTGGAGCTCTCCCCGCGCTCCGGGAGTGCTGCAGCACCCCCGGAGGCCGCGAACGACCCCAGGAGCGCCCCTCCCGCGGCGGAGCGCGGGCCTAGAGCTTGACCAGCGGGGCGTAGCGCAGGACGAGGCGCTTGGTGCCGCCGGAGCCGAAGTCGACCGTGGCCTGCGCCTTGTCACCGGCGCCGTTGACCTCGACCACCGTGCCCAGACCGAACGCGTCGTGGCTGACCCGGTCGCCGACCTCGACGGAGATCACCGGCCGGTTGCCGCGGCCGCCGCGCAGGCCGCCCGTCGACAGGCCGGTCGCGGCCACCCGCTGCTGCGCCGACGAGCCGGTGCTCGGCGCCGGCGTCGGGTCGGTGCGCGCCCAGTGCACGGTGTCCGAGGGCAGCTCGTCGAGGAACCGCGACGGCGGGTTGTAGGCCGGCTGTCCCCAGCTGGTGCGCACCGTGGCGCGGGAGAGGAACAGCCGCTGCCGCGCGCGGGTGATGCCGACGTAGGCCAGCCGCCGCTCCTCCTCCAGCTCCCGCGGGTCGCCGAGCGCGCGCAGGTGCGGGAACACGCCGTCCTCGAGGCCGGTGAGGAACACGACCGGGAACTCCAGCCCCTTGGCGGTGTGCAGCGTCATCAGCGTGACGACGCCGGCCTCGTCGCCGGAGACGGGGATCTGGTCGGCGTCGGCCACCAGCGAGACCTGCTCGAGGAAGTCGGTGACCGTGCCGCCGGGGTTGGCCGCCTCGAACTCGGCGGCCACCGAGATGAGCTCGTTGAGGTTGTCGACGCGGCCCTCGTCCTGCGGGTCGGTGCTGGCCTCGAGCTCGGCGAGGTAGCCGGTGCGGTCGAGGATGCTCTCCAGCAGCGCGGCCGGGCCCGAGCCGGTCTCGACCAGCTGCTCGAACTCCTCGAGCAGCGCGACGAACTCCTGGACCGCCTTGAGCGACCGCGGCGCCAGCGTGGTGATCTCCGGGCAGCGGCGCAGCGCCGACGGGAACGCGATCCGCTCGCGGTCGGCGAACTGCTCGATGCAGGACTCGGCCTTGTCGCCGATGCCGCGCTTGGGCGTGTTGATCACCCGGCGGAGGCTGACGACGTCGGCCGGGTTGGCGACCACCCGGAGGTAGGCCAGCGCGTCGCGGACCTCCTTGCGCTCGTAGAAGCGCACCCCGCCGACGACCTTGTAGGGCATGCCGACGCGGATGAACACCTCCTCGAACACGCGGGAGGCGTTGTTGGTCCGGTAGAAGACGGCGATGTCCGCAGGCCGGACCGTGCCCGCGTCGACCAGCGCGTCGATCTGCTCGGCGACCCAGGCGGCCTCGTCGTGCTCGTTCTCGGCGACGTAGCCCTCGATCAGCTCGCCGTCGCCGGCGTCGGTCCACAGGTTCTTGGGACGGCGGCCGGTGTTCTTGGCGATGACGGTGTTGGCCGCCTTGAGGATCCGCTGGGTGGAGCGGTAGTTCTGCTCGAGCAGGATCGTCGTCGCGTCGGGGTAGTCGCGCTCGAACTCGTCGATGTTGCGGATCGTGGCGCCGCGGAAGGCGTAGATCGACTGGTCGGCGTCGCCGACGACGCACAGCTCGGCCGGCGGGACCGGCCCCTCACCCGTGCCGACCAGCTCGCGGACCAGCACGTACTGCGCGTGGTTGGTGTCCTGGTACTCGTCGACCAGCACGTGCCGGAACCGGCGGCGGTAGTGCTCGGCGACGTCGGGGAAGGCCTGCAGCAGGTTGACCGTCGTCATGATCAGGTCGTCGAAGTCCAGCGCGTGCGCCTCGCGCAGCCGCCGCTGGTAGAGCGTGTAGGCCTCCTTGAGCACCTTCTCCGGCGCCGTCTCGGGGCTGAAGGACTCCTCGTCCACCAGCTCGTTCTTCAGGTTCGACACCTGCGCGGCGAGGCTGCGCCCGGGGTAGCGCTTGGCGTCGAGGTCGAGGTCGCGGGCGACCATCGTCATCAGGCGGACCGAGTCGCCCTGGTCGTAGATCGTGAACGACGACTTCAGGCCGAGCTTCGCCGACTCGGCGCGCAGGATCCGCACGCACATCGAGTGGAACGTGGACACCCACATCGCCCGGGCGCGCGGCCCGACGAGGTGCGCGACGCGCTCCTTCATCTCGCCGGCGGCCTTGTTGGTGAAGGTGATCGCGAGGACCTCGCCCGGCTGCACCCCGCGGGCCCCGAGCAGGTAGGCGATGCGGTGGGTGAGCACGCGGGTCTTGCCCGACCCGGCACCGGCCACGATGAGCAGCGGGCCGCCCTCGTGGACGACGGCCTGACGCTGGGGACCGTTGAGTCCGGCCAGCATGCGGTCCAGTTCCCGGCCGGCCGAGCCGGGAGCGGAACGCTGGAGCGCGGCGGTTCCGGGGAGGGCCTGCTGCACGCTGCTCATAGCCACACCACTGTAGTTCGGACCGACGACGGACCCGTCCCGCGACGGACGCCCTCGTGGCCGCCGGGCGTGCTGTGGCACACTCGGCGACGTGCTGATCGCCACCGTCGGCTTTTACTACGGGCACCGGGTTCCGGTGTCCGTCGCCGCCGGCTGAGCAGCCGCCGCAACGAACGCCCCGGGCCCGAGGAGCCCGGGGCGTTTCTCGTTCCCCGGGGTCCGACGGCCGCTCCCCGCCCCGGAGGAACCCGATGACCGCCACCCTGCCGCCCACCGACGCCGACACCCGCATCGCCGAGCTGCGCGGTGAGATCGACGCCTGCGACGCCGAGCTGATCGCGCTGGTGCAGCGGCGGCTCGCCGTCTCGCAGGAGATCGGTGAGCTGCGCCGCGCCACCGGCGGCACCCGGCTGTCGCTGTCCCGGGAGCAGCAGGTGATCGACCGCTTCCGCACCGCCCTCGGCCCGGACGGCGCCGCGCTCGGGATGCTGCTGCTGCGCCAGGGCCGCGGCCGCCTCTAGACGACGGACCCCCTCGCCCCCCACCGCTCGCACGCTCGCGGCGGGCCCTGCGAGGGCCGCCCTGTCACGTTCCGGGCGGCTGCGTCGTCTCCATGGACACCCCACCGGAGAGGACGACGCCGTGACCGAGACCCGCACCGCCCGCATCCCGCTCGACCCGCCGCGCACGCTGCTCACCCGCCTCGTCGACCGGTACTCGCGCCGCCGCTTCGGCGCGACGCTGGACCCCGCCGCGGCGTTCGGGCACCACCCCCGCCTGCTGCTCACCTACCTGCGCCACGAGCAGTCCCTCGCGAAGTGGGACCGGCTGGACCCGACGCTCAAGTCACTCGCGGTCATGTCGGCGGCGGTGACCGTCGGCTGCTCGTGGTGCGTCGACTTCGGCTACTGGGTCGGGACCGCGCACGAGGGCGTGGACCCGGCCAAGCTGCGCGCCGTCCCCGCCTGGCGGGACAGCGACGCGCTCACCGACCTCGAGCGGCGCGTCGTCGAGTACGCCGAGGCGATGAGCACCACGCCGATGGGCGTCACCGACGAGATGGTCGCCGCGCTGCGCCGCGACCTGGACGACGCCGCCCTGGTCGAGCTCACGATGATGGTCGCCGTGGAGAACAGCCGGGCGCGGGCCAACAGCGCCCTGGGCCTGACCAGCCAGGGCTTCCGGGACCGCTGCGAGCTCCCGGCTCCCGCGTGACCGGCCCGCTGCCGGCGTTCGACGCGCACCGGCGGCTGCTGTTCACCGTCGCCTACCAGATGCTCGGCAGCGTGGCCGACGCCGAGGACGTCGTCCAGGACGCCTGGCTGCGCTGGTCGGCGGCCGACCGCGACGACGTGGCCGACCCGCGCGCCTACCTGGTCCGGGTCACCACCCGGCTGGCGCTGGACCGGCTGGACTCCGCCCGCGCGCGCCGGGAGGCCTACGTCGGCCCGTGGCTGCCCGAGCCGCTGCTCACCGACGAGGCCGCGGACCCGGCCGACGAGGCGGTGCTCGGCGAGGAGGTGTCGCTGGCGCTGCTCGTCGTCCTGGAGAGCCTGTCCCCCGCCGAGCGGGCGGTGTTCGTCCTGCGCGAGGTGTTCGGGCTGCCGGCCGCGGAGGTGGCCGCCGTCCTCGGCCGCTCCGAGGCGGCGGTCCGGCAGCTCGGCCACCGGGCGCGGGAGCACGTGTCCGCCCGCCGCCCGCGGTTCGACGCCGACCGGGCGACCCACCGCGAGGTCACCGAGCGGTTCCTCGCCGCGTGCGCGGGCGGCGACGTCGACGCGCTGCTGGCCGCGCTCGCCCCGGACGCGGTCCTGCTGACCGACGCCGGCGGCCGGGCGAAGGCGGCGCTGCGGCCGATCACCGGCGCGGACAAGGTGGCCCGCTTCCTCGCCGCCGTCATCCCCGGAGGGGTGTCGGTGCCGGGACTGCGGATGGTGCTGACCGAGGTCAACGGCCGGCCCGGGGTGGCGGCGTGGACCGGCGGGGAGCCCCTCGCCGCGGTCTCGCTGGTCGTCACCGACGGCCTGGTCCAGCAGGTCCTCGTGGTGCTCAACCCCGACAAGCTGGCGGGCCTGCGGAGGTGAGGTGCGGGAACGGCCTCCTCACAGGGGCCGGCGCCGAGCCTGCGAGGCGTGGGGGGCGAGGAGGCCCGTCACTTAGGCTCCGGCGGTGACCGCCGTCCCGCCCCGGAAGCCCGCCGAGCACGTCGAGCGCGTCCTGTGCGTGCTCGCCCACCCCGACGACGTCGACTTCGGCAGCGCGGGCACCGTGGCGACCTGGACCGCGGCCGGCACCGAGGTCGTCTACTGCATCGTCACCGACGGCGACGCGGGCGGCTTCGACGAGACCCCGCGCGACCGGATGGGCCCGCTGCGGCGGGAGGAGCAGCGCGCCGCGGCCGCCGCCGTCGGCGTCACCGACGTGCGCTTCCTCGGCTACCCGGACGGCCGGCTGGAGCTGACGCTCGACCTGCGCCGGGACATCAGCCGGGTCATCCGGCAGGTGCGCCCGCAGCGGGTGCTCACCAGCTCCCCGGAGCGCTGGTACGAGCGGGTCGGCGCCAGTCACCCCGACCACATGACCGTGGGCGAGTCGACGCTGCGCGCGGTCTACCCCGACGCCCGCAACCCGTTCGCCTTCCCGGAGCTCCTGGCCGACGAGGGCCTGGAGGCGTGGACGGTGGAGGAGGTGTGGCTGGGCGCCAGCCCGCGGGCCGACCACGCCGTCGACGTGACCGACGTCGTCGAGCTCAAGTTCGCCGCGCTCAAGAGCCACGTGACGCAGGTCAGCCACATCCACGACCTCGAGTCCTTCGTCACGGGCTGGATGGCGCAGACCGCCCGCCGCTTCGGCCTGCCCGACGGCCGCCTGGCCGAGGCCTTCCACGTCGTCCACACGGCGTGACCTCGCGGGTCACAGCAACCTGTTGGTCGCCGCCCACCGGGTGAGCTCGTTGCGGTTGGACAGCTGCAGCTTGCGCAGCACGTTGGACGCGTGGGACTCCACCGTCTTCACCGAGATGAACAGCCGCGAGCCGATCTCCCGGTAGGTGTAGCCGCGCGCCAGCAGCTGCATGACCTCGCGCTCGCGGGCGCTGAGCAGGTCCAGGCCGGGGTCGGTCGCCGGGTCCTCGGCGGGCGCGGCCGACGGCGCGCTCGCGGCGAAGGCGTCGAGCACGAAGCCGGCCAGCCGGGGGCTGAACACGACGTCGCCCTCGGCCACCCGCTGCACCGCCGACACCAGGTCCGGCCCGGAGATGGTCTTGGTGACGTAGCCGCGGGCGCCGGCGCGGATGACCGCGATGACGTCCTCGGCGGCGTCGGACACCGACAGCGCCAGCCAGCGCACGTCGGGCAGCTCGGCGCGCAGCGTCTCCAGCACGGTGCGGCCCCCGCCGCCGGGCATGTGCACGTCGAGCAGCACGACGTCGGGGACGGTGGCGCGGATGCCGGCGACGGCGGAGTCGACGTCGGACGCCTCGCCGACCACGGTGACGGCGCCGCCGAGCTCGGCGCGCACGCCGGCGCGGACCATGGCGTGGTCGTCGACGACGAAGACGCGGGGGACGCTCACGCGGCGGCCTCGCGGGGCAGCACGAGCTCGACCTCGGTGCCCTCGCCGGGCGCCGAGCGCACCGTCGCCGTCCCGCCCAGGCGGGTGAGCCGGCCGGACACCGAGTCGCGCAGCCCGCGTCGGTCGGCCGGGACGGCGGACGGGTCGAAGCCGGCGCCGCGGTCGCGGACGAACACCGACACCGACTGCGCGCCCACCTCGGTGTAGAGGTCGGCGGAGGTCACGCCGGCGTGCTTGGCGGCGTTGAGCAGCGCCTCGCGGGTGGCCGCGCCCAGCGCCGCGAGCGCGTCGTCGACCGGGGCGTCGCCGACGACGACCGGGTCCACGGTGAGCGCGTGGTCGCCCTCCACCTCGGCGACCATCTCCGAGACCAGCGCGGACCAGGTGCCGCCGCCGGGCGAGGACGCCGGCTCGTACAGCCAGCTGCGCAGCTCCCGCTCCTGGCTGCGGGCCAGCCGCGCGACGGCCTGCTGGTCACCGGAGTTCCGCTGGATGAGCGCGAGGGTCTGCAGCACCGAGTCGTGCAGGTGCGCGGCGACGGCGGCCCGTTCCTCGGAGCGGATGCGGGCGGTGCGCTCGGACTCGCGGGAGTCCAGCAGCCGCCGCCAGAACGGCGCGGTGGCCAGCACGACGCCGACCAGGATGACCAGGGTGGCCACGAAGCCGTTGCGCGCCGCGGCCAGCTGACCCGTCGTCGCGAGCAGCAGGACCAGGCCGATGGCGGCGAGCGCCGCGCCGCCGGCGAGCACCCAGCGGACGCCGGGCCGGGTCAGCGTGCGGTCGGTGTCCAGCTGCCGCCAGATGACGGCGAGCCCGCCGCCGACCAGCAGCAGCGGGGCGATGAGGTCGTTGTTCCCCCACGTCGCCAGGTTGGTGACCAGCACCATCGCGCCGAGGCCGAAGAAGACCAGGCCGACGGTCTGCCGGCGGCTGGGCCGCGGCGCCGTGTCGGGGGCGACCTCGCCCAGCGGCACGAAGAACCACAGCAGCGCGTAGGCGATGACGCCGATGCCGGTCACCGCCAGCGCGACGAACGCCGCGCGGACGACCAGCGGATCGGTGCGCAGGTGCGCCGCCGTCCCCGCCGCGACGCCGGCGAGCATCCGGCCCTGCCGCGGGCGCACGAGCGGCGGCCGGGTCTCCGCCGGGCGGGTCGCCACGGCGGTGGCGCCCGCGGGAGCCGGCGGGGTCCCGGTGGTCAGCGGGGTCTGCGTGGGCACGCCGACGGGCCCGGCCGGCGGGGCGCCGGCCGGCGGCCCGCCCGTGCTGGGCGCCGTCCTCGTCACGGCACCGATCGTCGCACCGCGCGCACCTCCCCCGGTACCGGGAAGCCCCCGGACGGGCAGGACCAGGGTCGGATGGGGGCCTTCCCCGATGTCGCGGCGGGCGCCCGCTCGGCACGCTCTGTGCCATGACCGCCGCCTCCCCTCCTCCCGCCCCACCCTTCGATCCCCCGCCCGCACCACGCCCCACGCTCCGGCGCAGCCGCACCGACAAGGTGCTCGGCGGCGTCGCGGGCGGCCTCGCCGAGTACAGCGGCGTCGACGCGCTGCTGTGGCGCGTCGGCTTCGTCGCCCTGACGCTCGCCGGCGGCACCGGCGTCCTCGTCTACGCGCTGCTCTGGCTGCTCATGCCGCGCGGCCCGCGCCGGGCCGGCGTCGACGGGGCGCCCGCCGAGCCGCCGGCGCCCCGCTCCCCCGTCGCCGGGATGACCGTCGCGGGGCTGCTCATCGTCGTCGGCCTGATGGTCCTGGTGACCCGCTACACCGACCTCGACCTCGGCCCCCGCGGCTTCCTCGCCGGCGCGCTGCTCGTCGTCGGCCTCGGACTGGTCGTCTCGGCGCTGACCCGCGGCCGCACGCCGCGCGGCGGGCTGATCGCGCTGGGCTCCGTGCTCACCCTGGCGCTGCTGTTCACCTCGTCCGTCCCCGCGTGGGACTCCGACGACCGCGTCGGGCCCGGCGGCGGCGTGGGCGACCGCGACTACCACCCGGCGACCGTCGAGGACGTGCGCCCCGTCTACAGCCTGGGCGCCGGCGACATGGACGTCGACCTCTCCCGCATCGACGTCGACGACGTCGACGAGCCGGTCGAGGTGCGCATCGAGCACGGCGTCGGCGACCTCGACGTCACCGTCCCCGACGACGCCGACGTGCAGGTCGACGTCGAGAACGGCATCGGCGACGCCGAGCTGTTCGACCAGGAGGACGAGGACGGCTACTTCCGCGCACCGGGCGGCGACAGCCGGCCCGAGTTCGTCCTGACCATCGACCACGGGGTCGGCGACCTGGAGGTGTCCCGTGCCTGACTACAGCGAGTTCCCCACCACCCCCACCGGCTGGCAGGAGCGCGCGCTGGCCGCCGACTGGCAGCACACCAGCGCCCTCCCGGTCGAGGCCCCCGCCCCGAAGCGGCGGGTGGACCTGGTCGCGCTGGTCCCGGGCGTCGCGTTCGTCGTCCTGGCCCTGGTCTTCCTCGCCGGGGTGACCGTGCCGCTGGGCTTCCTCGCCGACGGCGGGCTGCTGTGGCTGCTGCTGGTCGGCGTGGGCGTGGCGCTGATGGTGAGCGAGCTGCGGAGGGCGCGCCGCAGGCGCGGCTGACGACACGGGGCGGCCGTTCCGGGGGCCCGGGGAGCGAGGAGCTCCCCGGGCCCTCGCCGTGTCCGCGCGTGTCAGCCGGTGACCCGGTCGACGAAGGCCAGCGCCCGGGTCCAGAACAGGGCGGTGGCCTCCGGGTCGTGCTCCGCCGGCAGCGACGGGTCGGTGAACAGGTGCCCCTCCCCCGGGTAGCGGAAGACCTCGAGGGGCGCGCCGGCCGCGGCGACGTCCGCGGCGAACGCCTCGTCCCACTCCGCGGAGCGCTTCGGGTCGTCCGTGGTCCGGTGCAGCTGCGCGGGCAGCCCGGCCGGCCAGCCCGGCGCCCCGAGGACCGCCATCGGCAGTGCCCCGGAGACCAGCAGGACGCCGCCGCACCGGCGCTGTGTGGCCACGTGCTCGGCCATCCCCGCGCCGTTGGAGAAGCCGGCGGCCACGAACCCGTCGGGCAGGTCCCGGACGGCGTCGACCGCGCGGGCCATGAGGGCCGGGAAGCCGACCGACTCGACGTACGCGCCGGCCTCGGCGTAGTCGTCGAAGACCCGCCCGTCGTACTGGTCGACGACGCGGACCTCGTGGCCGGCGGCCCGCAGCCGGTCCGCGGCGTCGGTGACCCCGGGCCGGACGCCGAGGACGGAGTGGAAGAGCGCGATGGTCGTCACGGACCCACGGTGGCGGGTCCTCGGTGACACCGTCCTGTCACCGACTCCTGCGAGGATCCGCGCCGTGAACCGCACCGACCGGTTGCACGCGCTCACCGAGGAGCTGCGCCGTGCCGGGCCGCGTGGGCGGACGGCGCGGCGGCTGGCGGCGTGGCTGGAGGTGTCCACCCGCACGGTCAAGCGCGACGTGAGCGCGCTGCAGCAGGCCGGCGTCCCGATCTGGGCGACCTCGGGTCCCGGCGGCGGCTACGTGCTCGACGCCGCGGCCACGCTCCCGCCGGTGAACCTGACGCCGGCGCAGGCGGTGGCGGTCGCCATCGCCCTGGCCGGCGCGGCGGACGCGCCGTTCGCCGCGGACGGCCGCGCGGCGCTGGAGAAGGTGCTCGACGTCCTCGGTCCGCAGGCCCGGGCGGAGGTGGAGCGGCTCGGCGGCCGGGTGTGGGTGCGGGCACCGTCGGCCCGGCGGCCGGACCCGGCGCCGGTGGTGGAGGAGGCGCTGGCCCGGCGCCGCGTCGTCGCGATCACCTACCGGGACCGGGCGGGGACGGCGTCCCGGCGGCGGGTGGAGCCGCACCTGCTGGCCCGCACCGGCGACCGCTGGTACCTCGTGGGCTGGTGCCGGGAGCGGGATGCGCCGCGCTGGTTCCGCTGGGACCGCATCGAGGCCGCCGCCTTGACCACCGAACCCGCCCCCGAGCGGGACGCCGCCGTCTACGGCACTCCCCCACCCGACGCGCACTCCGTCAGGTGACCGTCACTCCCACTCGATGGTGCCCGGCGGCTTGCTCGTCACGTCGAGGACGACGCGGTTGACCTCGGACACCTCGTTGGTGATGCGGGTGGAGATCCGGGCGAGCACGTCGTAGGGCAGCCGGGTCCAGTCGGCGGTCATGGCGTCCTCGCTGGACACCGGGCGCAGCACCACCGGGTGGCCGTACGTGCGCCCGTCGCCCTGGACGCCGACCGAGCGGACGTCGGCCAGCAGCACCACCGGGCACTGCCAGATCTCGGAGTCCAGCTTCGCCGCGCTGAGCTCCTCGCGGGCGATCGCGTCGGCCCGCCGCAGCACGTCGAGCCGGTCCCGGGTCACCTCGCCGACGATGCGGATGCCCAGCCCCGGGCCGGGGAACGGCTGGCGCTGCACGAGCCGGTCGGGCAGGCCGAGCTGCCGGCCCACCTCGCGCACCTCGTCCTTGAACAGCGTCCGCAGCGGCTCGACGAGGGTGAACTGCAGGTCCTCGGGCAGCCCGCCGACGTTGTGGTGGCTCTTGATGTTGGCCGTGCCGGTGCCGCCGCCGGACTCCACGACGTCGGGGTAGAGCGTGCCCTGCACGAGGAAGTCGACGGTCTCGCCGTGCGCCTGCGCGTCGGCGACGACGTCGGTGGCCGCCTGCTCGAACACCCGGATGAACTCGCGGCCGATGATCTTCCGCTTCTCCTCCGGGTCGCTGACGCCGGCCAGCGCGGAGAGGAACTGCCCGCTGGCGTCGACCACCCGCAGGTCGGCGCCGGTGACCTCGGCGAAGTCGCGCTCGATCTGCTCGGTCTCGCCCTGCCGCATGAGGCCGTGGTCGACGTACACGCAGGTGAGCCGGTCGCCGATGGCCCGCTGCACGAGCGCGGCGGCCACGGCGGAGTCGACGCCACCCGACAGCGCGCACAGCGCCCGCCGGTCACCGATCTGCGCCCGGATGGCGGCCACCTGCTCGTCGACGACGTTGCTCATCGTCCAGCTGCGCTCGAGCCCGGCGATGTCGAACAGGAAGTGCTCGAGCACCGTCTGGCCGTGCGCGGTGTGCCGCACCTCGGGGTGGAACTGCACCCCGGCCAGCCGCCGGTCGACGTCCTCGAACGCCGCCACCGGCGCGCCGGTGGAGGTGGCGGTGACGGTGAAGCCGGGCGGCGGGACGCTGACGGCGTCGCCGTGGCTCATCCACACCGACTGCTCCACCGGCAGGTCGCCGAACAGCCGGCCCTGCGTGGTGACCGTCAGCGGGGTGCCGCCGTACTCGCGGTCGCCGGTGTGCGCGACGGTGCCGCCGAGCGTCTGCGCCATGGCCTGGAAGCCGTAGCAGATGCCGAAGGCGGGCACCCCGCCCTCGAACAGCGCCGGGTCGACCTGCGGCGCGCCCTCGGCGTAGACGCTGGAGGGCCCGCCGGAGAGCACGATCGCCGCCGGCTCCCGCTCCAGGATCTCCTCGACGGGCACCGAGGACGGGACGATCTCGGAGTAGACGCCGGCCTCGCGGATGCGCCGGGCGATGAGCTGGGCGTACTGCGCGCCGAAGTCGACGACCAGGACGGTGGGGAAGTCCATCAGTCGGGTCGACCGCCGATCACCAGGTCCACCCGCTGGAACTCCTTGAGGTCGCGGTAGCCGGTCTTGGCCATCGTGCGGCGCAGCGCGCCGAACAGGTTGGTCCGGCCGTCGGAGGTCTCGGCGGGGCCGAGCAGCACCTGCTCGAGCGACCCGGCCGACGGGATCGGCGCCGAGGTGCCGCCGCGCGGCAGCCGCGGGTGCGCGGCCACCGAGTCCCACCAGACGCCGCCGCCGGGGGCCTCCTTCGCCGCCCGCAGCGGCTCGCCGACCTGCACGGCGTCCGCGCCGCAGGCCAGCGCCCGCGCGATCGCGCCGCTGGTCTCGATCCGGCCGTTGGCGATGACGTGCACGTACCGGCCGCCGGTCTCGTCGAGGTAGTCGCGGCGGGCGGCCGCGGCGTCGGCGATCGCGCTGGCCAGCGGCACCCGGATGCCCATGACGGCGTCGCCGGTGGAGAAGCTGTCGGCGCCGACGCCGACGACCACCCCGGCCGCGCCGGTGCGCATGAGGTGCAGCGCCGTCTGGTAGTTCGCCGCGCCGCCGACGATCACCGGGACGTCGAGGTCGGCGATGAACGACTTGAGGTTGAGCGCCGCGCCCTGGGTGGTCACGTGCTCGGCGGAGACGATCGTGCCCTGGATGACCAGCAGGTCGACGCCGGCGGCGAGCACCGCGGGCGCGAGCTGCTCGGTGTGCTGCGGCGAGACGCGCACCGCCGTCGTCACGCCGGCGTCGCGCATCTCCTTGATCCGGGCGGTGATCAGGTCCGGCTTGACCGGCTCGCAGTAGACCTGCTGCAGCAGCGACACCGGCGGCGGCGCCTCCGCACCCGCCTCGCGCAGCTGCCGGTAGACCGGCAGCGGGTCGTCGTAGCGGGTCCACAGCCCCTCGGCGTTGAGCACGCCGAGGCCGCCGGCCCGGCCGACGGCGATCGCCGTCGCCGGGCTGACGACGGCGTCGCTCGGGCTGGTGACCAGCGGGATGTCGAACCGGAAGGCGTCGATCTGCCAGGCCGTGGAGACGTCGTCGACGTCGCGGGTGCGGCGGGACGGGACGATCGAGACCTCGTCCAGGTCGTAGCCGCGGCGGGCGAAGCGGTTGAGGCCGATCTCGACGGTGTCGCGGGCGGGCACGGTCACCGCCCCCGGTAGTTCGGCGCCTCGACGGTCATCTGGATGTCGTGGGGGTGGCTCTCCACGAGACCGGCCGAGGTGATCCGGGTCAGCTGCCCGCGGTCCTGCAGGTCGGCGACGGTGCCGGCACCGGCGTAGCCCATCGACGCGCGCAGGCCGCCGACGAGCTGGTGGGCCACGGTCGCCAGCGCCCCGCGGTAGGGCACCTGGCCCTCGATGCCCTCGGGGACGAGCTTGTCGTCGGAGAGGACGTCGTCGGCGAAGTAGCGGTCGCGGCTGTAGGACTGGTTGCCGCGCTTCTGCATGGCGCCGAGGGACCCCATGCCGCGGTAGGTCTTGAACTGCTTGCCGTTCATGAACACCAGCTCGCCCGGGGCCTCCTCGACCCCGGCGAACAGCCCGCCGATCATGACGGTGTCGGCGCCGGCGACCAGCGCCTTGGCGATGTCCCCGGAGTACTGCAGGCCGCCGTCGGCGATGACCGGGACGCCGGCCGGCCTGCAGGCGAGGCTCGCCTCGTAGATGGCGGTGATCTGCGGGACGCCGACGCCCGCGACCACGCGGGTGGTGCAGATCGAGCCGGGGCCGACGCCGACCTTGACCGCGTCCGCGCCGGCGTCGACCAGCGCCTGCGCGCCGGCGCGGGTGGCGACGTTCCCGCCGACCACCTGGACGCCGCCGTCGCCGCCGAAGTCCTGCCGGACCCGGGCGACCATGTCGAGGACGGCGCGCTGGTGGCCGTGCGCGGTGTCGACGACGACCACGTCGACCCCGGCGTCGACCAGCAGGCCGGCCCGCTTGTAGGCGTCCTCGCCCACGCCGACCGCCGCGGCGACGACGAGCCGGCCGTCGGCGTCCTTGGTGGCGTTCGGGTACTGGTCGCGCTTGACGAAGTCCTTGACGGTGATCAGGCCGCGCAGCCGGCCGGACTCGTCGACGATCGGCAGCTTCTCGATCTTGTGCTGGGACAGCAGCCGCAGCGCGGTGTCGGGGTCGACGCCGACCGGGGCGGTGACCAGCGGCATCTTCGTCATGACGTCGCGCACGAGCCGGTTCTGGTCGGTCTCGAAGCGCATGTCGCGGTTGGTGACGATGCCGACCAGCACGCCCTCGTCGTCGACGACGGGCGCGCCGGAGATGCGGTAGCGGGCCGACAGGGCGTCGACCTCGGCGAGGGTGTTGTCCGGCGAGCAGGTGACCGGGTTGGTGACCATGCCGGCCTCGGAGCGCTTGACCAGGTCGACCTGGCCCGCCTGCTCCTCGGCGGCGAGGTTGCGGTGCAGCACGCCCACGCCGCCGACGCGCGCCATGGCGATCGCCATGCGGGCCTCGGTGACGGTGTCCATCGCGCTGGAGACCAGCGGCACGGCCAGCCGGACGCCCCGGGTGAGGCGGCTGCTGGTGTCGACCTCGGCGGGGACGACGTCGGACTCCCCGGGGATGAGCAGGACGTCGTCGTAGGTCAGGCCGAGCGGGGCGAACTTCGCCGGCAGCTCGGGGATCCGTTCGTCGGGCTGCATGGTGCCGCCACCCTCTCCGTCGGCTTCGCCCCCGGCCGGGCGCGCGGGAACCACTCCCGATCGTAGGCCGGGCGCTCCAGCGCCCGGGACGCCGCCGGGCGCTGGGCGTGGGAACCGTCGGCGCGGGCGGCTACCGTGGTGCCCCGGACGGGCGAGCCCGCGCGTCCGGGCCGGGACGCCCGCGCCGCCAGCACGAGGGAGGAGGCACCCGTGAGTCCCTTCGACGACGCCCCGGGGCCCGACTTCGACTCGCCGTCGGACCCGCCACCGCTGTCGATGGAGGAACGGGCCGGCGTCCTCGACGACCTGGCCGAGCTCGAGGTGTTCCGCACCCTGCTCGAGCCGACGGGGATCAAGGGCATCGTCGTCGACTGCCCGGACTGCGACGAGGAGCACCACGTCGACTGGGCGCTGATGCAGGCCAACCTGCGCCAGCTCCTCGAGGAGGGGCAGACCGGCCGGCACGAGCCGCCGTTCGACCCCGACCCCGACGACTACGTCAGCTGGGACTACGCCAGCGGCTACGCCGACGGGGTGGCCGCGATGGCCGAGCGCGAGGAGCCCGGCTCCGGCGGCACCGGCCGCCACGCCAGGGACGACTAGGCGAGGACGCAGCGAGGGGCCCCTCCGGATGCCGGAGGGGCCCCTCGCTGCGTTCTCGTGCGGATCAGCTCATCATGCCGCGGCGGAAGCCGGTGGCCACGGCCTCGGCGCGGTCCTTCGCGCCGAGCTTGCGGAACAGCCGGCGGGCGTGGGTCTTGATGGTGTCCTCGGACAGGTAGAGCTCCCGGCCGATCTGGGCGTTGCTCTTGCCCTGGCTCATCCCGGTGAGCACCTGCATCTCGCGCATCGACAGCGTGACCGCCGGCGCGGCCTCGCGGACGGGGGTGCTCACCACCCGCGGCCCGGCGCCGTTGAGCGGCGTCGCCCAGGCCGGCACGGGGGCGCCGACGGAGTTCAGCGGCACCGGGGCGGGCGCCGGCTGCGGCGGGCGGCCGTCGGCGCGCAGGCCGACGCGGGACAGGCCGAGGCCCATCTCCAGGGCGCTGGCGTCCCAGCGGAGGTACCCGCGGGCCCCGACGGCGACCGCGGCGCGCACCGTCTCGGCGTCGTCGGGCGCGCCGAGCACGAGCACCGGGACGGTGGGGTGGGTGCGGATGACCTGCGTGGCGACGGTCAGGCCGGTGTCCACCGCGCGCTGCGTGCCGACCAGCAGCACGTCGGGCTGGCGGGTGGCCAGGCGCTGGACGAGGGCGGCGGCGTCCCCGACGACCTCGACCCGGCCCACGAACGGCAGGGCCACCAGGCGCGCGGCGACGTCGTCGCGGACACGACGGCGCTCGTCGTACACCCACACGGTCGTGGCCCCGTGGCCCGGACCGCGCATCCTGTCGTCGATCACGTGGTTCTCCTCGTCTCCCCCGGCCGTGGAGGGCACCCGGGTCCCCACGACCCGGAACGGCTACGGCCTGGAACGACCATGACCGGCGGGAACGGGACACGACACCCGTGATCACCCTGCGGGGGGAGACGCGGACCGGGAAAATGTCCGATCCCCCTGTGTTTGACCCCGGGACCCCTCGGGCACCGGCTCCCGTGCGACCGGACCGCCCCCTCCGGCTCGCACCGAGCCGAGGAGGACCGACATGGCCGACATCCGCCGTCTCCCGACGCCCGTTGCCGAGGTGTGGGACTGGCAGTTGCACGGCGCCTGCCGTGGCGAGAGCACCGCGCTGTTCTTCCACCCCGACGGCGAGCGCGGTCCCGCCCGGGCCCGTCGCCAGGCCGCGGCCAAGGCCGTGTGCGCGAAGTGCCCCGTCGTCGAGGCCTGCCTCAAGCACGCCCTGAGCGTCCGTGAGCCCTACGGCGTCTGGGGCGGCATGAGCGAGGAGGAGCGGGCCCGGCTGATCGCCGCGGAGCCCGCCGCCGTCGCCGCGGGGGTCTAGAGGGAGGACCCCCTCCTCCCCACCACTCGCAGGCTCGCGGCGGGACCCTGCAGGGGGCCGCACCCGGCACTCGCGAACGAGAGGGCCGGTCCAGCAGACGCTGGACCGGCCCTCTCGTGCTGTGCGGGCCCCGGGACGTCGCCCGGGGCCCGCACCGTTCAGTGGCTGTGGCCGTGGCCGTGCGAGTGGCCGTGGGTGTGGTGCCCGGCCCCCGCGTGCTCGTCCTCCTCCTCCGGCGCCTCGACGACGGCGGAGTCGGTGGTGAGCACCATCGCGGCGATCGACGCGGCGTTGCCCAGCGCGGCCTTGGTGACCTTGACCGGGTCGATGACGCCCTGGGCGGCCAGGTCGCCGTACTCGCCGGTGGCGGCGTTGAAGCCCTGGCCCACGCCGAGGTCGCGGACCTTGCTGACGACGACGCGGCCCTCGAAGCCGGCGTTGTCGGCGATGCGGGCCAGCGGGGCCTCCAGGGCGCGCTTCACGGCACGGGCGCCGGTCAGCTCGTCACCGGTGAGGTCCAGCGCGTCGATCGCGGCGGCGGCGTGCACGAGCGCCGAGCCACCACCGGGGACGACGCCCTCCTCGACCGCGGCCTTGGTGGCGGCGATGGCGTCCTCGATGCGGTGCTTGCGCTCCTTGAGCTCGACCTCGGTGGCCGCGCCGACCCGGATGACGCCGATGCCGCCGGCCAGCTTGGCCAGCCGCTCCTGCAGCTTCTCGCGGTCCCAGTCGGAGTCGGTGGCCTCGATCTCGCGGCGGATCTGGGCGACCCGGTCGGAGATCGCGCCGGCCGTGCCGCCGCCGTCGACGATCGTCGTCGTGTCCTTGGTGACGGTGACGCGGCGGGCGGTGCCGAGCACCTCGAGGCCGACCTGGTCGAGCTTGAGGCCGACGTCCTCGCTGACCACCTGGCCGCCGGTGACGACGGCGAGGTCGGTCATGAACGCCTTGCGACGGTCGCCGAAGTAGGGCGACTTGACCGCGACGACCTTGATCGTCTTGCGGATCGAGTTGACGACGAGGGTGGACAGCGCCTCGCCCTCGACGTCCTCGGCGACGATCAGCAGCGGGCGGGCCCCGTTGCCGAGCACCTTCTCCAGCAGCGGCAGCAGGTCGGCCAGCGCGCTGACCTTGCCCTGGACCAGCAGCACGAGGACGTCGTCGAGGACGGCCTCCATCGCCTCCTGGTCGGTGACGAAGTAGGGCGAGAGGTAGCCCTTGTCGAACTGCACGCCCTCGGTGACGTCGAGGTCGGTGGAGAGGGTGTTGCTCTCCTCGACGGTGATGACGCCGTCCTTGCCGACCTTCTCCATGGCCTCGCCGATCAGGCGGCCGACCTCGGCGTCCTGCGCCGAGATGGTCGCGACGCCGGCGATGGCGTCCTGCTCCTCGACCGGGGTGGCCACCTCGTCGAGGGCGCCCCACACGGCGTCGACGGCGGCGCGCATGCCGCGGCCGAGGCCCATCGGGTTGGCGCCGGCGGCGACGTTGCGCATGCCCTCCTTGACCAGGGCCTGCGCCAGCACGGTCGCGGTGGTGGTGCCGTCACCGGCGACGTCGTTGGTCTTGGTGGCGACGTTCTTGGCCAGCTGGGCGCCGAGGTTCTCGTACGGGTCCTCGAGCTCGACCTCGCGGGCGATGGTGACGCCGTCGTTGGTGATGGTCGGGGCGCCGAACTTCTTGTCGAGGACGACGTTGCGCCCGCGCGGGCCGAGGGTCACCTTGACGGCGTCGGCGAGCTTGTCCACGCCGCGCTCGAGCGCGCGGCGGGCGTCCTCGTTGAACTTGATGATCTTGGCCATGGGGCCCTTCCGATCAGATCGCTACGGGGTGAGACGGCGACCGCCCCGGGACCCGGTCATTCGGGTCGCCGGGGCGGTCGCTTCAGGCTGAGCGGGGAAGTGTCGTCACTTCTCCACGACGGCGAGCAGGTCGCGGGCGGAGAGCACTAGGTACTCCTCGCCGGCGTACTTGACCTCGGTGCCACCGTACTTCGAGTAGATGACGACGTCGCCGACGTTGACGTCGAGCGGCACGCGGTTGCCGTTGTCGTCGATGCGGCCGGGGCCCACGGCGATGACCGTGCCCTCCTGCGGCTTCTCCTTGGCGGTGTCCGGGATGACCAGGCCGGAGGCGGTGGTGGTCTCGGCCTCGTTGGCCTGGACGACGACGCGGTCCTCGAGCGGCTTGATGTTGACCTTGGTAGCGGTCGTCACGAGGTGACGCCCCCTTCGGGATCGAACGGCGGGTGGTCTCTCATGCTGTGGCACGGGGGCCGGGCCTGCCGTCGCGGGGATCAGGCGCCTGCCCGTGTCAGTTGGCACTCTACCCACGAGAGTGCCAGCCCCTCAACCGGGTCGCCGGGTCGGGCGACGCCGCCCTGCGGGAGGCTGGACGCCGTGCCCGACGACGCCGGCCCGGTCGCCCTCCTGCGCACGCCGGAGGGGACCGCGGCGACCGCGCGGGCGGCGGCCCTGCTGGCGGAGGGGGCCGACGTGCTCGCGGGCGTGGCCCGGCTGCGCGCCGAGGTCGGCCCGGAGCTGGCCGGCCCGGCCTGGGAGCTGGCCCGGCTGCGCGCCCGGGCCCGCCCGGTGTTCGGCGCCGACGCCGACCGGCTGTTCCTCACCGCCGACACCCTCGAGCAGGCCGGCCGTCCAGAGCTGGCCGCCCGCCGCGCCGCCCGGCTGCTCGCCGACGGCACCGACTCCGCCGCCGACCTCGGCTGCGCGGCCGGGACCGACACGGTCGCGCTGGCCCGGGCCGGTGCGCGGGTGCTCGCCGTCGACCGCGACCCGGTGGCCCGGGAGCTGACCGCCGCCAACGCCGCGGCACTCGGGGTGGACGACGACGTGTGGGTGGTCGCCGGCGACGTCGTCGACCTGGTGGACGCCGCCCGCGGTGGGGAGGTGGCCGGCTGCGGCGCCGCCGTCCTCGACCCCGCCCGGCGGGGCGGCGGGCGACGGCTGCTCGACCCCGACCGCTGGTCCCCGCCGTGGTCGACGGTCGCCACGCTGCTCGACCGGGTGCCGCGGGCGGTGGTGAAGGTGGCGCCCGGGCTCGACCACGACCGGGTGCCCGAGGGCGTCGAGGCCGAGTGGGTGTCGGTGCGCGGGTCGGTCGTCGAGGCGCTGCTCTGGGGCCGCGGGGTGTCGGAGGTGTGGCGGCGGGCGACCGTCGTCCGGGACGGCGCGGTGCACGAGCTGACCGCGGACGCCGACCCCGGCACCGCCGACACCGGCCCGGTCCGCGGGTGGCTGCACGAGCCCGACCCCGCCGTCATCCGGTCGGGCCTCGTGTCGCTCGTGGCCGCGGAGCTGGGCGCCACGCTGGTCGACCCGACGATCGCCTACCTGACCTCCGACGCCGCGACCGACTCACCCTGGGTCACCTCCTACCGCGTCGACGAGGTGCTGCCGTTCCACCTCAAGAGGCTGCGGGCGCTGCTGCGGACCCGGGGCGTGGGCCGGGTGGTGGTGAAGAAGCGCGGCTCGGCGATCGAGCCGGAGACCCTCGCGCGACAGCTGCGCGGGCCGGGGAGCGGGACGGCGACCGTCGTCGTCACCCGGGTCGCCGGCACACCCACGGCCCTGGTGTGCGCCATCAACCCGGGTTGACGGGATCCGCTCATCAACCTAGGTTGACGAGCGTGGCGGTCGGACGGGTCGACGTGCCGGGTCCCGAGGACCCGGAGGAGGCGCTGGCTGCCGTCGTCGCCCTGCGCCGGCTCGCGGGCCGGCTCGAGGTGGAGGCGGTGGTCGAGGCGGTCGGCCGGGGCTGGACGTGGGCCCAGGTCGGCGAGGCGCTCGGCATCAGCGCGCAGGCCGCCCACAAGAGGTTCGCCCCCGAGGTCCGCGCGCGGCGCGGGCACCGACCAGGAGGAGAGAGCTGATGGGGATCGCCACCGCGGTGCGGGACCTGCGGACGGTGGAGGCGCTGCTCACCGGCGCCGAGGCCGAGGCACGCGGCAGCGGGGAGGCGACGCCCGGCCCCGAGCACCTCCTGCTCGCGGCCACCGCGCTCCCGGACGGCACGGCCGCCGCCGCGCTCGCCCGGGTCGGGACCGACGCCGAGCGGCTGCGCGCGGCCGTCGAGGCCGCGCACGCCGCCGCGCTCGCGTCGGTCGGGGTCGGCGCCGCGACCGGCGAGCCGGCGCTGCGCGGACCCGCCACCGGCCCGATGCGCTCGACCCCGCAGGCGCAGCAGGTCTTCCGGGCGGCGGTCGCGGCGGCGAAGGCGGCGCGCTCCCCGCTGCGCGGCGCGCACGTCGTCGCCGCGGTGTGCGACCTCGAGCGCGGCACGGTGGTCCGCGCGCTGGCCGACCTCGGCGTCGACCGCGCCCGGCTGCGCGACGCGGCCCGCGCCGTCAGCGGCTGACGACGTCGATCGGCAGCGAGCTGTCGGCGCCCAGCTCCGGCGCCGACGGCTCCACGCCGGCGGCCACCAGCCGCGAGCCGAGCGCGGCGACCATCGCGCCGTTGTCGGTGCACAGCCGCGGGCTGGGCACCCGCAGCATGATCCCCGCCGTCGCGCAGCGCTCCTCGGCCAGCGCCCGCAGCCGCGAGTTGGCCGCCACTCCCCCGCCCAGCACCAGGTGGTCGACGCCGTGCTCGCGGCAGGCCCGCACCGCCTTGGCGGTCAGCACGTCGGCGACCGCCTCCTGGAACGACGCCGCGACGTCGGCCACCGGCACCGGCTCCCCCGCCTTCCGCCGGGCCTCGACCCACCGGGCGACGGCGGTCTTCAGCCCGGAGAAGCTGAAGTCGTAGGGCGCGTCGCGGGGGCCGGTGAGCCCGCGCGGGAAGTCGATCGCCGCCGGGTCGCCCTCGCGCGCGGCCCGGTCGATCGGCGGGCCGCCGGGGAAGGGCAGGCCCAGCACGCGCGCGACCTTGTCGAAGGCCTCGCCGGCGGCGTCGTCGATCGTGCGGCCCAGCGACTGCACCTCCTGGGCGAGGTCGGGCACCAGCAGCAGCGAGCTGTGCCCGCCGGAGACCAGCAGCGCCAGCGACGGCTCGGCGAGGCGGCCGTGCTGCAGCTCGTCGACGGCGACGTGCGCGGCCAGGTGGTTCACCCCGTACAGCGGCTTGTCCAGCGCGAGCGCGTACGCCTTGGCGGCGGCCAGCCCGACCAGCAGGGCGCCGGTGAGCCCGGGCCCGGCGGTGACGGCGACGGCGTCGACGTCGGCGGCGGACACCCCGGCCTCGGCCAGCGCGCGGTGCACCGTCGGGACCATCGCCTCCAGGTGCGCCCGCGAGGCGATCTCCGGCACGACCCCGCCGAAGCGCTCGTGCTCGGCCATCGAGGTGGCCAGCGCGTCGGCGAGCAGCGTGTGCCCGCGGACGACGCCGACGCCGGTCTCGTCGCAGGAGGTCTCGAACCCGATGACCAGCGGCTCGTCAGCCACGGAGCCTCTCCCTCCTCATCACGACCGCGTCGGTGTTGCTCGGCTGGTAGTAGCCGCGCCGCCGGCCGATCTCGGTGAACCCGCGCCGGCGGTAGAGGCCCTGCGCGAGCTCGTTGTCCGCCCGCACCTCGAGCAGCACCACCGGGCTGCGCCGGTCGGCCTCGGCGAGCAGCGCGTCGAGCAGCCGCGCCCCGATCCCCTCACCCTGCCGGTCGCGCGCGACGCCGATGGTCGCCACGTGCGCCTCGTCGTCGTAGGCGATGAGCCCGGCGTAGCCGACCACGGCCCCCTCGTCCCCGTCGTCCGTGTCGACGGCGACCAGGTAGTGGCGGGTGTCGGTGCGGGCGAGCTCGTCGCGGTACATCGCGCGGGTCCAGGTGTCGGGCGCGAAGAGCTCCTCCTCCAGCGCGAGGACCGCGTCGAGGTCGGCCAGCCGCATCGGCCGCAGCCGCACGCTCACCGGACCTCCTCGCCGGCGCTCGTCGGCCCGGCGACCGCCGGTGCTCCGCCCCCGCGCGAGCTCACGAGCCCGCTCACGTGGTGGTCACCGGCTTGAACGACGTCGGCGGGACGGCGTCGGGGCGGCGGAGGTAGAGCGGCACCAGCGGCCCGGCCGACGACGGGTCGTCGAGCAGGGGCGCCGCCGCGCGCAGCAGCCCGGCGGTGGTCACCTCGGCGGGCTCGACCGGCGCGCCCAGCCGGTCGGCGAACCGCGGGTCGCCGACCAGCGGGCCGGGGAGGCCGGCCTCCTCGGGACGGACGACGCCGGGACCGTCCACCCGCGCGCCGGCGTCGTCGTAGGCGGCCCAGTAGACCTCCCTGCGGCGGGCGTCGGTGACCACGGTGCGGCGCCCGGAGCCGACCGCGTCCAGCGAGCAGACCCCGACCGCGGGGACGCCGCGGGCGTCGGCGAGCGCGGCGGCGGTGACGACGCCGACCCGCAGGCCGGTGAAGGGCCCGGGGCCGAGGCCCGTGACGACGGCGCCGACATCGGCGAGGGTCAGCCCGGCCGCGGCCAGCGCCTCGCGGACGGCGGGGACGAGCAGCTCGGCGTGCCGGTTGCCCGAGGGCACCGCCCGCTCGGCGAGCACCTCGACGGCGCCGGCCGTGCGGCGGGCGACCCCGGCGACGAGGGTGGGGGTCGCGGTGTCGAGGGCGAGGACGAGCACGGCTCGCCAGGTTAGACCGACGGCTCGTACACGACCTCGGGGCCGTCGACCTCGTCGACCTGCTCCCCCACCTCGAGGGAGCCGAACGGGAGCGCGACCGCCCGCGACGCCGCGGTGCCCGGCGCGGTGCACACCCGGGCGACCGCGACGCCCGGCGCGCGCCGCGCCCGGTCCAGCAGCAGGGCCAGGGCCGCCCGCGCGCAGCCGCGGCGCCGGTGCTCCGGCAGCACGGCGTAGCCGATCTCCACCGTCCCGCGGGCGTCGGGCGGGCCGTGGAAGCCGGCGCGGCCGACGGCCGGGCCGCGGGCGACGTCCCGGACGACGCCGGTCACCCACGCGGCGGCCGACGGGTCGGCGGTCACCTGCGCGGCCCGCATCCGCCACACCGGCGCCTACTCCGGGGCCGCGAACGCCGGCGGCAGCGGGACCGGCGCCGGGGTGGTGTCGCCGTCGGCGAGGGCCGCGAGCACCGGGCCGCTCAGCGCCGGCACCTCGACCCGCGGCGTCACGGCGACCGATCCGGACAGCTCCCGCGACGTCCGTCCACACCCGCACGGTGCCCGGGGCGGGACGGGCAGGAGCAGGTCCGAGGACCGCCCGTCGGCGTGGGGTCGCCGGTCAGCAGGCGAACTCCTGGTCCTCCGGGACCACCGTCCAGAGGTCCTCACCCGCGTAGTCGGTGTAGAGGTTGGCGATGTACGGGCCACTGGAGGTGTACCT
Source organism: Geodermatophilus sp. SYSU D00867 (assembly GCF_054050315.1). NCBI lineage: Bacteria > Bacillati > Actinomycetota > Actinomycetes > Geodermatophilales > Geodermatophilaceae > Geodermatophilus > Geodermatophilus sp. SYSU D00867. The sequence continues at coordinate 179,650 of NZ_JBJGZC010000001.1, read as the reverse complement.
GCCGACCCGCGCGGTGTGGCCGTCGGACCAGACGATCGTGAAGGCCATGACGTACGTGCTGCCGTCGAAGGTGCACGACTTGCCCGTCAGGCTCACCCAGGAGTCGACTTGCGGCTGCGGCGCGGGAGCAGGAGCGGGGGCCGGTGCCGGGGCGGGGGCCGGTGCAGGGGCGGGGGCCGGCGTCGACGCCGGGCGGGAGGGCGTCGCCGCAGCGCCCGAGGAGCCCCGCGCCGGCTGCGGCGGGGCGGTCTGCCGCGAGGCAGCCGTTGCGGCCTCGCCGGCCGCCTGCTCGGCGGCGACCTGCTCGGCGGCCACCTGCTCGGCGGCCACCTGCTCGGCGGCCACCTGCTCGGCGGCGACGCGCTCCGCCTCACGGACGGCGGCAGCGGCGGCCTCCTGCTCCACGGCGAGGCCGTTGACCGTGGGCGGGGCGGTCGCCGGCGCGGACGGGGTGACCGTCGCGGCGTGCGCGGCGGCGCCGACACCGGCGTCCGCGCAGCCCGCGGTGAGCGTGACGAGCCCGGCGGCGACGGCGGCGGTCGTGACCCGGCGCAGGAGGCGGCGGCCCGCTGCACCCGGATCGCACCCGGCGGGCGCGCCGGTCGTCGAGGCGCCGCGGCCGGCGGAGGGAACGGAGGTCGTGGACACGGGGAGCACGTCCGCTCATCGGCAGGGTGCGGCCGCGACTGAAATCCGCCCGATCCCGATCCGGGAAGGGTCCTCAGCCGTCGAGGCGCGCCTCCCAGCCGGGGCCGTGCGGGACCAGCACCGCGGTGCGGACGTCGTCGTCGCGGCGGTCCAGCCGGACCTCGAGGTGCTCGTCGGCCAGCCGCTCGACCAGCCCGGCGCCCCACTCGACCACCGTCACCGACTCCTCGGTGGAGGCGTCGAGGTCGAGGTCGTCGACGTCGGCCACGCTGCCGAGCCGGTAGGCGTCCACGTGCACCAGCGGGAGCCGCCCGCCGCGGTGCACGCGGGCGATGACGAAGGTGGGCGAGGTGACCGGCTCGGTCACCCCGAGCGCGGCGCCGAGGCCCTGGGTGAGCGCGGTCTTGCCCGCCCCCAGCGGGCCGGTGAGGACGACGAGGTCGCCCGGCCGCACCACCGCGGCGAGCGCCGCGCCCAGCGCCCGGGTGTCCTCGGGGGTGGGCAGCTCGTGCTCGCGCCTCACGGGGCCAGGCTCCGCGCCACCGAGGTGAGGTCCTCGAGCAGCCCCGCCCGCGGCGCCCCGGCCGGGCCGAACCGGATCGCCGCCGACGGGTGGTAGGTCGCCCAGACCGCGCGGCCGCCGACGTCGTGCGGGCGGCCGCGGGCCTCGGCGAGCACGGTCCGCGGCCCGAGGAACCACTTGGCCGACGACAGCCCGAGCGCCACGACGACGGGCGGGTCGAGCAGCTCGAGCTGGCGGCGCAGCCAGCCGCTGCAGCGGGCCACCTCGGAGGTCTTCGGCGTCCGGTTCCCGGGCGGCCGGCACTTCACGATGTTCAGCACCGCGGCCTCGGCGCGGTCCAGCCCCGCCTCGGCGAGCAGCAGGTCCAGCAGCTGCCCCGACTTCCCGACGAAGGGCCGGCCGGTCTCGTCCTCGTTGGCGCCGGGCGCCTCCCCGACCAGCGCGAACCGGGCCCGGCCGCGCACCGGCGGGTCCCCGACGACGACGTGCTGCCGGGTGGCGGCCAGCTCGGGGCAGGCGACGCAGGGGGTGGCGGCCGCGGCGAGCTCCGGCCAGCCGGCGGCCGCGGCGGCGGTGCGCGCGACCTCCTCGGCCATCGCCCGGGTCTCGGCGTCGAACCGGGGCGGACGGGAGGCGGCCACGCGCCGACCCTACGGGGGCCGCTGCGGCCGGGCCTCCGGGCTTCCCTCCGCGGCCCGGGAGCCTCACCCTGTGCTCGGGACCCCGCGCCGGGAGGAGCCGCCATGACGCCGCAACCGGACGTGTACGACGTCGCCTGCCTCGCCGGCGGGACGCAGCGGGTGGTCGACACCGCGCTGGTCGCCCTGGTGGTCACCGGCCGGGTGCGCGCCGTCGCCCCGGGCGAGCTGCAGGTGGTCTCCCCGCGGCGCCGGCACCCGGTCGAGGCCGCGGTCCTCGACGCCGTCGGGGCGCGGGGCCGCCGCTCGGTGGAGACCGTGCGCTGGCGTGCGCTCGGCGACGACCGGGTGACCGAGGTCGTGCGGCGGCTGCGGCACGAGGGGCTGCTCGGCCGGCTGCTCGGCCCGACCGCCGCGGGCCGGCGGCTGCTGCGGGACGCGCGGGCCGGCGACGGCGACCCGGTGCGGCGGGTGGCGCTCGACGGCGTGCAGCGGCTTCCCGACCCGGCGCTGCGGGCGGCGGTGGTGGCGCCCCCGCGCCGCCCGGTCGTGCCCGGCGCCGGGACGCCGTGGGAGCTGACCTTCGCCGACGGCTGCGAGGCCGCCCACCGCACCCGCGAGGAGCTGATGGGCCGCCTGTACGACGCCCGCGGCTGAGGGCTCAGTCCCGCACGGGCACCCCGGCGGCGACGCGGCGCAGCAGGCCGGACAGCGCCCGGGTGACCTCCTCGGGCCGCTCCAGCGGGACCAGGTGCCCGGCGTCCGGCACGACGACGTACTCGACCATCGGGCCCTCGCCGCCCAGCAGCTCCACGAGGGTGTCGCTGTGCGCCTTCGGGATCATCTTGTCCGCGTCACCGGTGAGCACCAGCGTCGGCACGCTGCGCAGCGGCTGCAGCGCGCCGGTCTCGTCGAGGCCGGCCAGCGCCGGGTAGAACTCCGCGATCACGTCGACCGGCGTGCCGCCGATCATCGCGTCCACGTAGCGGCCCAGCCGCGGGTCGACGTCGGTGGAGGAGAACGACAGCGACCAGGTGGCCGCGGAGACGACGTCGGCGGCCAGCCGGCGGGTGCGCTCGGCGAACGCCGGCCGGCGGCGCATCGTCCAGGCCGCGACCGGCAGCACCGCGGCACGCAGGCGGGTGAGGAACTCGGGCAGGCCGAAGTCGAGGTCGGCCAGGTTGCCGCTCGACGTCGACACCAGGGCCGCGCCGACGACCTTGGTGCCGAACAGCTCCGGGTGCAGTTCGGCCAGGCCCATGACGGTCATGCCGCCCATGGAGTGGCCGACGAGCACGACCGGACCCTCGGGCACCCGGGTCTCGACGACGGCGGCGAGGTCGCGGGCCAGCTGCTCGATCGTCGAGTTCTCGGCCGGGCCCCGGGTGGAGCCCCCGTGGCCGCGCTGGTCGTAGAACACCAGCCGGGCCGCGGGGCGGTGCCCGTTGGCGGTGGCCAGCTGCGCGCCCAGCGACCGCCGCTGGAACGTCCACGACGCCATCGACAGCGTGTAGCCGTGCACGAAGACGACGGTCAGCGGCGCGTCGAGCGGGCCGACCTCCTCCACCGCCAGCAGCACGCCGTCGTCGGCCTGGACCAGCGCGGTGCGGTCGGCCCGGCGGGAGGCCGGGCCGAGCGGGTCGTCCTCCCGCAGCTCGGCGGCGGTGGCGCCCTCCGGCAGCGCCCCGGCGGGGCTCAGCCGCTCCGCGCGCACCCGCCGGGTGGCGATCCGGGCGACGGCCACGCCGACGGCGGTGGTCGCCGCCGCCAGGCCGACGACGGCCCCGGCGACCCCGGCAGCCGGGTGCCGCTCCAGCGCCCCGGCGACACCGGACCGCGCCGGGGCGGCCGCGCGCCGCACCGGTCCCCTGCTGCGTGCCATCAGACCGCCCCCGCGGACCCGACGTGCCGGCGGGTGAACCGTCCGCCGACCCGGGTGACCAGCTCGTAGTGGATGGTGTCGACCGCGTCGGCCCACTGCTGCGCGGTGGGCTCGCCCCGGTCGCCGGGACCCCAGAGGACCACCTCGTCACCCGGCGCCACGGCGGCGTCGCCGACGTCGAGCACGAACTGGTCCATGCACACCCGCCCGGCGATGGTGCGCTGGGCGCCGCCGGCGAGCACCGGCGCCCGGTTGCCCGCCGCCCGCGGCACCCCGTCGGCGTACCCGACCGGCACGAGCGCGAGCGTGGTCTCGGTCACCGGCGAGTAGGTGTGGCCGTAGGAGACCCCGACGCCCGCGGGCACCCGCTTGGTCAGCGCGACCCGCGCGCGCACGGTCATCGCGGGCCGCAGGCCGTGGACCGCCGGGTCGCCGCCGAGCGGGTCCAGGCCGTAGAGGGCGACGCCGGGTCGGACCATGTCGTACCAGGTGTCCGGCAGCGCCACGGTGGCCGCGGAGTTGGCCAGGTGCCGGCGCCCGTCCAGCCCGGCCCCGCGGGCGAGGTCCACGGCCTCGTCGAACACCCGCACCTGGGCGCCGATCGTCGGGTGGGTCGGCGCGTCGGCGTAGGCCATGTGGCTCCACAGCCCCACGACCTCGACCTCGCCGTCGGCCTGCGCGCGGGCGGCCGCGGCGACCAGGCCTGGCCAGTCGGCCGTCGTGGCGCCCTCGCGGGACAGGCCGGTGTCGGCGAACAGGTGCAGCCGCGCGGCCCGGCCGGTGGCGCGGGCGGCGGCGACCACCTCGGCCAGCCCCCACTCCGCGTTCACCGACAGCTCGACGTCGGCCTCCAGCGCCGGGGCGAAGTCGGTGCCGGGGGTGTGCAGCCAGGCCAGCAGCGGCGCGGTCACCCCCGCGGCACGCAGCGCCAGCGCCTCCTCGAGCACGGCGACGCCGAGCGCGTCGGCACCACCGGCCAGCACCGCCCGGGCCGCGGGCACCAGCCCGTGCCCGTATCCGTCGGCCTTGACCACCGCCATCAGCGGCCGGCCGACCCGCTCGCGCAGCACGGCGGTGTTCGCCGCGATCGCGTCGAGGTCGACGACCACCTCGGCCCGGGGTTCGCTCACACCCCCGAGTCTCGCAGGCCGGTGCCGCGCACCCGGCCCACCGTCTCGGAGAGCCGCCGCACCAGGTCGCCGGCGACCAGCGGCCCGGTCTCGGCGGCGACCTGACCGGCGCGGCCGTGCAGGTGAGCGGCCGCCGCCGCGGTCTCCGCGGCCGGGGTGCCGGTGGCCAGCAGGGCGCCGAGGATCCCCGAGAGCACGTCCCCGGTGCCGGCGGTGGCCATCTCCGGGGTGCCGGTGCCGTTGACGAACGCGGTCCCGCCCGGGTCCGCGACGACGGTGGCGCTGCCCTTGAGCAGCACGACCGCGCCGAGGTCCGCGGCCAGCCGGCGGGCGCTGCCGACCCGGTCGGCGCCGACCGCGACGCCGAAGCGCTCGAACTCGCGGTCGTGCGGGGTGAGCACGGTGGGCGCGGCCCGGCGGCGGACGAGGTCCGGCTCGCGGGCTGCCATCGTCAGCGCGTCGGCGTCGACCACCACCGGCAGGTCGGTGGCCAGCACCTCGGCGAGCACGCTGCGGGCGTCGTCGTCGGTGCCCGTGCCCGGGCCGACCACCCAGGCCTGCACGCGGCCGGCGTCGCCGGGGCGGCCCGCGGTGACGATCGCCTCGGGCCAGGCGGCGCGCACGCCCTCGGCAGCGGTGCCCGCGTAGCGGACCAGCCCCGGCCGGGTGCGCAGCGCCGCCCCGGTGCACAGCACCCCGGCGCCGGGGTAGGTGGCCGAGCCGGCCACGATCCCGACGACGCCGCGGGAGTACTTGTCGTCGACGTCGCCGGGCGGCTGCAGGTGCGCGGCGACGTCGTCGTCGGTGAGCTGGTGCGCCCGCGCCGGGGCCAGGTGCGGGCCCAGGCCGATGTCGACCAGGTGCACCGTGCCCGCGTACCCGCGGCCCTCGCCGACGACGAGCCCGGGCTTCACCGCGCCGAAGGTGACCGTGTGGACGGCGGCGAACGCGGCGCCCTCGACCGCGCCGGTGTCGGCGTCCACACCGCTCGGCACGTCGACGGCGACGGTGGTGCCCGGCCCGGTGGCGGCGCGGTCGGCCAGCCGGGCGGCGTCCGGCCGCAGCCCGCCGCGGCCGCCGATGCCGACGATCCCGTCGAGGACGAGGTCGGCGCGGTCCAGCCCGTCGGGCCCGTCCGGGCCGGTCACCCGCCCGCCGGCGCGGCGCAGCGCCGCCAGCCCGGCGGGGTGGGCGCGGTCCGGGGCGAGCAGCACGGCGGTCACCCGGGCGCCGCGGGCGGCCAGCCGCGCGCCGGCGAACAGCGCGTCGCCGCCGTTGTTGCCGCCGCCGGCGAGGACGGTGACCCGCGCGCCGGGCGCCCGGCCGAGCAGCCGCAGGCAGACGGTGGCCAGGCCGGTCGCCGCCCGCTGCATGAGCGCGCCCTCGCGGGTGCGGGCCAGCAGCACGTCCTCGGCGGCGCGGACCTCCGCGACGGTGGACAGCCCGATCACGGCGCCCCCTCCCGCCCGGCCCCGCCCTCGGCGACGACCACGGCCGACGCGATGCCGCCGTCGTGGCTGAGCGAGAGGTGCCAGCTGCTGATGCCGAGGTCCGCGGCCCGCTTCGCCACCGTGCCGCGCACCTCCAGGTGCGGGCGGCCGCGCTCACCGACCATGACCTCGACGTCGTGCCAGCGCAGCGAACCGGGCGCGCCGAGGGACTTGGCGACCGCCTCCTTGGCGGCGAACCGCGCGGCCAGCGACTCCGCGGTGCGGGGGCTGCCGGACGGCGTCGTCTGCTCGTCCGCGGTGAACAGCCGGTCCCGCAGCCCGGGGGTGCGCTCCAGCGACTCGGCGAAACGGGTCACGGGGACCACGTCGATCCCGACCCCGACGATCACCGGGCCAGTCTGCCGTGCGCCCGCCGGACGCGCCGTCCTGGCTCACCGCCACGCGTCCTGGCTCACCGCCGACGGCGAGCCAGGACGCAGCACGATCAGCTCACCTGATCGTGCACGAGCTCACTCGACGGTGACGCTCTTGGCCAGGTTGCGGGGCTGGTCGACGTCGAAGCCGCGGGTGTCGGCGATCTCGCAGGCGAGGATCTGCAGCGGCACCGTGGTCACCACCGGGGCGAGCAGGGTGGGCGTGCGCGGCACCCGGATGAGGTGGTCGGCGTAGGGGACGACGTCGTCGTCGCCCTCCTCGGCGATGACGATGGTGCGCGCCCCGCGGGCCCGGATCTCCTGGATGTTGGAGACGACCTTGCCGTGCAGCACGCTGCGCCCGGCCGGCGACGGCGCGATGACCACCACCGGCGTGCCCTCGTCGATGACCGCGATCGGGCCGTGCTTGAGCTCGCCGGCGGCGAAGCCCTCGGCGTGGATGTAGGCCAGCTCCTTGAGCTTGAGCGCGCCCTCCAGCGCCACCGGGAAGCCCACGTGGCGGCCGAGGAACAGGACCGTGTCCGCGTCGGCCAGCGACCGGCCCAGCTCCCGCACCGGCTCCATCTGGGTCAGCACCTGCTCGACCGCCTCGGGCAGCCGCTGCAGCTGCTGGACGATCGAGCCGACCTCGTCGGCGTACTTGATCCCGCGCACCTGGGCGAGGAACAGCCCGACCAGGTAGCAGGCGACGATCTGCGCCAGGAACGCCTTGGTCGAGGCGACGGCGATCTCCGGGCCGGCGTGGGTGTACAGCACGGCGTCGGACTCGCGCGGGATCGTCGAGCCGTTGACGTTGCAGATGGCCAGCACGCGGGCCTTCTGCTCCTTGGCGTGCCGCAGCGCCATGAGGGTGTCCATCGTCTCGCCGGACTGGCTGATGACGACGACCAGCGTGGAGCGGTCGAGCACCGGGTCGCGGTAGCGGAACTCGCTGGCCACCTCGACCTCGACCGGGATGCGGGTCCAGTGCTCGATGGCGTACTTGGCGATCAGCCCGGCGTGGTAGCTGGTGCCGCAGGAGACGACGAAGACCTTGTCGACGTCGCGCAGGTCCTGGTCGGACAGCCGCACCTCGTCGAGGAGCAGCTCGCCGTCGTCGCCGAGGCGCCCGCGGAGGGTGTCGGCGACCGCCTGCGGCTGCTCGGCGATCTCCTTGAGCATGAACCAGTCGTGGCCGCCCTTCTCGGCGGCCGCGGCGTCCCAGTCGACGGTGTAGGCGGCGGGCTCGGCGGGCGCGCCCTCGAAGTCGGTGACGGTCAGGCCGCGGGTGCGGTCGATCTCGACGACCTGGTCCTGGCCGAGCTCGCGGGCCTCGCGGGTGTGCGCGATGAACGCCGCGACGTCGGAGCCGAGGAAGTACTCGCCGTCGCCGACGCCGACCACCAGCGGGCTGTTGCGGCGGGAGGCGACCAGCGTGTCGGGCTCGTCGGCGTGCGCCGCGACGAGGGTGAACGCGCCCTCCAGCCGGCGGCTGACCAGGCGCATCGCCTCGGCGAACCGGCCCGGGCCCGCCGGCAGCTCCGCGTAGGCGGCGGCCAGCAGGTGCGCCACGACCTCGGTGTCGGTCTCCGAGCGCATCTCGGCGCCGGCGGCCTCGCACTCGGCGCGCAGGTGCGCGAAGTTCTCGATGATCCCGTTGTGGATGACCGCGACCCGGCCGTCGGCCGACAGGTGCGGGTGGGCGTTGCGGTCGGTCGGGCCGCCGTGCGTGGCCCAGCGGGTGTGCCCGATGCCCAGCGTCGACTCCGGCAGCGGGTCGTCGGCCAGGACCTTCTCCAGGTTGGCCAGCTTGCCCGCCTTCTTGGCCGACGCCAGCTCCCCGGAGCCGTCGCCGTCCACCCGGACGGCCACGCCCGCGGAGTCGTATCCGCGGTACTCGAGCCGGCGCAGGCCCTCCAGGACGACGTCCAGGGCGTTCTGGGGGCCGACGTAACCCACGATGCCGCACATGTGTATCGAGGCTACCGGGGAAGGGGGACCGATCCGTCCCCCTGCGGTGTGAGACGCGGAGCCCGTCCCACCCGCCCCACCGGGCCGGTCAGGACCAGGGCGTCACCGGGCGCGGGCGGGGCACGCCGTCGACGGCCACGTCGAAGCGCTCGTCGAAGAAGCACAGCAGCCCGCGCAGCCCGGCCGCGTCGGGCAGCGGGTCCCGGTAGCTCCACACCGCGTCCGGGACCAGCCCGTCGCCGGTCCGCACCGACCAGTACTCCGCCTGGCCCTTGTACGCGCACCAGGTGCGCGTCTCGCTGGGCACCAGGTCGGCGACGACGTCCTCGGCCGGCAGGTACCAGCGCACCGGCAGCAGGGTCTCGAACACCAGCCGCGGCCGGGAGGAGGCCGCCAGCAGCTCCCCGCCGGCCGACACCCGCACCGACCGCGACCCGGCCCGGACGTCGACCCGGTGGAACGGGTCGCGCGGGTGCCCGTGCAGCGGCTCGTCCTCCTCGTACCAGGCGTCGCAGCCGCCGAAGTCCAGGACGACGTAGCCGGCCAGCGCCGGGTCCGCCGGGCAGAACCCCTCGACGACGCGGTCGCTGCCCGGTACCCGCACCGCCACCGGCTCCCCCGGCGTGCTGCGCACGGAGAACGGGACCCGGGGGTCGAGCACGCGCAGCTCGGTCACGTCGGGGACGGCGAAGCCGGTGCCCGCCGGGACGTCCGGGGGCGGGGCCGGGGCGGGCGCGAGGGTCCCGCGCAGGTCCTCGCGCGGGACGGCGTACGCGGGCACCACCCGCCGCGGCTCCCACACGAGCAGCGCCCGGTCGGTGAGCGCGACGACGACGCCGTCGGCCTCGGCCCGCACCCGCTTGGCGGTGGGCTCGTACCGGAGCCGGCCGACGGCCCCGCCGACCAGGTCGCGCATCCGCACGGTCATCGCGTCCTCCCGCCGGGCCGGTGGGCGCCATGCTCGTCCCGGGGCGGCGCCCCCGGTCCAGCCCGGCGGTCAGTCGACGGCGGCGACGACCGCGGCCAGCCGGGAGGCGATCGCGTCGGCGAGCTCCTGGGTGGGCGCCTCGACCATCACGCGCACGAGCTGCTCGGTGCCGGAGGGCCGCAGCAGCACCCGGCCGTCGTCCCCGAGCTCGGCCTCGGCGGCGTTGACCGCGCCGCCCACGGCCTCGCTCTCCACGACCCGGATGCGGTCGCGGACCGGGACGTTGACCAGGGTCTGCGGGAGCCGGCGCACCACCGAGGCCAGCTCGGCGAGCGAGGCGCCGGTGGCGGCCATGCGGGACAGGAGCGACAGGCCGGTGAGCAGGCCGTCGCCGGTGGTGGCGTGGTCGAGGAAGACCAGGTGGCCGCTCTGCTCCCCGCCGAGGCTGAGCCCCTGCTCGCGCAGCGCCTCGAGGACGTAGCGGTCGCCGACGGCGGTGGTGTGCACCGCGATGCCGGCGTCGCGCATCGTGTGGTGGAAGCCGAGGTTGCTCATCACCGTGGCGACGACCGTGTCCCGGGCCAGCTCGCCGCGCTCCTTGAGCGCCAGCGCGCAGACGGCGAGGATCGCGTCGCCGTCGACCACCCGCCCGTCGGCGGTGACCGCGAGGCAGCGGTCGGCGTCGCCGTCGTGCGCGATGCCGAGGTCCGCGCCGGTCTCGCGGACGGCGTCGGTCAGCGGGCCCAGGTGGGTGGAGCCGATGCCGTCGTTGATGTTCCAGCCGTCGGGCTCGCCGCCGATGACGGTGACCTCGGCGCCGGCGCGGCGGTAGACGTCGGGGGCGACGGTGGCGGCCGAGCCGTGCGCGCAGTCGACGACCAGGCGCAGTCCGGACACCGACGCCGGGAGCGTCGACAGCAGGTGCTCGGCGTAGTCCTCGACGGCGCTGGGCAGGTCGCGGACCCGGCCGATGTCGGCACCGGTCGGGCGGTGGCCGTCGGTGCTCCGGCGGGAGGTGGCGAGGGTGCTCTCGATCGCCGCCTCGACCGCGTCGGGCAGCTTGTGGCCGCCGCGGCTGAACAGCTTGATGCCGTTGTCGGGCATCGGGTTGTGGCTCGCCGAGATCATGACGCCGAGGTCGGCGCCGGTCTCGGCGGTGAGGAACGCGACGGCCGGGGTGGGGAGCACGCCCACGCGCAGCACCTCGGCACCCGCGCTCGCGAGGCCCGCCACGACGGCGGCCTCGAGCATCTCCCCGCTGGCGCGGGGGTCACGCCCGACGACCGCGACGGGACGCGAGGTCCCGTCGCGGTCGGCGAGCACGTTGGCGGCGGCACGCGCCACCGACAGGGCCAACTCCGGCGTGAGGTCGGCGTTGGCCCGACCCCGGACGCCGTCGGTCCCGAAGAGGCGACCCACGGCGGTGCCGGTCAGCGCTTCGAGTACTGAGGAGCCTTGCGGGCCTTCTTGAGGCCGTACTTCTTGCGCTCCTTGACCCGCGCGTCGCGGGTGAGGAAGCCGGCCTTCTTGAGGGCCGGGCGGTCCTCGGCCTCGACCTCGATGAGGGCGCGGGCGATCGCCAGGCGCAGCGCGCCGGCCTGGCCGGTGACGCCGCCGCCCTTGAGGATGCCGACGACGTCGTACTGCTCGGCCTTCTCCAGGGTCACGAACGGCTCGCGGATGAGCTGCTGGTGCACCTTGTTCGGGAAGTACTGCTCGAGGCTGCGGCCGTTGAGGCGGAACTGGCCGGTGCCGGGCACGAGGCGCACCCGGACGACGGCCTCCTTGCGCCGGCCGACGGTCTGGACCGGGCGCCCCTCGGCGTCGGTCACGGTGAGGGGGGAGGTCACTGGGCCACCTGCTTGATCTCGAACGTCTGGGGCTGCTGGGCGGCGTGCGGGTGCTCGGGGCCCGCGTACACCTTCAGCTTCTTGATCATCTGCCGGCCGAGGCTGTTGTGCGGCAGCATGCCCTTCACCGCGCGCTCGACGACGCGGTCGGGGTGGGTGCGCAGCTGGTCGCCGACGTTGATCGCGCGCAGGCCGCCCGGGTAGCCGGAGTGCCGGTAGGCGGTCTTCTGGTCGCGCTTGGAGCCGGTGAGGGCGATCTTGTTCGCGTTCACGACGACGACGAAGTCACCGACGTCGACGTGCGGGGCGAACTGGGGCTTGTGCTTGCCGCGCAGCAGGGTCGCGACCTGGCTGGCGAGTCGACCGAGCACCACGTCGGTGGCGTCGATGACGTGCCAGGCGCGGGTGACCTCGCCGGGCTTGGGTGAGTACGTGCGCACGGCGCTCGTGTCCTCCGTCGTCGTCGGGGTGGCTGGTGGGATCGCCTCACCGAGGACGGGAGACGCCGACGGCGCGCGCGCACCAGCCGGCGGCCGCGCACCAGCCGACGACGATACCAGCCGGATGACGTGCTGGAACGGCCCCGTCAGGGACGGGGTCCTCCCTCAGCCGGTGCCGAGGTCGCGCTGGGCCGGCAGCACCGCCCCGGCCACCGCGGCGCCCAGCCGCCGTCCCCGTGTCCCCGTCACGGGCGGGAGCCGAGGGCGGCGTCTGCGCAGGTCGCACACCCGGGGACGCAGGCGCCCGCCCGGTCGGGGGTCAGCCGACCCGGCGCAGCAGCCCGGTCTCGACGTCGTAGACGGTGCCGCAGATCTCCTTGGACAGCAGGAACGGGCTCTCCCGCAGCAGCCGGATCGACTCGCGGACGTCCTCGTCGACGTCGGTGAACGCGCGCGCGGGCCACGGCGGCCGGACGCCGGTGGCCTGCTCGACCAGGTCGGCGAACGAGGCGTCGTCGGTCTTCTGCAGGCCGCAGTCGGTGTGGTGCACCAGCACGATCTCGCGCGTGCCGAGCACGTGCTGGGAGATGGTCAGCGAGCGGATGGTGTCCTCGGTGACCACGCCGCCCGCGTTGCGGATGACGTGCGCGTCGCCCACGGCCAGGCCGAGCAGCGGGAACAGCGGCATGCGCGAGTCCATGCAGGCGACGACGGCGACCCTGCGCGCCGGGGCCACCGGCAGCCCGCCCCGGAAGTCGCGGGCCCACTCCTCGTTGGCGGCCAGCATCCGCTCGTACTCGGCCACGTGGGCGCTCCTCTCGTGTGGTCAGGCAGTGGAAGCTCTCCGCACGCCTCGGGCGCGCGGACGTGGGGACAGCTTCCTATGCCTCCACCACCCGCTCGCGGGCGACCTGGCCGGCGAGCGCCGCCGGGGAGAGGTCCGGGCGGCCGCCGAGCCGTCGGACGGTGAGCGTGGCCGCCGCCGAGGCGGTCCGCGCGGCCTCGGCCGGGCCGGCACCGCCCAGCAGCGCGGCGACCAGCCCGGCGACGTGGGCGTCCCCGCCGCCGGTCGGGTCGACGGGGTCGCTGTCCGACAGCGGCACGCGGACCACCCCGTCGGCCGGCCGGTCCGCGCCGCCCGTGGCCCGCGACCCACCGGCGCGCCAGGCGACCACCTCGCCGTCGGCGCCCGCGGACAGGACCACCAGCCGCGGTCCGGCCGCCCGGAGCTCGAGCGCGGCCTCCCGGACGTCGTCGACGCCGTCGAGGTCCCGGCCGACCAGCAGCGCGGCCTCCGCGGCGTCGGCGCGCAGCACGGCGGCGCGGGCCAGCAGCGCGTCGCGGGTGGCGTCGTCGGCGGGGGCGCCGTCGGCGACGACGAGCGCGTCCGGGCGGACCAGGTCCAGCGCCGCGCGCACCGCCTCCCCCGGCTGCTGCATCTGCAGGGACAGCGCCTGGCACCCGGCCACGAGGTCGGCGGCCGCGGCGACGTCGCCGGCGGTGAGCAGCACGCCGTCCGGGACGTCCTCGAGCAGCCGGCGCGCGCCGCCGCGCCCCACCACGTCGACCAGCAGCGCAGAGGGGACGCCCGGCCGCCGGCGCACGCCGGACACGTCCACGCCGTCGGCGCGGGCCTGGGCGAGCAGCGGGTCGCCGTCGTCCCCCACCACGCCGACCAGCGCCACCGGGACGCCCATCTGGGCCAGTGCCACCGCCTGGTTGGCGCCCTTGCCGCCGAGCACCTCGATCCGGCGGAGCACCTCCGCCGAGCCGCCCGCGGACGGCAGCCGCCCGACCTGCAGCACCAGGTCCCGCCCGGCCTGCCCGAGCACGACGACGTCGGTCGTGCCGCCCACGCTGCCCGCGGCCCCGGGCACCCGCCAGCCGGGCCGGGGCCCATCCGCCAGGATGACCGCGTGCGCACGGTCGAGGAACACCAGGCGGCGGTCGCCGCCCTGCTCGCCCCGCTCGGGGAGGAGGAGGTGCCGCTGGCCGCGGCGCACGGCCGGGTCCTCGCCCGCGACGTCGTCGCGGAGGTGCCGCTGCCCGGCTTCGACAACTCGGCGATGGACGGCTACGCCGCCCGCTCCGCCGAGCTCGGCGCGCTCCCCGCCCGGCTGCCGGTGGCCGACGACGTCCCGGCCGGCCGCACCGACGTCGTCCCCCTGGCGCCGGGCACCGTGCAGCGGATCATGACCGGCGCGCTGCTGCCCCCGGGCGCCGACGTCGTCGTCCCCGTGGAGCTCACCGACGCGGCCACCGACGTCGTCGAGATCCGCGACGCCCCCGCCGCCGGGACCCACCTGCGCCGCGCCGGGGAGGACATCACCGCCGGCACCGTCGCGCTGGAGGCCGGCAGCCCGCTCGGCGCCGCGCAGCTCGGCCTGGCCGCCGCGGTCGGCGCCCGGACGCTGTGGGTGCGCCGCCGCCCGCGGGTGCTGGTGCTGTCCACCGGCAGCGAGCTCGTCGAGCCGGGCGAGCCGCTGCTGCCCGGTCAGGTCTACGAGTCCAACTCGCTGCTGCTGTGCGCGGCCGCCGAGGACGCCGGGGGCACCGCGCGGCGGCTGCACTTCGTGCCCGACGACGTCGGCCAGTTCCTCGCCACCGTCCGCGCCGAGCTGGCCGAGGCCGACCTGCTGGTCACCAGCGGCGGGGTCAGCGCGGGCGCCTACGAGGTGGTCAAGGACGCGTTCCGCACCCTCGGCACGGTCGAGTTCGTCAAGGTCGCGATGCAGCCGGGCGGCCCGCAGGGCTGCGGCACGGTCGACGGCGTCCCCGTGGTCACGCTGCCCGGCAACCCGGTGAGCTCGTTCGTGTCCTTCGAGGTGTTCGTCCGCCCGGCGCTGCGCCGGGCGCTCGGGCACTCCGCGCCCGGCCGGCTGCGCGCGCCCGCGGTGCTCACCGCGCCGCTGCGCTCCCCCGCCGGGCGGCGGCAGTTCCTCCGCGGCCGCTACGACGCCGGCTGCGTCTCCCAGGTCGGCGGACCTGGCTCGCACCTGGTCGCCCACCTGGCCCGGGCCAACTGCCTGGTCGTCGTGCCCGAGGACGTCACCGAGCTGCCCGCGGGCGCCGAGGTCGACGTCGTCCTGATCGAGGGAGCCCTGCAGTGAGCGAGCTGACGCACGTCGACGAGAAGGGCGCCGCCCGGATGGTCGACGTCTCCGCCAAGCCGGTGACCGCCCGCGAGGCCACCGCCGCCGGCCGGGTGCTGGTCAGCCCCGAGGTGGTGGCGCTGCTGCGCGGGGAGGGCGTGCCCAAGGGCGACGCCGTCGCTGTCGCGCGGATCGCCGGCATCGCCGGGGCCAAGCGGACGCCGGACCTCGTGCCGCTGTGCCACCCGATCGCGCTGCACGGCGTGACGGTCGACGTCGAGGTCACTGACGACGCCGTGGAGATCACCGCCACCGCCCGCACCGCCGACCGCACCGGCGTGGAGATGGAGGCGCTGACCTCGGTCGCCGTGGCGGGGCTGACGGTGATCGACATGGTCAAGGCCGTGGACCCGCGGGCCTCGATCACCGACGTGCGGCTGCTCGCGAAGTCCGGCGGCAAGAGCGGGGAGTGGCGGCGGTGAGCGAGCTCCCCGCGGACGCGCGGGCCGTCGTCGTCACCGCGTCCAACCGCGCCTCGGCCGGGGTCTACGAGGACCGCAGCGGGCAGGCGCTGGCCGAGGGGCTGCGGGCGCTCGGGTTCGTCGTCGAGGGGCCGCACGTGCGCCCCGACGATGTCGGCGCGCTGGCCGCCGTCCTCCGCGAGGCGGTGGCCTCCGGTGCCGACGTCGTCCTCACCACCGGCGGCACCGGGCTCTCCCCCACCGACGTCACGCCCGAGGCCACCCGCGCGGTGGTCGAGCGGGAGGCGCCCGGGCTGGCCGAGGCGGTGCGCCGCCACGGGGAGGGGAAGGTGCCGACCTCGGTGCTGTCCCGGGGCATCGCCGGCACCGCGGGGCGGACGCTGGTCGTGAACCTGCCCGGCTCCCCCGGCGGCGTGGGCGACGGGCTCGCCGTCCTCGGCCCGCTGCTCCCCCACGTGGTCAGCCAGCTCCGCGGCGGCGACCACCCCCGGGGTGGCTGATCGACCTCGACGTCGTCCCCTGACCGGCCGCGTCGACGAGCGTGTGCGTACGCGCGGTGTCCCTCGGCCCGAGAACCGGCGTGGGCGCACACGCTCGCCGTCAGTCGGGCAGGACGATGCGCTCCTGGCGGGTGTAGACGTTGCAGCCGTCGCCGCGGAGGAAGCCGACCAGCGTGATGCCGACGTCGGCGGCCAGCTCCACCGCCAGCGACGACGGCGCCGACACCGCGGCGAGCACCGGGATGCCGGCCATCGCCGCCTTCTGCGTCAGCTCGAAGCTGGCCCGGCCGCTGACCATGAGCACGTGCCCGGCCAGCGGCATCCGGCCGGCGCGCAGCGCGTCGCCGACCACCTTGTCCACCGCGTTGTGCCGGCCGACGTCCTCGCGCAGCGCCACCAGGTCGCCGTCGGCGGTGAACAGCCCCGCCGCGTGCAGGCCGCCGGTCTTGGTGAACACCTCCTGCGCCGCGCGCAGCCGGTCGGGCAGCGCCAGCAGCGTGGCCAGCTCCAGCCGGGTGCCGTCACCGACGACGTCGTACCGCGTGCGGGTGCGGATCGCGTCGATGCTCGCCTTGCCGCAGACGCCGCACGAGCTGGAGGTGAGGAAGTTGCGGTCCAGCGCGGTGTCCGGCGGCTCCACGCCCGGCGCCAGGTCGACGTCGACGACGTTGTAGGTGTTGCGGCCCTCGGCGTCCACCGAGTCGCAGTAGCGCAGCCCGGCGACGTCCTCGACGCCGCCGATGACGCCCTCGGTGGCCAGGAAGCCGTGCACCAGGTCGAAGTCCGCGCCCGGCGTGCGCATGGTAACCGCCAGGGGCGACCCGGCCAGCCGGATCTCCAGGGGTTCCTCGGCGGCCACCGTGTCGGGCCGGGTGGTGCGCACGGGGCCCCGGATGCGCAGCACGGGGGTGCGGCTGGTGACTCGTCCCACGAACGGCGACGGTACCCATGCGCGGCCCCTACGGTCGGACCGTGACCGCGCCGGACCCGCTCCAGCCCTACGCGGCGGTGGTCCTGGCCGGCGGCCGCGCGGCCCGGCTGGGCGGCCAGGCCAAGCCGCAGCTGGAGGTGGGCGGCCGCACGATGCTCGCCGCCGTCCTCGCCGCGGTCCCCGACGCCGCGTCGCGGGTCGTCGTCGGGCCGCCGCAGCCGGTCCCCGACGGCGTCCGCGTCGTCCGCGAGCGGCCGCCCGGCGGCGGGCCGGTGGCCGCGATGCGCGCGGGGCTCGCCGTCGTCGACACCGCGGTGGTCGCCGTCCTCGCCGGCGACCTGCCGTTCGTGACCCCCGGGCTGCTCCGCGACCTGCGGGCGCGGCTGACCGCCGACGGCGTCCTGGTCGTCGACGACGCCGGCCGCGACCAGTACCTGCTCGGCGTCTGGCGGACCGCGGCCCTCCGGGCGGCCGTGGCCGGCGCGGACGGCCCGGTGCCGGTCCGCCGGGTGGTCGGCCGGCTGACGGTCACCCGCTGGTCCCCCGCCCGGGAGCCGGGCACCCCGCCGCCGTGGACCGACTGCGACACCCCCGCCGACCTCGCCCGGGCCCGCAGGGACGCCGGCGGGTGACCGCCCCGGGCGCCGGGTACGGCCCGCGCATGCGCGTCGTCATCGCCGGTGCCCACGGTCAGGTCGCCCGCCGCCTCGGCCGGCTGCTCACCGGGCGCGGGGACACCGTCGTCGGCATCGTCCGCAACCCCGACCACACCGCCGACCTCGAGGCCGACGGCGTCACGCCCGCGGTGCTGGACCTCGAGTCCGCCTCGGTCGACGACGTCGCGGAGGTCGTCCGCGGCGCCGACGCCGTCGTGTTCGCCGCGGGCGCCGGCCCGGGCAGCGGCGCGGAGCGCAAGCACACCGTCGACCACGGCGCCGCGGTCCTGCTGGCCGACGCCGCCGAGCGCGCCGGCGTCCGCCCCTACCTGCTGGTGTCCTCGATGGGCGTCGAGCAGGCCCGGCAGGGGACGCCGAAGGGCATGGACCCGGTGTTCGCCGTCTACCTGCAGGCGAAGCTGCGCGCCGAGGACGTCATCCTGCCGCGCCCCGCGCTGGACACCGTGATCGTGCGGCCCGGGCGGCTGACCGACGAGCCCGGCACCGGCCGGGTCACCCTCGCCCACGGCGTCGAGTACGGCGAGGTCCCCCGCGACGACGTCGCCGCGGTCCTGCTGGCCTTCCTCGACTCCGGCAAGACGAACGAGGTGGTGGAGCTGGTGTCCGGCGACACCCCCGTCGCCGACGCCGTGGCCGCCCTCCCCTAGTCGCGCCGGGCGCGGGTGACCAGTGCGCGGGCGGCGAGGTCGGCGTCGGCCGGGTAGTCGACCCGTACCAGCGTGAGCCCCCCGGGCGGGGCGACGACGACCTCGCCCGCCCGCTCCCGGCGGTCGAGCAGGCCGGCCGGCCACTCCGGCGCCCGGCGCCCCTCCCCGACGGCGACCAGCGCGCCGACGAGGCTGCGCACCATCGAGTGGCAGAAGGCGTCCGCGGAGGCCCTGACGGTCACCAGGTCGCCGTCGCGGGCCGCGGCCAGCTCCAGCAGCGTGCGGACGGTCGTGGCGCCCTCGCGGCGGCGGCAGAAGGCGGCGAAGTCGTGCTCGCCGGTCACGAGGCGGGCGGCGGCGTCCATGGCGGCGGCGTCGAGCCGGCGGGGCCAGCCGACGGTGTCCGCCCGGCGCAGCGGCGGGGGCCCGGCGTCGCTGTCGGTGAGCCGGTAGACGTAGTGCCGCGCGAGGGCGCCGAAGCGGGCGTCGAACCCGGGCGGCGCCTCCGTCACGGCGGGCACCGCGACGTCCGGCGGCAGCAGGCCGCGCAGCCGGCGGACCAGGCGCTCGCGCTGCTCCTCCCAGGCGGCGCGCGGGACGTCGGCGTGCGCGACCTGTCCGGTGGCGTGCACGCCGGCGTCGGTGCGGCCGGCGACGGTCAGCTCGGTCGGCGCGCGCAGCACGGTGGCCAGCGCGGTCTCCAGCTCGCCCTGCACGGTGCGCCGACCGGGCTGGCGCGCCCAGCCGGAGAAGTCCGTCCCGTCGTAGGCGACGGACAGCCGGAGACGGACGAGCCCGCTCCCGGGATCGGGAGCGGGCTCGTCGCGGTGGTGCGCGGTGTTCAGCAGCGGGTCACTTCGGGTCGGGCGCGGACTCGCCGCCGGGGGCGTGGGTGCCCGCGGTCGCGGCGTCCCCGATCTCCGCGGCCTCGATCTCCGCGGCCGCCGCGGCGGCCACGTCCGGGGACAGCACCGGGTCCTCGACCACGGCCAGGTTCTCGGCCCTGGGCTCGGGGGTGACGTCGCCGTCGTCCTGGCGCTCGCCGTCCGGGTTGTAGAGGTCGGTCACGACCTCCTGCGCCTCGGCGTCGACCTCACCGGAGGTCACGGCCGGCGAGGTGTCGCCACCGGGACCGGTGGTCTCGCCCTCGAACGTCGCGCCCTGGTCGCCGCCGCCGGCGGAGACCCCGGCCGCGCCGGCGTCGCCGCCCTGGCCCGGCTGCTCGCTCACTTGGCGCCGTCCGCGTCCCCGGCCGGGGCCTCGGCGTCCGCGGCGACGGCGGTGTCGTCGGCGTCGCTCGCCTCGGCGTCGGTGACCTCGGCCTCGGCCTCGGTCGCGTCGGCGTCCGCGGCCTCGGTGGTGTCCTCGTCGGCCGCGGCGGTCTCGACGGCGTCCGCTGTGACCTCACCGGAGGCGGCGGCCGCGCCGGCGCCGGCGGCGAAGCGGGTGCCGCGGGCGCGCTCGGCCTCACCGACGGCCTGCTGGGCCACGGTCAGCGCCTCGACGAGCTCGATGACGGCCATGGGGGCGTTGTCGCCCTTGCGCGGGCCGACCTTGGTGATGCGGGTGTAGCCGCCGGGCCGGTTCTCGAAGCGCGGGCCGATCTCGGCGAACAGGTGGTGGACGACGTCCTTGTCCCGGATGACCGTCATCACCTGGCGGCGCGCGTGCAGGTCACCGCGCTTGGCGAAGGTGACCAGCTTCTCGGCGAACGGGCGCAGCCGCTTCGCCTTCGCCTCGGTGGTGGTGATCCGCCCGTGCTCGAACAGCGACGTGGCCAGGTTGGCCAGCATCAGCCGCTCGTGCGAGGGGGACCCGCCGAGACGGGGGCCCTTGGTGGGGGTGGGCATGTCGGTCCTTCCTCACGCGGCCGGGCGGGCGTCTGCCGGCTGCATCCGGGTGGTGCTGTCGCTTTCGTCAGTGTGGCGGGCCTGCGCACGGCGGGCCCACGCGGTCCGGCCGGGCGGCGGTCGTCCCGCCGCCCGGCCGGTGCAGCGTCAGAGCTGCTCGGTCTCCTGGTAGGAGCCGTCGTCGTACTGGACCTGCCCGTACTCGGTGCCGTACTCGCCGTGGCCCTGGTAGGCGTCGGTCTCGTAGCCCTCGTCGTAGCTCTCGACCGAGGTCGGGATGAACCCGGGCGGGCTGTCCTTGAGCGCCAGGCCCATGGCCGCCAGCTTCATCTTGACCTCGTCGATCGACTTGGCCCCGAAGTTGCGGATGTCGAGCAGGTCGGCCTCCGAGCGGGTGACCAGCTCGCCGACGGTGTGCACGCCCTCGCGCTTGAGGCAGTTGTAGGACCGGACGGTGAGGTCCATGTCCTCGATCGGCATCGAGAAGTTCGCGATGTCGGCGGCCTCGGCCGGGCTGGGCCCGACCTCGATGCCCTCGGCGTCGACGTTCAGCTCGCGCAGCAGGCCGAACAGCTCGACCAGCGTGGAGCCGGCGGAGGCGATGGCGTCGCGCGGCGCGATCGAGGGCTTGGTCTCGACGTCGACCACGAGGCGGTCGAAGTCGGTGCGCTGCTCGACGCGGGTGGCCTCGACGGCGTAGGTGACCTTGAGGACCGGCGAGTAGATCGAGTCGACCGGGATGCGGCCGATCTCCTGGCCGGGCTGCTTGTTCTGCGGCGCTGGGACGTACCCGCGGCCCCGCTCGACGACCAGCTCGATCTCGAGGCGGCCCTTGCCGTTGAGGGTGGCGATGTGCAGGTCGGGGTTGTGCACCTCGACACCGGCCGGGGGCGCGATGTCGGCGGCGGTGACCTCACCGGGGCCCTGCTTGCGCAGGTACATGGTCACCGGCTCGTCGGAGTCGGAGCTGACGACCAGGCCCTTGAGGTTGAGGATGATCTCGGTGACGTCCTCCTTGACCCCGGGCACGGTCGTGAACTCGTGCAGGGTGCCCTCGATCCGGATGCTGGTGACGGCAGCGCCGGGGATCGAGGACAGGAGGGTGCGGCGCAGCGAGTTGCCGAGGGTGTAGCCGAAGCCGGGCTCGAGCGGCTCGATGACGAACCGCGAGCGCTGCTCGGTGAGGGTCTCCTCGGTCAGCGTCGGACGCTGTGCGATGAGCATCGTGTGTTCTCCCTTGGGTCCTCCGGCGCCCGCCATATGACGCCGTGAGGGGGTGGTGCGGGCCCCGGCGGACATCGGTCCGCCCGCCGGGGCCGTCGGCCCCTCTGCAGGGTCCCGCCGCGAGCGTACGAGCGGTGGGACCCTGCAGAGGGGTCCTTCTGCTTACTTGGAGTAGAGCTCGACGATCAGCTGCTCCTGCACCGGGGTGTCGATCACCTGGCGGGCCGGGACGCTGTGCACGACGGCGCGCAGCTGGCCGCTGATGACCTCCAGCCACGGCGGCACGGGGCGCTCGCCGGCGCGGGCCTGGGCGATCTCGAAGGGCACCATCCGCCGCGACTTCTCGGCGACCTCGATGATGTCGTTCGCGCTGACCCGGTAGGACGGGATGTCGACCTTGCGGCCGTTCACCCGGATGTGGCCGTGCTTGACCAGCTGGCGGGCCATGTCGCGGCTCTCGCCCCAGCCGGCCCGGTACACGACGTTGTCCAGGCGGGACTCGAGGATCTGCAGCAGGACCTCACCGGTCTTGCCGGTCTTGCGGTTGGCCTCCTCGTAGTAGCCGCGGAACTGCTTCTCGAGGACGCCGTAGATGCGGCGGGCCTTCTGCTTCTCGCGCAGCTGCAGGAGGTACTCGCTGTCCTTGCTGCGGCCCCGGCCGTGCTCGCCCGGCGGGTAGGGCCGGATCTCGATCGGGCACTTCGGGGACTCGCACTTGCTGCCCTTGAGGAACAGCTTCATCTTCTCGCGCCGGCACATGCGGCAGTCGGCTCCGGCGTAACGGGCCACGTCAGGTACTCCTCGTTCTTCTCGTCAGTGGCCGGTCAGACCCGGCGGCGCTTCTTGGGGCGGCAGCCGTTGTGCGGCTGCGGCGTCACGTCCTGGATCTGCCCCACCTCGAGGCCGGTGGCCTGCAGCGAGCGGATCGCGGTCTCGCGGCCCGAGCCCGGGCCCTTCACGAAGACGTCGACCTTGCGCATGCCGTGCTCCTGGGCCTTGCGCGCGGCGTTCTCGGCGGCCATCTGGGCGGCGAACGGCGTCGACTTGCGCGAGCCCTTGAAGCCGACGTGGCCGGCCGAGGCCCAGCTGATCACGTTGCCGGTCGGGTCGGTGATCGACACGATCGTGTTGTTGAACGTGCTCTTGATGTGAGCGGCGCCGTGGGCGACGTTCTTCTTCTCCTTGCGGCGGACCTTCTTGGCACCGGCCGCGGCGCGAGCCCTGGGAGGCATGTCTCTCCGGATTCCTTCTGACGTATGGCCTGGAAACACACGCGCAGCCCGCCGCTCCCGCCCTCCCGGGTCGCCGCGACGGGCCGCTGCGCGGCTTACTTCTTGCCGGCCTTCTTCTTGCCGGCGATGGTCTTGCGCGGGCCCTTGCTCGAGCGCGCGTTGGTGCGGGTGCGCTGACCGTGCACCGGGAGGCCACGGCGGTGCCGCAGGCCCTGGTAGGCGCCGATCTCGATCTTGCGACGGATGTCCGCGGCCACCTCGCGGCGGAGGTCACCCTCGACGCGGAAGTGCTCGTCGATGTAGTCGCGCAGCTTCAGCAGGTCCTCGTCGCCGAGGTCCTTGACGCGCAGGTCCGGGCTGACGCCGGTCGCCGCCAGGGTCTCCTTGGCGTGCGCCTTGCCGATCCCGTAGATGTAGGTGAGCGCGATCTCCATCCGCTTCTCGCGGGGCAGGTCGACGCCGGCCAGTCGTGCCATGTCTCAGGTACTCCCTCAGCCCTGCCGCTGCTTGTGGCGGGCGTTGTCGCAGATGACCATGACCCGGCCGTGCCGGCGGATCACCTTGCACTTGTCGCAGATCTTCTTCACCGACGGCTGGACCTTCACCGGTGCCGCCCCTCATTCCTGTCGATCGATGGCCGCCCACGCGGCACCCGGAGGTGCCCCGCGCCGGCGGCGGTCACTTGTAGCGGTAGACGATGCGACCGCGGGTCAGGTCGTAGGGCGAGAGCTCCACGACGACGCGGTCCTCGGGCAGGATGCGGATGTAGTGCTGGCGCATCTTGCCGCTGATGTGGGCGAGCACCCGGTGCCCGTTCTGCAGCTCGACCCGGAACATCGCGTTGGGCAGCGGCTCGACGACGCGACCCTCGACCTCGATGGCCCCGTCCTTCTTCGCCATGCCCGACACGGCCTCCCTGACTCGGTGGTGCTGGTTGGTGTGGTGCTGGAGTCGCATGCGACCGCGCCGGATGCCGGTCGGGTCGAACGCGGTGGTTGCAGATCAGGTGGTGCAGGCGCTCCCGCGAGGGCGTCCCGGGTCGTGCGGCCACAGCACGACGACAGGACGGCGCGAACGCCGTCGTTCACTGTACCCCGCGCAGCGGGGCGCTCCAACCCGGCCTCTGTCACAACGGAACACCCCGGGTGGGCCGCCGGCCCCCCTCGGGGGAGTCCCGTCACGAGCCCGCGAGTGGTGGGGCGAGGAGGCCGGCTCAGGTGCGCGGGGTGATCCCGAAGGGGGCCAGTCCCGCGACGCCGCCGTCCTCCGCCGTCAGGACCCAGGGCCCCTCGGGGGTGATGGCGACGGTGTGCTCGAAGTGGGCGGCCCGGGAGCCGTCCTTGGTGACCACGGTCCAGCCGTCCTCGAGCTCGGCGGTGGCCGGGTCGCCCACGGTCACCATGGGCTCGATCGCCAGCGCCAGGCCGGGGACCAGCCGCGGGCCGCGACCGGGCCGGCCGTAGTTGAGGACGTGCGGGTCCTGGTGCATCTCGGTGCCGATGCCGTGCCCGCCGTAGTGGTCGACGATCCCGTACGGGTGCGCCTCGGCGGTGACGACCTGCTCGACCGCGGAGCTGATGTCGGTCAGCCGGCCGCCGGCCACGGCCCTCGCCAGCCCGGCCCACATCGACCGCTCGGTGACGTCGATGAGCGCGGCGTCCTCGGCCGACGGCGGACCGACGGTCACCGTGACCGCCGAGTCGCCGTGCCAGCCGTCGAGGATGGCGCCGCAGTCGATGGAGATGTTGTCGCCCTGGGCGAGGGTGCGCTCCGGGTCCGGGATGCCGTGCACGACCTCGTCGTTGATCGACGCGCAGATGCTGCCGGTGAAGCCGTGGTAGCCGAGGAACGACGGGATCGCCCCGGACGACCGGATGACGTCCTCGGCGATCGCGTCGAGCTCCCCGGTGGTCACGCCGGGGCGGACCGAGGCGCGGACGGCGGCGATCGCCTTGGCGACGACGAGGCCGGCGCCGCGCATCAGCTCGATCTCGTGCGGTGTCTTGATCTGGATCATGCGTCCACTCCACTTCGCCAGCAGCGGGAGGCGGGTCAGGATCCCGGCCGACATGGGCGGCGCCGTCCCCTCAGCCGTCGCTCGGCTGCCCGGGCTGGACGGGCCGGCCCAGGGCGGTCATCACCCGGGCGGTGACCTCCTCGATGGTGCCGATCGCGTCGATGCGCGACAGCAACCCCTCGCCGTCGTAGAACCCGGACAGCGGGGCGGTCTGTTCCCGGTAGACCTGGAGGCGGTGCCGCACGGTCTCGGGCCTGTCGTCGTCGCGCTGCACCCACTCGCCGTCGACGAGCATCCGGCGGCCGGAGAGCCGGCGCACCAGCTCCTCCTCCTCGACGACCAGCTCGACGACGCGGTCGAGTCCGTGCCCGAGCTCCTCGAGCGAGCCGCGCAGCTGCTCGGCCTGGGCGATCGTGCGGGGGAAGCCGT
This sequence comes from Geodermatophilus sp. SYSU D00867, assembly GCF_054050315.1. Lineage (NCBI taxonomy): Bacteria > Bacillati > Actinomycetota > Actinomycetes > Geodermatophilales > Geodermatophilaceae > Geodermatophilus > Geodermatophilus sp. SYSU D00867. The sequence continues at coordinate 154,695 of NZ_JBJGZC010000001.1, read as the reverse complement.
CGAGCAGGAACCCGGCCTTGGCGTCGGGCTCGGCGAGCCGGTCCTTGACCATCGCGACGGTGATCTCGTCCGGGACGAGGTCGCCGGCGTCCATGTAGACCTTGGCCTTGCGGCCGAGCTCGGTCTGCCCGCTGACGTTGGCGCGGAAGATGTCGCCCGTCGAGATGGCGGGCACCCCGAGCTGGCCGGCGATGATCTGGGCCTGGGTCCCCTTGCCGGCTCCCGGCGGGCCCAGCAGCACGATGCGCACTACTTCAGGAACCCTTCGTAGTTGCGCTGGTTGAGCTGCGTCTCGATCTGCTTCACGGTCTCCAAGCCCACTCCCACCATGATCAGCACTGCGGTCCCGCCGAACGGGAAGTTCTGGTTCGCCCCCTGCTGCGTGATCGACAGGAAGAAGTTCGGCAGCACCGCGACGATCCCCAGGTAGATCGACCCGGGCAGGGTGATCCGGGACAGCACGTACTGCAGGTACTCCGCCGTCGGCCGGCCCGGGCGGATGCCGGGGATGAAGCCGCCGTAGCGCTTCATGTCGTCGGCCCGCTCCTCCGGGTTGAACGTGATCGACACGTAGAAGTACGTGAAGAACACGATCAGGCCGAAGTACAGCGCGACGTGCACCGGGCTGCTCTGGTCGATGACGTAGTTCTCGAAGAACTGCCGGACCGGGCCGGTCTCGTCACCCTGGAGCTGGGTGATCAGCTGCGGGAGGTACAGCAGCGACGAGGCGAAGATGACCGGGATGACGCCGGCCTGGTTCACCTTGAGCGGGAGGTAGGTCGAGGTGCCGCCGTACATGCGGCGGCCGACCATGCGCTTGGCGTACTGGACCGGGATGCGCCGTTGCGCCTGTTCGACGTAGACGACGGCCCCGATGATCAGCAGGGCGAAGGCGCAGACGACGGCGAAGACGACGCCGCCGCGGGTCTGCAGGATCGAGCCGCCCTCGGCGGGGATGCGGGCCGCGATCGAGGTGAAGATCAGCACGGACATGCCGTTACCGATCCCCTTCTCGGTGAGCAGCTCGCCGAGCCACATGATCACCGCGGTGCCGGCGGTCAGGGCGACCACGAGGACGACCGTCGTCCAGATGCTGTCCGACGGGATGATGTCCTGCTGGCAGCCGGGGAACAGCTGGCCGCTGCGGGCCAGGGCGATGATCCCGGTGCTCTGCAGGATCGCCAGGGCGATCGTCAGGTAGCGGGTGTACTGGGTCAGCTTCTGCTGGCCCGACTGCCCTTCCTTCTTCAGCTGCTCGAACCGCGGGATCACCACGACCAGCAGCTGCACGATGATGCTGGCGGTGATGTACGGCATGATCCCCAGCGCGAAGATCGACAGCCGGAGCAGCGCCCCGCCGGAGAACAGGTTCACCAGCGAGTAGACGTCGCGCTGGCTGCCCGCCTGCGCCTGCTCGAGACAGCTGTTGATGGCCTCGACGGAGACCCCCGGGCCGGGCACCGAGGCGCCCAGCCGGTACACGGCGATGATCGCCAGGGAGAACAGCAACTTGCGCCGGAGGTCTGGCGTCCGGAACGCCGCGGCGAACGCCTGCAGCACGTGCCCTCCCCTGCTCGGTCGGATGAGGTTAGCAACGACGGGGGTCGCGCCGGTCACACCCTCCCTCACCGGTGGCACACCGGCGGGCGGGGCGGGCGACTCCCCGGGGCCCGGACGCGGGGGCGCGCGGGCCGGACAGCAGACGACCCCCGGGGCGATGGGGCACCCGGGGGTCGTCGGCGGTCAGATGCGGGTGGTGCTGCCCCCGGCCGCGGCGATCTTCTCGGCGGCGGAGGCCGAGAAGGCGTGCGCGTGCACGGTGACCTGGACGCCGCCCAGCTCACCGGTGCCGAGGACCTTCACCGGCTGGCCGCGGCGGACCGCGCCGGCGTCGGCGAGCGTGTCGGGGTCGACGTGCCCGCCCTGCGGGAACAGGGACGCGATCCGGTCGAGGTTGACGACCTGGAAGACGACCTTGTTCGGGTTCTTGAAGCCGGACATCTTGGGCAGCCGCATGTGCAGCGGCGTCTGGCCGCCCTCGAAGCGCGCGGAGGTGTTGCCGCGCGCCCCGGTGCCCTTGGTGCCGCGACCGGCGGTCTTGCCCTTGGAGCCCTCACCCCGGCCGACGCGCGTCTTGGGGGTGTGGGCGCCCGGGGCCGGACGCAGGTGGTGGACCTTGAGAGTCATGACGAGTCCCTGCTCAGATCTCTTCGACGGCGACGAGGTGCGTCACCGTGGCGACCATCCCGCGGATCTCGGGACGGTCCTCCTGCACGACCGTGTCGTTGATCCGCTTGAGGCCCAGGGACCGCAGCGTCTGCCGCTGGTTGGGCTTCGTGCCGATCGCCGACCGGACCTGGGTCACCTTCAGCTGCGCCATGTCAGACCCCCTGGCCCGCACGCGCCCGCAGCATGGCGGCCGGGGCGACGTCCTCGAGGGGCAGCCCGCGGCGGGCGGCGATCTCCTCGGGCCGGACGAGCTCCTTCAGCGCCTGCATGGTGGCGTGCACGATGTTGATCGGGTTCGACGAGCCGAGGCTCTTCGAGAGCACGTCGTGGATGCCGGCGCACTCGAGGACGGCGCGCACCGGGCCACCGGCGATGACACCGGTACCAGGGCTGGCCGGCTTGAGCAGCACGACACCGGCAGCGGCCTCACCCTGCACCGGGTGCGGGATGGTGCTGGCGATGCGCGGCACCTTGTAGAAGTGCTTCTTGGCCTCCTCGACGCCCTTGGCGATCGCCGCGGGCACCTCCTTGGCCTTCCCGTAGCCGACGCCCACGGTGCCGTCACCGTCGCCGACGATCACCAGGGCGGTGAAGCTGAAGCGCCGACCACCCTTGACGACCTTCGACACGCGGTTGATGGCCACCACGCGCTCGATGTAGTTGCTCTTCTCGGCAGGCGCGCCGCCGGGCCCCCGCCCGCCGTCACGACGGTCGCGGCGGTCGTTGCCGCCGCCGGCGCCGCCGCCGCGTCGCTGTGGTCCTGGCATCAGACGTCCCTCTCGATCTGCTGGTTGGCGGTGCTGCTCATCAGAAGTCCAGCCCGCCCTCACGCGCGCCGTCGGCCAGCGCGGCGATGCGGCCCTGGTAGCGGTTGCCCCCGCGGTCGAAGACGACCTTGGTGATGCCGGCGGCCTGGGCGCGCTCGGCGACCAGTGCGCCCACCCGGCGGGCCAGGGCGGACTTGTCGCCCTCGGCGCCGCGCAGGCTGGCGTCGAGCGTCGAGGCGCTCACCAGCGTACGGCCGGCGGTGTCGTCCACCACCTGCACGTGGATGTGCCGCGTGCTGCGGTTGACCACCATGCGCGGGCGGTCCGGCGTGCCGGAGACCCGCTTGCGGAGCCGGTTGTGGCGGCGCAGCCGCGAGACGCGGCGCGCGGTGCTGATGTCGGTGCCGACGGGCGTGTGCACCCGAGCGGCCTTCTCGGTCTGTGCCATCACTTACCCGTCTTCCCGACCTTGCGCTTGACGACCTCGCCCTGGTAGCGGACGCCCTTGCCCTTGTACGGGTCGGGCTTGCGGAGGCCGCGGATGTTGGCGGCCACCTGGCCGACCTGCTGCTTGTCGATGCCGGTCACCCGCAGGCGGGTGGGCGACTCGACGGTGAAGGTGATGCCCTCCGGGGCACGCACCGGCACCGGGTGGCTGTAGCCGAGCGCGAACTCCAGGTCCGAGCCGCGGGCCTGGACGCGGTAGCCGACGCCGACGATCTCGAGGGTCTTGGTGTAGCCCTCGGTGACGCCGGTGATCATGTTGGCGATCAGGGTGCGGGACAGGCCGTGCAGCGCCCGGCTCTCGCGCTCGTCGTCGGGCCGCTGGACGCTCAGCGTGCCGTCCTCGCCCCGGGCGACCGTGATGGGCGCCGCGACGGTGTGGGACAGGGTGCCCTTGGGGCCCTTCACGCTGACCGTCTGGCCGTCGATGGTGACGTCCACGCCACCGGGCACGGGAACCGGCAGTCGTCCGATCCGTGACATCTCGCTCGCTCCTCTTACCAGACGTAGGCGAGGACTTCCCCGCCCACGCCCTTCTTGGTCGCCTGCCGGTCGGTCAGCAGCCCGGTCGAGGTGGAGATGATGGCCACCCCCAGGCCGCCCAGGACCTTCGGCAGGGCGTTCGACTTCGCGTAGACCCGCAGGCCCGGCTTGGACACCCGGCGCACCCCGGCGATGCTGCGCTCGCGGTTGGGGCCGAACTTGAGGTCGATCACCAGCTCCTTGCGGGTGGCGCCGTCCTTCTCGACGTCCTCGACGCGCCAGCCGGCGATGTAGCCCTCCTGCTGGAGGATCTCGGCGATGTGCGTCTTGAGCTTCGACGACGGCATGCGCGTCGAGTCGTGGTAGGCCGTGTTCGCGTTGCGCAGCCGCGTGAGCATGTCCGCGATCGGGTCGGTCATCGTCATGGGTGTCGTGCCTCTCTCGCCGCGGTTCCTCACGCGTCCCTCGCGTGGGCCTCTCGGCGAACGGTGGAGCTGGGGGCCCGCCCCGCGCGGTCAGCGCGCGGGGCGGGTGGTGCGGACTACCAGCTGGACTTGCTCACGCCCGGCAGCTCGCCGGCGTGCGCCATCTCCCGCAGGCAGATCCGGCACAGGCCGAACTTGCGGAAGACCGAGTGCGGACGACCGCACCGCTGGCAGCGGGTGTAGCCGCGGACCGCGAACTTGGGCTTGCGGGCCGCCTTGTTGATCAGCGCCTTCTTGGCCATCTGTCTGTCTCCTCGGCCCGGCTCAGCGGATGGTGGTGACGACGGGCTGGCCGGCGAACGGGAAGCCCAGGAGGCGGAGCAGCTCGCGACCCTCCTCGTCGTTCGTGGCGGTGGTGACCAGCGTGATGTCCATGCCGCGCGGACGGTCGATCTTGTCGACGTCGATCTCGCGGAACATCGACTGCTCGGTCAGCCCGAACGTGTAGTTGCCGTGCCCGTCGAACTGCTTGGCGTTCAGGCCGCGGAAGTCGCGGATGCGGGGCAGGGCCAGCGCCAGGAGCCGGTCGAGGAACTCCCACATGCGGTCGCCGCGGAGGGTGACCTTGGCGCCGATGGGCATGCCCTCGCGCAGCTTGAACTGGGCGATGGACTTGCGGGCCCGGACGACGGCCGGGCGCTGGCCGGTGATGGCGGTGAGGTCGCGGACCGCGCCGTCCATCAGCTTCGCGTCGCGGGTCGCCTCGCCGACGCCCATGTTGACGACGATCTTCGTCAGCCGCGGGATCTGCATGACGTTCTCGAAGCCGAACTCCTCCTGGAGGGCCGGCACGATCGACTCGCGGTAGTGCGCCAGCAGGCGCGGGAGCTCACGGGTGGGTGCAGTCATCGTCAGAGGTCCTTACCGGTCCGCCGCGACACCCGGATGTTGCGGCCTTCCTCGTCCTGGCGGTAACCGACCCGGGTCGGCGTCCCCTCGGAGTCGATCACCATCACGTTGCTGACGTGGATGGGAGCCTCCTGGGTGACGATGCCGCCCTGCTGCGCGCCCCGCTGGTTCGAGCTGATGCGGGTGTGCTTCTTGACGCGGCCGACGCCCTCGACGAGGACCTTCTGCAGCTTGGGGTAGGCGGCGATCACGCGACCCCGGGCGCCCTTGTCCTTGCCGGACAGGACCACCACGGTGTCGCCCTTCTTCACCTTCATGCCCGGCGTCTTGGCCGGCGGGGTCTTCTTGGCAGCCATGGTCAGAGCACCTCCGGGGCGAGCGAGATGATCCGCATGAAGCGCTTGTCGCGCAGCTCGCGGCCGACGGGACCGAAGATGCGCGTGCCGCGCGGGTCGCCGCTGTCGCGGATGATCACCGCGGCGTTCTCGTCGAAGCGGATGTAGGAGCCGTCGGGACGACGACGCTCCTTCCGCGTGCGGACGACGACGGCCTTGACGACGTCGCCGCGCTTGACGCCGGCACCGGGCAGCGCGTCCTTGACGGTCGCCACGATGACGTCGCCGATGCCGGCGTAGCGCCGCCCGGACCCGCCGAGCACCCGGATGCAGAGGATCTCCTTCGCACCGGTGTTGTCGGCGACCCGGAGCCGCGACTCCTGCTGGATCACGTCCTACTCCCAAATCTCAGTGGTGACAGCCGGGCCGGAACGGTGAACCGGCTGTCCGGTACCCACGCGCGGACGCACCGGCGACTGATGCCGCCGGTGCGTCCGACACGGGTACCGGGATGTGGCGCTCACCCGGAGGGGCGCCAGTCGTCCAGGGTACCCGGTCCCGCGACCCGCCCCGCAGGGCGTGGGTCACAGGGCCCGCGGACCCCCGACGGGTGTTACTTGGCCTTCTCGAGGACCTCGACCAGCCGCCACCGCTTGGTGGCCGACAGCGGTCGGGTCTCCATGATCTGCACGCGGTCACCGATGCCGGCGACGCCCTGCTCGTCGTGGGCCTTCAGCTTGCTGGTGCGACGGATGACCTTGCCGTAGAGGCCGTGCTTCACGCGGTCCTCGACCTCGACGACGATGGTCTTGTCCATCTTGTCGCTGACCACGAGGCCCTCGCGGACCTTGCGGTAGCCGCGGCCGGCCAGGCCGGGGCCGCTGGCGACAGCGGTGTTCTGGGGCTCGCTCATGCCACACCCTCGTTCGGGGCGACCGAGAGACCCAGCTCGCGCTCGCGCATGATCGTGTAGATCCGGGCGATGTCGCGGCGGACGGTCTGCAGTCGCCGGTTGTTGTCCAGCTGGCCGGTGGCCACCTGGAAGCGCAGGTTGAACAGCTCTTCCTTGTGCTCACGCAGCCGCGTGGCGAGCTCCTCGGCCGAGAGCTCGCGCAGCTCCGGGGCGGTCAGACCGGCGGCCATCACACCTCTCCTTCACGCGTGATGAAGCGAGCCTTCATGGGCAGCTTGTGGATGGCGCGGCGCATGGCCTCGCGGGCCACCGACTCCGGGACACCCGACAGCTCGAACATGACGCGGCCCGGCTTGACGTTGGCGACCCACCACTCCGGGGAGCCCTTGCCGGAACCCATGCGGGTCTCGGCCGGCTTCTTGGTGAGCGGGCGGTCCGGGTAGATCGTGATCCAGACCTTGCCGCCACGGCGGATGTGCCGGGTCATGGCGATACGGGCGGACTCGATCTGCCGGTTGGTCACGTACGCCGGCTCGAGGGCCTGGATGGCGTACTCACCGAAGTTGATCGCCGTGCCGCCCTTGGCCCGGCCGGAGCGGTCCGGGTGGTGCTGCTTGCGGTGCTTGACGCGCCGGGGGATCAGCACGTGTCAGCCCTCCGTGTTCTCGGTCGCGGTCGTCTCGGCCGCGGCGGTCGCCTCGGGGCCGGCGGCCTCGGCGACGGTCTGCTCGGGCGCGACCTCACCCGAGGTCACGGCCACGGTGCTGTCGCCGGTCTCCGGACCGGTCGACGTCTCGGCGGCGGCGCGGCCGGCCTCGGTGCCACCGGCGGTGGTGCCGCTGGAGCCCGACCGGCGGGGGCGCTGCGGGCGCTCCCGGCGCTGCTGCCGGGCGGCGAGGGCCTCGAGGGCCTCGCGCTCGGCACGCGAGCCGCTGACGTCGCCCTTGTAGATCCACACCTTCACGCCGATGCGGCCGAAGGTGGTGCGGGCCTCGTACAGGCCGTAGTCGATGTTCGCCCGGAGGGTGTGCAGCGGCACGCGACCCTCGCGGTAGAACTCCGACCGGCTCATCTCGGTGCCGCCCAGGCGCCCGGAGCACTGCACCCGGATGCCCTTGACCTGCGGGCTGCGCTGGGCCGACTGCATGGCCTTGCGCATGGCGCGGCGGAAGCTGACGCGGCTGGACAGCTGCTCGGCCACGGCCTGGGCCACGAGCTGGGCGTCGGCCTCGGGGTTCTTGACCTCGAGGATGTTCAGCTGCACCTGCTTGCCGGTGAGCTTCTCCAGCTCGCCGCGGATGCGGTCGGCCTCGGCGCCGCGGCGGCCGATGACGATGCCCGGCCGGGCGGTGTGGATGTCGACCCGGACCCGGTCACGGGTGCGCTCGATCTCCACCTTCGAGATGCCGGCGCGCTCCATGCCCTTGGTCATGAGCTTGCGGATGGCCACGTCTTCCTTGACGTAGTCCTTGTACAGCTTGTCGGCGTACCACCGGGACTTGTAGTCGGTGGTGATGCCGAGGCGGAACCCGTGCGGGTTGACCTTCTGACCCACTAGCGGGTCCCTCCCCTCGTGTTGGAGCGCTGCTGCGTGCCCTGCTGCTGCGTCGCCGGGCCGGACTGGCCGGTGCGCCGGCGGGCGGTGCGGGACTTGCCGGCGAGGTCGGCGCTGGAGCCGACCTCGCTCACCTCGACGGTGATGTGGCTGGTCCGCTTGTTGATTCGGTAGGCGCGGCCCTGGGCGCGCGGCCGGATCCGCTTCATGGTCGGGCCCTCGTCGACGTAGGCGGCGCTGACGACGAGCGCGGCCGGGTCCAGCCGCAGGTTGTGCTCGGCGTTGGCGACGGCGCTGGCGACGACCTTGGCCACCGGCTCGCTGGCCGACTGCGGGGCGAACCGCAGGAGGGCCAGGGCCTCGTCGGTGGGCAGGTAGCGGATGAGGTCCACCACCCGGCGTGCCTTCATGGGGGTGACGCGGACGCCGCGGGCGACGGCCCGGGCGACCTGCGTCTCCTCTCCCAGCTGGGAAGTCATCTCAAGTCTCTCTCTCGGGACCGGGCTCAGCCGCGCCGCGACCGGCGGTCGTCCTTGACGTGACCGCGGAAGGTCCGGGTCGGAGCGAACTCGCCGAGCTTGTGCCCGACCATCGCCTCGGTCACGAAGACCGGGACGTGCTTGCGACCGTCGTGCACGGCGATGGTGTGGCCGAGCATGTCCGGGATGATCGTCGAGCGGCGGGACCAGGTCCGGATGACCGTCTTGGTGCCCTTCTCGTTCTGCGCGTCCACCTTCTTGAGCAGGTGGTCGTCGACGAACGGGCCCTTCTTCAGGCTGCGTGGCATGTCTGTCGGACTCCTCTAACCCGCTCAGCGCTTCTTGTTGGTGCGCCGGCGGCGCACGATCAGGGCGTCACTGGCCTTGCGCTTGCGCGTGCGGCCCTCCGGCTTGCCCTTCGGGTTCACCGGGTGGCGACCACCGGAGGTCTTGCCCTCACCACCACCGTGCGGGTGGTCCACCGGGTTCATGGCGACACCGCGGACGGTCGGGCGCTTGCCCTTCCACCGCATGCGGCCGGCCTTGCCCCAGTTGATGTTCGACTGCTCGGCGTTGCCCACCTCGCCGACGGTGGCGCGGCAGCGCACGTCGACGTTGCGGATCTCGCCCGAGGGCATGCGCAGCTGGGCGAAGCGGCCCTCGCGGGCGACCAGCTGGACGCTGGTGCCGGCGGAGCGGGCGATCTTCGCGCCGCCACCCGGCCGCAGCTCGATCGCGTGCACGACCGTGCCGACGGGGATGTTGCGCAGCGGCAGGTTGTTGCCCGGCTTGATGTCGGCCGAGGGGCCGCACTCCACCGTGTCGCCCTGCTTCAGGCGGGCCGGCGCGATGATGTAGCGCTTCTCGCCGTCGGCGAAGTGCAGCAGCGCGATGCGGGAGGTGCGGTTCGGGTCGTACTCGATGTGCGCGACCTTCGCCGGCACGCCGTCCTTGTCCGCCCGACGGAAGTCGATGACGCGGTAGGCGCGCTTGTGGCCGCCGCCCTGGTGGCGAGCGGTGACCTTCCCGTGGACGTTGCGCCCGCCGCGACCGTGCAGCGGCCGGACCAGCGACTTCTCGGGGTGGTCGCGGGTGACCTCGGCGAAGTCGGCGACGCTGGAGCCACGGCGGCCCGGCGTCGTCGGCTTGTACTTGCGGATAGCCATTGCTGACTCGGTTCCTCTGTCTCTGGTCCGGCAGTCCGGGCTCAGGCGCCCGGGCCCCCGAAGATCTCGATCCGGTCGCCGGGCGCCAGCGAGACGATGGCCCGCTTGGTGTCCTTGCGCTTGCCGAGCTTGTTACCCCGGCTGCGCTTGCGCTTGCCCTGGCGGTTGATGGTGTTCACGCCGAGGACCTTCACGTTGAAGACCTGCTCGACCGCGATCTTGATCTGTGTCTTGTTGGCCTCGGGCAGCACCACGAACGTGTACTGGTTCTCGTCCAGCAGCCCGTAGCTCTTCTCCGAGATGACCGGCGACAGCAGGACGTCCCGGGGGTCGCGGACGCTCACGCCTTCTCCTCGGTGGTGTCGGTGGCCTCGTTCTGCTCGAGGTCCAGGTCGGTCGTGCCCTCGGCCGGCTGGATGGACGGGATGGCGCCGGGGATGTCCGGCGTCGTCAGGTCCGGCTTGGTCAGCGAGGTGCCGCCCTTGCCGCCGCTGCCGCTGTGCGGGCCGGCGACGAACTCGGCCAGCGCGGTCTCGGTGAAGACCACCTCGTCGCTGACCAGGACGTCGTAGGTGTTGAGCTGGCCGGCCTCGATCAGGTGCACGCGCGGCTCGTTGCGCAGGCTCACCCAGTTGAGGACGTCGTCGCGGTCGAGGACCACGAGCACCCGCTTGGCACCCGTCACGGCGTCGAGCGTGGCGATGGCCGCCTTGGTCTTCGGGGCGTCGCCGTCGACGAAGGTGGTGACGACGTGCACGCGGCCGGCGCGCGCCCGGTCGGAGAGGGCGCCGCGCAGGGCGGCGGCCTTCATCTTCTTGGGCGTGCGCTGCGAGTAGTCGCGCGGCTGGGGGCCGTGGACCGTGCCACCGCCGGCGAACTGCGGCGCGCGGATCGAGCCCTGCCGGGCACGGCCGGTGCCCTTCTGGCGGTACGGCTTGACGCCACCGCCGCTGACGGCGCCGCGCGTCTTGGTCGCGTGCGTGCCCTGGCGGGCCGCGGCCAGCTGGGCGACGACGACCTGGTGCATGAGCGCGACGTTCGCGTTCGCGTCGAACAGGTCACCGGGCAGCGTGACGCTGCCGGAGGTCTCCCCCGCCGGCGTGCGGACGTCGACCTGGCGGTCGGCGCGCGCCGCCTCGGTCGCGGTCGACTGGGTCACTGGTTGTCACTCCCCACGGGGCCACCCTTGACGGCCGAGCGGACGAGCACGAGGCCGCCCTTCGGGCCGGGGATGGCGCCCTTGATCAGAAGCAGGCCGCGCTCGGTGTCCACCTTGTGGACGGTGAGCGAGAGCGTCGTGGTCTTGACCGCACCCATGCGGCCGGCCATCTTCAGGCCCTTGAACACGCGGCCGGGGGTGGAGGCACCGCCGATGGAGCCGGGGTGCCGGTGCTTGCGCTGGGTGCCGTGGGCGGCACCGAGGCCACGGAAGCCGTGCCGCTTCATGACACCCGCGGTGCCCTTGCCCTTGCTGGTCCCGATGACGTCGACCTTGGCCACGCCGTCGAACACGTCGACGGTGAGCTCCTGGCCGGTCGTGTACTGACCGGCGTCCTCGGTGCGCAGCTCGACCACGTGGCGGCGCGGCGTCACGCCGGCCTTGGCGAAGTGGCCACCCTCGGGCTTGTTCACCTTGCGGGGGTCGATCTCGCCGAAGCCGAGCTGGACGGCCGAGTAGCCGTCGACCTCGGGGGTGCGCACCTGCGTCACCACGTTCGGGCCCGCCTTGACGACGGTCACCGGCACGATGCGGTTGTTCTCGTCGAAGACCTGGGTCATCCCCAGCTTCTCGCCGAGGAGCCCGCGGAACGTACTCGCCATGACTGGACTCGGTTCCTTACTGGATGTTCACGTCGACCGAGGCCGGCAGGTCGATGCGCATGAGCGCGTCGACCGTCTTCGGCGTCGGGTCGAGGATGTCGATGAGCCGCTTGTGCGTGCGCATCTCGAAGTGCTCGCGCGAGTCCTTGTACTTGTGCGGCGAGCGGATGACGCAGTACACGTTCTTCTCCGTCGGCAGCGGCACCGGGCCGACGACGCGCGCACCGGTCTTGGTCACCGTGTCGACGATGCGCCGCGCAGAGGCGTCGATCGCCTCGTGGTCGTAGGCCTTCAGCCTGATGCGGATCTTCTGTCCCGCCATCGCTGTCTCTCGCTCCTGCCGATCGCTGTTCTGCTAGCTGGGGAACGCCGGGTGCGTCCGGACGTCATCCGGTCCGGCCCCAGCGGGGAGGGTGGCGGTGCACACATGCAGCACGCACACCCGGGGACGGGCGGCGGCGCAGGGGTGCGCCGCCGCCCGTCGGGTGTTACTTGAGGATCTTGGTGACGCGACCGGCGCCGACGGTGCGGCCACCCTCACGGATGGCGAACCGCAGGCCCTCCTCCATGGCGATCGGCTGGATGAGCTCGACCGTCATCTCGGTGTTGTCGCCCGGCATGACCATCTCGGTGCCGGCCGGCAGGGTCACGACGCCGGTGACGTCGGTCGTCCGGAAGTAGAACTGCGGACGGTAGTTGTTGAAGAACGGCGTGTGACGGCCACCCTCGTCCTTCGAGAGGATGTAGACCGAACCCTCGAAGTTGGTGTGCGGGGTGATCGAGCCGGGCTTCACGACGACCTGGCCGCGCTCCACGTCCTCGCGCTTGATGCCGCGCAGCAGCAGACCGACGTTGTCGCCGGCCTGGCCCTGGTCGAGCAGCTTGCGGAACATCTCGACGCCGGTGACGGTGGTCTTGGTCGACGACGGGCGGATGCCGACGATCTCGACCTCCTCCGACACCTTGACGATGCCGCGCTCCACGCGACCGGTGACGACGGTGCCGCGACCGGTGATGGTGAAGACGTCCTCGACGGGCATGAGGAACGGCTTGTCGATCTCACGCTGCGGCTCGGGGATCGCCGTGTCGACGGCGTCCATGAGCTCCATGAGCTTGTCGCCCCACTCGGCGTCGCCCTCGAGGGCCTTCAGCGCCGAGACGCGGACCACGGGGACGTCGTCGCCCGGGAACTCGTACTCGGACAGCAGCTCGCGGACCTCCAGCTCGACGAGCTCGAGGATCTCCTCGTCGTCGACCATGTCGGCCTTGTTCAGCGCCACGACGATGTAGGGGACGCCGACCTGGCGGGCCAGGAGGACGTGCTCCTTGGTCTGCGGCATCGGGCCGTCGGTCGCGGCGACCACCAGGATGGCGCCGTCCATCTGCGCCGCACCGGTGATCATGTTCTTGATGTAGTCGGCGTGCCCGGGGCAGTCGACGTGCGCGTAGTGACGGTTCTCCGTCTGGTACTCGACGTGGGCGATCGAGATCGTGATGCCGCGGGCCTTCTCCTCGGGCGCCTTGTCGATCTGGTCGAAGGCCGACGCCTCGTTGAGGTCCGGGTACTTGTCGTGCAGCACCTTGGTGATCGCCGCGGTCAGCGTGGTCTTGCCGTGGTCGATGTGCCCGATGGTGCCGATGTTGACGTGCGGCTTGGTCCGCTCGAACTTGGCCTTGGCCACTGGGTTCCTCTCCTCGTGGTCTCGCGTCGTGCGCGGGAACTCTGGGGTGGGCTTGCTGGGGGTGCCGGGCGGGGACGTACCCCGCCCGGCGGGTCACTCGCCGGTGGCCTTGGCGATGATCTCCTTGGCCACGTTCTGCGGGACCTCGGCGTACGAGTCGAACACCATGGTGTAGCTCGCCCGCCCCTGGGTGCGGCTGCGCAGGTCGCCCACGTAGCCGAACATCTCCGAGAGCGGGACCAGGGCCCGGACGACGCGGGCGCCGGAGCGCTCCTCCATCGCCTGGATCATCCCGCGCCGGGAGTTCAGGTCGCCGATGACGTCGCCCATGTAGTCCTCGGGCGTGACGACCTCGACGGCCATCATCGGCTCAAGCAGGGCCGGGCTGGCCTTGCGGGCGGCCTCCTTGAAGACCATCGAGCCGGCGATCTTGAAGGCCATCTCCGAGGAGTCGACCTCGTGGTACTGGCCGTCGACGAGGGTCGCCTTGACGCCGACCATCGGGTAGCCGGCGAGGATGCCGTACTGCATGGCGTCCTGCATGCCCTGGTCGACCGAGGGGATGTACTCCTTCGGGATGCGACCACCGGTCACGGCGTTGACGAACTCGTAGGTCGGGCCGTCGCCGCTGACCTCGAGCGGCTCGATGCTGACCTGCACCTTGGCGAACTGGCCGGACCCACCCGTCTGCTTCTTGTGGGTGTAGTCGACCTTCTCGACCGCCTTGCGGATGGTCTCGCGGTAGGCGACCTGCGGCTTGCCGACGTTGGCCTCGACGCGGAACTCGCGCCGCATGCGGTCGACCAGGATCTCCAGGTGGAGCTCGCCCATGCCGGAGATGACCGTCTGACCGGTCTCCTCGTCGAGGCGGACCTGGAAGGTCGGGTCCTCCTCGGCCAGCTTCTGGATGGCGGTGCCGAGCTTCTCCTGGTCGCCCTTGGTCTTGGGCTCGATCGCGACCGAGATGACCGGGGCCGGGAAGGTCATCGACTCGAGGATCACCGGGTTCTGCGGGTCGCAGAGGGTGTCACCCGTGGTCGTCTGCTTCAGGCCGACGACGGCGACGATCTGGCCGGCGCCCACGCCCTCGCGCTCCTCGCGCTTGTTGGCGTGCATCTGGTAGATCTTGCCGATCCGCTCCTTGCGGTCCTTGGTGCTGTTGAGCACCGGGGACCCGGAGTTGAGCCGGCCCGAGTAGACGCGGACGTAGGTCAGCTTGCCGAGGTGCTGGTCGGTCTGGATCTTGAAGGCCAGCGCCGAGAACGGCTCGTCCTCGTCGGCGTGCCGCAGGACCTCGGTCTCGCCGTCGAGGGCGGTGCCCACGATGGCCTCGATGTCCAGCGGGCTGGGCAGGTAGTCCACGACGGCGTCGAGCAGGGGCTGCACGCCCTTGTTCTTGAACGCCGTGCCGGTGAGCACCGGGTTGATCTGCGCGGCGATGGTCGCCTTGCGGATGGCGGCCTTGAGCTGGTCGACGGGGATGTCCTCGCCGCCCAGGTAGGCCTCCATGATCGCGTCGTCGGTCTCGGCGATCGTCTCGAGCAGCTTGTCGCGGTACTCGGCGGCCTGGTCGGCGAGCTCGGCGGGGATCTCCTCGATGGCGTAGTCCTCGCCCATCTTGGTCTCCCCGCGCCAGGTGAGCGCGCGCATCTGCACCAGGTCGACGACGCCGATGAAGTCGGCCTCGGCGCCGATGGGGAGCTGCAGCACGGCCGGGTTGGCGCCGAGCCGCTCGACCATCATGTCGACGCAGCGGAAGAAGTTCGCGCCGGTCCGGTCGAGCTTGTTGACGAAGCACATGCGCGGGACGCCGTACTTCTCCGCCTGCCGCCAGACCTGCTCGGTCTGCGGCTCCACGCCGGCGACACCGTCGTAGACGGCCACCGCACCGTCGAGCACGCGCAGGGACCGCTCCACCTCGACGGTGAAGTCGACGTGCCCCGGGGTGTCGATGATGTTGATGTCGTGGCCGTTCCAGGAGCACTTCGTCGCGGCGGACGTGATGGTGATGCCGCGCTCCTGCTCCTGCTCCATCCAGTCCATCGTGGCCGCGCCGTCGTGGACCTCACCGATCTTGTAGTTGATGCCGGTGTAGAAGAGGATGCGCTCGGTCGTCGTGGTCTTGCCGGCGTCGATGTGCGCCATGATCCCGATGTTGCGGGTCTTGGCGAGCTGGGCCTCGTTGCTGGCCATGTCTCACTCCTCTTTGTCTCTGGTCCGCGTGCGGTGGTCCGGGGGTGGCCCGGCGTCCCCGCCGGCGGGTGCTGGTGGACGGGTGTCACCAGCGGGGGTGCGACTACCAGCGGTAGTGCGCGAAGGCCTTGTTCGACTCGGCCATCTTGTGGGTGTCCTCGCGGCGCTTGACCGCGGCACCGAGGCCGTTGCTGGCGTCGAGCAGCTCGTTCATGAGGCGCTCGGTCATCGTCTTCTCGCGGCGCGCCCGGCTGTACTGGATCAGCCAGCGCAGGCCGAGGGTGGTGCTGCGGGAGGCGCGGACCTCGACCGGGACCTGGTAGGTCGCGCCACCGACGCGGCGGCTGCGGACCTCGAGGGCCGGCTTGACGTTGTCCAGCGCGCGCTTGAGCGTGACCACCGGGTCGGTGTCGGTCTTGGCGCGGCAGCCCTCGAGGGCGCCGTAGACGATCGACTCGGCGACCGAGCGCTTACCGTCGACGAGGACCTTGTTCACCAGCTGGGTGACCAGCGGCGACTGGTAGACCGGGTCGTTGACCAGCGGACGGCGCGGCGCGGGGCCCTTGCGCGGCATGTCAGCTCTTCTCCTTCTTCGCGCCGTACCGGCTGCGAGCCTGCTTGCGGTTGCGGACACCCTGGGTGTCGAGCGAGCCACGGATGATCTTGTAACGCACACCCGGGAGGTCCTTCACGCGGCCGCCGCGCACGAGCACCATCGAGTGCTCCTGCAGGTTGTGGCCGACGCCCGGGATGTAGGCGGTCACCTCGATGCCACTGGTGAGGCGGACGCGAGCGACCTTGCGGAGCGCCGAGTTCGGCTTCTTCGGCGTCGTGGTGTACACGCGGGTGCACACGCCTCGACGCTGAGGGGAGCCCTTCAACGCCGGGGTCTTGGTCTTCTCGACCTTGTCCTCGCGGCCCTTGCGGACCAGCTGGTTGATCGTGGGCATGGGTGGCCTGGATCTCCTACCTGCGCTGGGTCGTGCTGTGGACGGTGCTGCTGTCGTGTCGCCGGTGCCGGTCCTGCCGGGGTCGTCCGCCCGGGTCACGAGCCACTCACCGGTCCCCGCGGTCGGGCGTGTCGCCTTCCCCAGGACCGGCCGGCGGTCGAACCGGACTGGTCGCCCCCCGCGACTCGGCGCCGCCACCTCCGGACACCGTCCTCCGTGGACGGCCCACCGGGGCGGACCCGCGGCCAGGAGGCGGACCTCCGGACACCCAGGCGCACCGCGAACGGGAGCAGGCCCAGGGCACCCTGGGCACGGCTGACCACGATACCCGCGTGCTGGGAGGCGGTCAAAGCCGGGTCCCGGGAGCCGAGCGGGCAGGGTCTGCCTGCCACCCGGGCCCGTTCGACGGGGACAACGACGCGGCGCTGCCGGCCATTCCCGGCCGCCGCGGGGACCGTGCCGCACGGCCCCGGGGGAGGTCGCACCATACCGCGGCCGGGGCCGCGCGCCAGGGGACGTCGCCCGGGAGCGCGACCGCGCCTCCGTTCCCCGGTGGGCGCGCGACTGTCGGACCCTGCCCCTACCGTCGGTCCCAACGAGACCACTCACCGCTACGGAGGTCCTGGTGCTGATCGACACGGCGCGCGAGCTCAAGGCGCGGCTGTCCGCGCGCCTGGCCGAGGGCTTCCCCCCGGTCCGGGCCAGCGACCTCGGCGGCCGCGTGTGGACGCGGCCGGCCATCGGGCTGGCACCCGTCGCCCCCGGGCGGGTGCACCTCGCGATCCGCGTGGCGGCCGAGGACGACGCCCGGGTGCTGCTCACCGACCTCGACGACGTGGTGCGAGCCGAGATCGACGTCCGGGTGACCGGGCCGATAGTGCCGCTGTCCTCCCCCACCCCGGCGGAGCTGCAGCGGCGCACGCGCCCGCTGCACCCGGGACTGTCGGTGGCCCACCCGGCCGTCACGGCGGGGACGCTGGGCGGCTTCGTCCGGGTGGAGGGGCGGCTGGCGATCCTGTCCAACAACCACGTCCTCGCCGCCAGCGACGCCGGCGCGGTGGGGGACGCGGTGCTGCAGCCGGGGCCGGCCGACGGCGGCGTCCCGGCCGACCGGGTGGCCACGCTGACCGCCTTCGAGCGCTTCACCGAGGGGCGCAACAAGGTCGACGCCGCCGTCGCCGTCCTGGACGCGGGCGTCGAGGCCGAGCCCGGCCGGCTCCCCGGCGGCCCGCTGGCCGGCACCGTGGCCGACGGGCTGGAGGTGGAGCCGGACGAGGAGGTCGAGAAGGTCGGCCGCACCACCGGGCACACCCGCGGGCGGGTCACCGCGGTGGAGGTCGACGGGGTCGCCGTCCAGTACGACGACGGCGTGCACGTCTTCGACGACCAGATCGAGATCGAGGGCCTGTCGGGGCCGTTCTCCGCGGGCGGGGACAGCGGCTCGGTCATCTGGCGCAGTGCCGACCGCGTCCCGCTGGGCCTGCTGTTCGCCGGCAGCGACCAGGGCGGCAGCAACGGCGCCGGGCTGACCTTCGCCAACCCCCTGTCGACCGTGCTGGCCACCCTGGGGGCGGAGTGGGTCGCCTCCTGACCTCCTCCTGAGGTCGTCCCCCAGGTCAGGGGGATGTCGCTCCGGGCGGGAACGAGGCACCATGGGGAGGTGACCGAGCCCGCACGGCCGTCCGGGACCTCCCTCGTCCCGGGCACCCGGCGCGCGGGCGTCAGCGAGGAGACCTCGTGACCGACCGTGCCGCCGCCCGCGCCGCCAAGGGCGTCCTCGCCGACCAGCTCTCCGCCCAGCCGGGGGTCGTTGGCATCGGCCTGGCCCGGCGGGACAGCGGCTACGTCGTCAAGGTCGACGTCGCCGACGCCGACGCGGCCGGCCTGGTCCCCCGCGACGTCGACGGCGTCCGGGTCGTCACCGAGGTCGTCGGCGTCATCCGCCCGCTGCGCAGCCGCACCGCCTGAGCCCCCGGGCCCGCCCGCGCGCACCCGCTACGGTCGCCGGAGGCGCCGACGCGGGCGCCGCCGACCAGAGGAGTGCAGGTGCGCATCGGCATCCAGGCCAGTTACGCGGGGGGTTTCCAGGAGACGGCGGCGGAGATCGTCGACCTCGAGGCCGCCGGGCTCGACCTCGCGATGTGCGCGGAGGTCTACACCTTCGACGCCGTTAGCCAGCTCGGTTACCTGGCCGCCGTCACGCAGCGGGTCGAGCTGATGAGCGCGATCCTGCCGATCTACAGCCGGACGCCGGCCCTGACGGCCATGACCGCGG
Source organism: Geodermatophilus sp. SYSU D00867 (assembly GCF_054050315.1). Taxonomy (NCBI): domain Bacteria; kingdom Bacillati; phylum Actinomycetota; class Actinomycetes; order Geodermatophilales; family Geodermatophilaceae; genus Geodermatophilus; species Geodermatophilus sp. SYSU D00867. Next base: position 136,009 of record NZ_JBJGZC010000001.1, on the reverse strand, counting down.
CCGGCCTGGACTTCGTCTCCGGTGGGCGGTTCACCCTGGGCCTGGGCGCCTCCGGCCCGCAGGTCATCGAGGGCTGGCACGGCGTCCCCTACGACGCCCCGCTGCAGCGCACCCGCGAGGTCGTGGAGATCTGCCGGCAGGTGTGGCGCCGCGAGCGGCTCGTGCACGAGGGGCCGAAGTACACGGTGCCGCTGCCGGCCGAGCAGGGCACGGGCCTCGGCAAGCCGCTGAAGCTGATCAACACCCCGGTGCGCGAGCGCATCCCGGTGATGCTCGCCGCGCTCGGCCCCAAGAACGTGGAGCTCGCCGCCGAGATCGCCGAGGTCTGGGAGCCGATCTGGTTCATGCCCGAGCGCGCCGACGACGTCTGGGGCGACTCGCTGCGCGCCGGGAAGTCCAAGCGCGACCCCGCGCTCGGGGACCTGCAGGTCATCTGCGGCGTCCCGGTGGCGATCGGTGAGGACGTCGACCACCTGCACGACCTGGTGCGGCCGCAGCTGGCCCTCTACGTCGGCGGCATGGGCGCCCGGGGGAAGAACTTCTACAACGACCTCGCCCGCCGCTACGGCTACGAGGAGGCCGCCGGGACCGTCCAGGACCTCTACCTGGACGGGAAGAAGGACGAGGCGGCCGCGGCGCTGCCCGAGGAGTTCGTCCGCAGGGTGTCGCTGATCGGGCCGGAGTCCTACGTGGCCGAGCGGGTGGCCGCCTACGCGGAGGCCGGCGTCACCACCATCGCGCTGCAGCCCCTGGACGACAGCCGTGAGGGCCGGCTGCGGACGGTGGAGACCATGCGGAAGCTGGCCGACCGCTAGGCCGGTGTTGCGTCACGTGACGCAGCCGCTCCCCTGACACGCGGAAGGGCCCCGCAGATCTCGCGATCTGCGGGGCCCTTCTCACGTGAGGTGGTGGAACGGCCTCCCTCAGGGGCCCGCCGTGAGCGTGCGAACGGTGGGGAGAGGGAGGTCCTTCGTCAGCCCCGCCAGTCGTACTCCTCGAGGCGCACGGCCTCACCGGAGCCCGACCCGAAGACGTCCGGGCTGTAGTACTGCCCGTCGTCGTACCCGGCCATCGTGTAGACGGCGGCGCGGGCCTCCTCGGTCGGCTCGACCGTGATGTTCCGGTAGCGGCTGATGCCCGTACCCGCCGGGATCAGCTTGCCGATGATCACGTTCTCCTTGAGGCCGAGGAGCGAGTCGCTCTTGCCCTGGATGGCGGCGTCGGTGAGCACCTTGGTCGTCTCCTGGAAGGAGGCGGCCGACAGCCACGACTCGGTGGCGAGCGAGGCCTTGGTGATGCCCATGAGCACCGGGCGGGCCGAGGCCGGCTCGCCGCCCTCGGCGACGACGCGGCGGTTCTCGGTCTCGAACAGCGTCCGCTCGACCAGCGCGCCGGGGAGGAACTCCGTGGCGCCCGAGTCGATGATGGTCACCCGCTTCAGCATCTGGCGGATGATCACCTCGATGTGCTTGTCGTGGATCGACACGCCCTGGCTGCGGTAGACCTCCTGGACCTCGCGGACCAGGTGCAGCTGCACCTCGCGCGGGCCCATGATCCGCAGCACCTCGTGCGGGTCCACCGCACCCTCGGTGAGCTGCTCGCCGACCTCGACGTGGGCGCCGTCCTCGACCCGCAGCCGCGACCGGCGCGACAGCTTGTCGTAGACGACCTCGTCGGAGCCGTCGTCCGGGGTGATGGTCAGCTTGCGGAACTGCTCGCCGTCCTCGATCCGGACGGAGCCGGCCAGCTCGGCGATCGGGGCCTTGCCCTTGGGGACGCGGGCCTCGAAGAGCTCCACGACACGCGGCAGACCGTGGGTGATGTCCTCACCCGCGACACCACCGGTGTGGAAGGTGCGCATCGTCAGCTGGGTGCCGGGCTCACCGATCGACTGGGCGGCGATGATGCCGACCGCCTCGCCGACGTCGACGAGCTTGCCGGTGGCCAGCGACCGGCCGTAGCAGGTCGCGCAGGTGCCCAGCAGGGACTCGCAGGTCAGGACGCAGCGGACCTTGACCTCGGCGACGCCGGCGTCGACCAGCTGGCCGATCAGCACGTCACCCAGGTCCTGGCCGGCCTGCGCGATCAGCGTGCCGTCCTCGGCCACCACGTCGGCGGCCAGGGAGCGGGCGTAGACGCTGGTCTCGACGTGCGCGTCCCGGGTCAGGACACCGTCGACGACGGTCGCGATCGGCATGACCACGCCGCGCTCGGTGCCGCAGTCCTCCTCGCGGATGATGACGTCCTGCGAGACGTCGACCAGCCGGCGGGTGAGGTAGCCGGAGTCCGCGGTCCGCAGCGCGGTGTCGGCCAGACCCTTGCGCGCACCGTGCGTGGAGATGAAGTACTCCAGCACGGACAGACCCTCCCGGAAGTTGGCCTTGATCGGCCGCGGGATGATCTCGCCCTTCGGGTTGGCCACCAGGCCGCGCATGCCGGCGATCTGGCTGATCTGCATCATGTTGCCTCGGGCACCCGAGTTGACCATGACCCAGACCGGGTTGGTGGTCGGGAAGTTGTCCACCATCGCCTGGGAGACCTCGGCCCGCGCGCGGGTCCAGATCTCGATCAGCTCGCCGCGGCGCTCGGCGTCGGTGATGACACCGCGCTCGTACTGCCGCTCGATGCCCCGCGCCTCGGCCTCGTGCCGGTCGAGGATCTCCTGCTTGGCCGGCGGGGTGACGACGTCGTCGATGGCGATCGTGACGCCCGAGCGGGTCGCCCAGCGGAAGCCGGCCGACTTGAGGGCGTCCAGCGTCGCCGCGACCTGCACCTTGGGGTAGCGCTCGGCGAGGTCGTTGACGATCGCCCCGAGCTCCTTCTTCGGCACCTGGTAGTTGACGAAGCGGTAGTCCTCGGGCAGGGCCTCGTTGAACAGCACGCGGCCCAGGCTGGTCTCGACCAGCGCCGGGGCACCCGGGGTCCAGTCGGCGGGCTGCTCCCACGCGGGGTTGACCTTGCCGTTGTCGACGCCGAACACCTCGTCGAGGCGGATCAGCGCCCGCTCCTGCAGGCCCAGGGCGCCCTTGTCGAACGCCATGATCGCCTCGGCGGTCGACCCGAAGGCCGCCGGCCGGCCACCGTCGGCCTCGTGCCGGCTCGGCACCAGGGTGGTCAGGTGGTACAGGCCCAGCACCATGTCCTGGGTCGGCGCGGTGATCGGGCGACCGTCGGCCGGGCTCAGGATGTTGTTGCTGGACAGCATGAGGATGCGGGCCTCGGCCTGCGCCTCCGCCGACAGCGGCAGGTGGACCGCCATCTGGTCACCGTCGAAGTCGGCGTTGAAGGCCGTGCAGACCAGCGGGTGGATCTGGATGGCCTTGCCCTCGACCAGCTGCGGCTCGAAGGCCTGGATGCCCAGGCGGTGCAGCGTCGGCGCCCGGTTCAGCAGCACCGGGTGCTCGGTGATGACCTCCTCGAGCACGTCCCACACGACGGGACGGGCGCGCTCGACCATGCGCTTGGCGGACTTGATGTTCTGCGCGTGGTTGAGGTCGACCAGCCGCTTCATGACGAAGGGCTTGAACAGCTCCAGCGCCATCTGCTTGGGCAGGCCGCACTGGTGCAGCTTCAGCTGCGGGCCGACGACGATGACCGACCGGCCGGAGTAGTCGACGCGCTTGCCGAGCAGGTTCTGGCGGAACCGGCCCTGCTTGCCCTTGAGCAGGTCGCTCAGGGACTTCAGCGGGCGGTTGCCCGGGCCGGTGACCGGACGGCCGCGGCGGCCGTTGTCGAACAGCGCGTCCACGGACTCCTGGAGCATCCGCTTCTCGTTGTTCACGATGATCTCGGGCGCACCGAGGTCGAGCAGCCGCTTGAGCCGGTTGTTCCGGTTGATGACCCGGCGGTACAGGTCGTTCATGTCGCTGGTGGCGAAGCGGCCACCGTCGAGCTGCACCATCGGGCGCAGGTCCGGCGGGATGACCGGGACGCAGTCCAGCACCATGCCCATGGGCGAGTTGCGGGTCTGCTGGAACGCCGCGACGACCTTCAGCCGCTTGAGGGCCCGCAGCTTGCGCTGGCCCTTGCCGTTGCGGATGGTCTCGCGCAGCGAGGCGGCCTCGGCGTCGAGGTCGAAGTCGGCCAGCAGCTTCTGCAGGGCAGCGGCACCCATGCCGCCCTCGAAGTACTCGCCGAACCGGTCGCGCAGCTCCCGGTACAGGCCCTCGTCGGCGATGAGCTGCTTGACCTCGAGCTTGCGGAAGGTGTCGAGCACCTCCTCGAGGCGGTCGATCTCCCGCTGGGCGCGGTCGCGCAGCTGGCGCATCTCGCGCTCGCCGCCCTCGCGCACCTTGCGGCGGACGTCGGACTTGGCGCCCTCCGCCTCGAGCTCGGCCAGGTCGGCCTCGAGCTTCTGCTGGCGGGCCTCGACGTCGGCGTCGCGCCGGCTCTCGAGGTTGTGCTTCTCCGCGCTGATCTCGGCCTCGATGGTCGGGAGGTCGCGGTGGCGCGCCTCGTCGTCGACCGAGGTGATCAGGTAGGCGGCGAAGTAGATGATCTTCTCGAGGTCCTTGGGCGCCAGGTCGAGCAGGTAGCCCAGGCGCGAGGGGACGCCCTTGAAGAACCAGATGTGGGTGACCGGCGCGGCCAGCTCGATGTGCCCCATCCGCTCGCGGCGGACCTTGGCCCGGGTCACCTCGACGCCGCAGCGTTCACAGATGATGCCCTTGAAGCGGACGCGCTTGTACTTGCCGCAGTAGCACTCCCAGTCCCGCGTGGGACCGAAGATCTTCTCGCAGAAGAGACCGTCCTTCTCCGGGCGCAGCGTCCGGTAGTTGATGGTCTCGGGCTTCTTCACCTCACCGTGCGACCACTGGCGGATGTCGTCGCCGGTGGCCAGACCGATGCGGAGCTCGTCGAAGAAGTTGACGTCGAGCACTGAGTGGACCCCTTTCCCGGGGCTCGTTACTGCACTTCTAGTCGTTGGCTGGGGACGCCGGCCGGCCCGTCACGAGGAGGGCCGGCCGGCGGCCGATCACACGTCCTCGACGCTGGAGGGCTCGCGGCGGGACAGGTCGATGCCCAGCTCCTCCGCGGCCCGGAACACCTCGTCGTCGGTGTCGCGCAGCTCGATCGCCTGCCCGTCGCCGGAGAGGACCTCGACGTTGAGGCAGAGCGACTGCAGCTCCTTGAGCAACACCTTGAACGACTCGGGGATGCCCGGCTCGGGGATGTTCTCGCCCTTGACGATGGCCTCGTAGACCTTGACGCGGCCCAGGATGTCGTCGGACTTGATGGTCAGCAGCTCCTGCAGCGCGTAGGCCGCGCCGTAGGCCTGCATCGCCCAGCACTCCATCTCACCGAAGCGCTGGCCACCGAACTGCGCCTTACCACCCAGCGGCTGCTGCGTGATCATCGAGTAGGGGCCGGTCGACCGGGCGTGGATCTTGTCGTCGACCAGGTGCAGCAGCTTCAGGATGTAGACGTAGCCCACCGAGATGGCCTCGGGGAAGGGCTCGCCGGAGCGGCCGTCGAACAGCCGCGCCTTGCCGGTCTCCTGCACCATCCGGTTGCCGTCGCGGTTGGGGATCGTCGAGCCCAGCAGGCCGATGATCTCCTCCTCGCGGGCGCCGTCGAACACCGGCGTCGCGGTCCGGGTGCCCGGCTCCGCCTGGCGCGCCTGCTCGGGCAGGTTGGCCGCCCACTCGGGCGTGCCCTCGACCTGCCAGCCGGACTTGGCGATCCACCCGAGGTGGGTCTCCAGGACCTGGCCGACGTTCATCCGGCCCGGGACGCCGAGCGGGTTGAGGACGATGTCCACCGGGGTGCCGTCCTCGAGGAACGGCATGTCCTCCTGCGGCAGGATCTTCGCGATGACGCCCTTGTTGCCGTGGCGCCCGGCGAGCTTGTCGCCGTCGGAGATCTTGCGCATCTGGGCGACGTAGACCCGGATCAGCTCGTTGACGCCGGCGGGCAGCTCGTCGCCGTCCTCGCGCGAGAACACGCGGACGCCGATGACCTTGCCGGACTCACCGTGCTTGACCTTCAGCGACGTGTCGCGGACCTCGCGGGCCTTCTCACCGAAGATCGCCCGGAGCAGCCGCTCCTCGGGGGTCAGCTCGGTCTCGCCCTTGGGCGTGACCTTGCCGACGAGGATGTCGCCGGGGACGACCTCGGCACCGATGCGGATGATGCCGCGCTCGTCGAGGTCGGCGAGGACCTCCTCGGAGACGTTCGGGATGTCCCGGGTGATCTCCTCGGCACCGAGCTTGGTGTCGCGGGCGTCGACCTCGAACTCCTCGATGTGGATCGAGGACAGGACGTCGTCCTGCACGAGGCGCTGCGACAGGATGATCGCGTCCTCGTAGTTGTGGCCCTCCCACGGCATGAAGGCGACGAGCAGGTTCTTGCCCAGCGCCATCTCGCCCTGGTCGGTGCACGGCCCGTCGGCGATGACCTGGCCGACCTCGACCCGCTGACCCTCCTCGACGATCGGGGTCTGGTTGATCGAGGTGCCCTGGTTCGAGCGGCGGAACTTCAGCAGCCGGTAGGTCTGCCGGGTGCCGTCGTCGGCCATGACGGTGACGTAGTCGGCGGTCGAGTCCTCGACCACACCGGCCTTCTCGGCCACCACGACGTCGCCGGCGTCGACGGCGGCCCGCAGCTCCATGCCGGTGCCGACCAGCGGCGCCTCGCTGCGCAGCAGCGGGACGGCCTGGCGCTGCATGTTGGCGCCCATGAGCGCGCGGTTGGCGTCGTCGTGCTCGAGGAACGGGATCATCGCCGTCGCGACCGAGGTCATCTGCCGCGGCGAGACGTCCATGTAGTCGACCTGCTCGGGCGACAGGTAGTCGACCTCACCGCCCTTGGTGCGGACCAGGACGCGGTCCTCGGCGAACCGGCCCTGGGCGTCCAGCGGCGAGTTGGCCTGGGCGACGACGAAGCGGTCCTCCTCGTCGGCGGTCAGGTAGTCGATCTGGTCGGTGACGACGCCGCTCTCGACCCGCCGGTAGGGGGTCTCGATGAAGCCGAAGGCGTTGACCCGGCCGTAGGCCGACAGCGAGCCGATCAGGCCGATGTTCGGGCCCTCAGGGGTCTCGATCGGGCACATCCGGCCGTAGTGGCTCGGGTGCACGTCGCGGACCTCCATGCCGGCCCGCTCACGCGACAGACCACCCGGGCCCAGCGCCGACAGGCGGCGCTTGTGGGTCAGGCCCGCGAGCGGGTTGGTCTGGTCCATGAACTGCGAGAGCTGGCTGGTGCCGAAGAACTCCTTGATGGAGGCGACGACCGGCCGGATGTTGATCAGGGTCTGCGGCGTGATCGCCTCGACGTCCTGGGTCGTCATCCGCTCGCGGACGACGCGCTCCATGCGGGAGAGGCCGACCCGGATCTGGTTCTGGATCAGCTCGCCGACGGTGCGCAGGCGGCGGTTGCCGAAGTGGTCGATGTCGTCGACGCCGTGGTCGGGCTCGCCGGCGTGCAGCCGCACGACGTACTCGATGGTGGCGACGATGTCGTCCTCGGTCAGCGTCAGGGTGCCCTGCGGGACCTCGACGCCGAGCTTCTTGTTCACCTTGTAGCGGCCGACCTTCGCCAGGTCGTAGCGCTTCGGGTTGAAGAAGAGGTTCTCCAGCAGCGCCTGGGCGCTCTCCCGCGTCGGCGGCTCGCCCGGCCGCAGCTTGCGGTAGATGTCGAGCAGGGCCTCGTCCTGCCCGGCGATGTGGTCCTTCTCCAGGGTGGCGAGGACGGTCGGCGACCACTGGAAGTGCTCGCGGATGCGGTCCTCGGTCCAGCCCAGCGCCTTGAGCAGCACGGTGACCGGCTGGCGGCGCTTGCGGTCGATGCGGACGCCGACGGTGTCGCGCTTGTCGACGTCGAACTCCAGCCACGCACCACGGCTGGGGATGACCTTGGCGCTGAAGACGTCCTTGTCGGAGGTCTTGTCCAGGGTCTTGTCGAAGTAGACGCCGGGGCTGCGCACGAGCTGCGAGACGACAACGCGCTCGGTCCCGTTGATGACGAACGTGCCCTTGTTCGTCATGATCGGGAAGTCGCCCATGAACACCGTCTGGCTCTTGATCTCGCCGGTGGTGTTGTTCATGAACTCGGCGGTGACGAACAGCGGCGCCGCGTAGGTCATGTCCTTGTCCTTGCACTCCTCGAGGGACGCCTTGACGTCCTCGAAGCGCGGGTTGGAGAAGGACAGCGACATCGAGCCGCTGAAGTCCTCGATCGGGGAGATCTCCTCGAGGATCTCGGCCAGGCCGCCGACGGCGGTCGCCTGCTCCTCGGGCGAGAGGGTGGCGCGCCACTCGGGGCTGCCGACCAGCCAGTCGAAGGACGCGGTCTGCAGGGCGAGCAGATCCGGCACCTCGAGGGGCTCGGAGATCTTCGCGAACGAGACGCGCAGCGGCGCGCCGGGGATCTTCTGCTGGTCGGCCTCTCCGGTGCGGGGGCCGGCCTGGGGAGTCTGGTTCTGCTGGCCGAAGCCGCCGGACTCGGTCGTGCTGGGGGAGATGCTGGTGGGGCGAGAGCCTGCCAAGATGCGTCCTTCCAAGGACCTCACGACGTGCGGGCGGTGGGTGCGGGTTCGTCCTGGGTCGTCGTCGGTGATGGCGGGGCTGTCCGCGGCGTCCGGCCCGCTGGGGAACGGGGTGTCGCCCAGGTGCCGGGAGGGGATCCCGGGCAGCCCAGGTGACCCGTCTCGGCGGGCAGGCAGTCAGGGGGCAGCGCAACAGAGAACCCTACCCCTGCTCGCGCACGCTGTCCACGTCGGGGTGGGGGGCGAGCCCCGCCACACTCCGGGAAGGACGGCGTCCGGCAGACCGGGCGGCGTTCCGCGCGGCCATGATGCCAGTCCGGGGGCCCCGCTGTCTCCGCCACGCCGCGCGGAGCGCGAGCCGGCCCGGCCCGCGGCCCCCGGATCAGCCGGTCGTGAGCAGGGTCAGGTCGCTGATCCTCCAGTCGCCGTCGACCCTCGCCAGCTGCACCTGGACGGTCTGGGTGCACGACTGCGCCCCCTCGGGGGTGACCGTGCACTCCGACCCCTCGGGGGCGGGCTGGGTCCCGCTGTTCACCGACTCGACGACGTACTGGCCGAAGACGACGACGGTCGCGCTGTCCTGGTCGTCGGAGACCTGCTGCAGGCCGACGTCGAGCACCTCGTACCGCGTGGTGGCCGACACCTGCTCGTAGGTGTCGACGATCCCGCCCTGGGACAGGTCCTGCTCGTACTGGTCCCGCAGGTCGCCGGTCAGGACGTCGAGCTTGCGCTGCACGCTGCCCTCGGAGTCCCGGTAGTCGTAGGCGTAGAGGGCCTGCACGTCCTCGCGCGCCGCGGCGAACACCGACGGCGAGACGTGCGCGGGGTCCAGCCGCTGCCAGGCCAGGAGGCCGACGAGACCGGCGGCGAGCACGCACAGCACCGTGAGGACCGCCACCAGCGGCAGCCGGCGAGGACGCCGCGACGACGGCTCGGGGACCGTGCGGGTCCGGGCCGGGCGCTCGGCGCGGGCGCGGCGGGCGCCGTGCCGGGCGGGCGCCTCGGCCGGCACCTCGGTGACGGATGCCTCCGGCGCCTGGGCGCGGGCCTCCTCCCGGTCCCGGCGGCTGCCGGCCACCCGGGGGCGCGGGGACGGGCGGGGCCGGTCCGCGCGCGGGCGCGGCGTGGGGCGGGGGCGCTCCCCCGGGGTCTCGCTCACGCCGGTCACCTCCCCGAGATCCCGGACAGCAGCCAGCGGCCGTCCTCGCGCACGAGCTCCACCTGGATGCGGTAGCGCAGCACCTGGGCCTGCGGGCTGGCGGTGCTCTGCTGCGTCGACCGGATGACCAGCAGCACGGTGCCGGAGTCCTCGTCGGCGCTGACCACGCCCGCGCCGACGACCTCGGTCTGCACGACCGCCTGGGCGTCGACCAGCTCCTGCCGGCGGTCCTGCAGCTGGGCCAGGGACTCGTCGCGCAGGTCGCCGGTGGCGACGCGGCGTACCTGCTCGATGTCGTCGTCGATGGTGACCGCGTCGAAGGAGGTCAGGTCGACGATCCCCGAGCGGGCCGCCTGCAGCACCTGCACGTAGCTGTCGGTGCGCACCGGTGACTCGTCCTCGCGGGTCAGCCACAGCCACCCGGCCGCGGCGAGCAGCAGCACGAGCAGCGCCGCGAGCACGGGCACCAGCGGGACCGACAGCCGGCGGCGGGCGCGCGGCGCGTCGTCGGCGGCGGAGGAGTCGGCGGAGGGGTCGGCGGGGACCTCGTCGGGGGTCGTCGCGGTGTCCTGCCCGGCGCGCGTCACCGCGTCCTCCTCTCGTCCCGTGTCGTGTCGAGTGCTCTGGGTGATGAGCATGACGTACTCAGCCCGCCGTCCGTGCGAAGGGGAGGGCACCGAGCAGGCCGCCGAGGACGTCGTCGGCCACCGAGGCCACCGGCGCGCCGACACCGGCCCGGCCCTGCGGCCCGGGCGAGCCGACGCCGCCGTCGCGGCCGATGTTCTGCTCGCCGCGGATGTTCGAGCCCGACTCGTCCACGCCGTCGCCCGGGGTCGGGTCCGCGCCGTCCACGACGTCGCAGCCGACGGAGTCGACGTCCAGCCCGGCCACCGACCCCGGGCTGGGCAGCTGCCCGGTGGAGACGTAGCCGCTGGTGCAGGCCCGCGGGTCGTCGCTGTTGAGCACGAGGCCGAAGTGCGCGCGCATCGTGCCGCCGTCGTCGCGGACGACGCTGAACCCGCCGCTGACCGCGTCGGGGTAGGTGACGAGCATCTGCTCGACGCCGTCGAGGCGCGGGATGGTGACGCCGTTGAGGACGTCGAGGTGGCGCACCAGGGAGCCGAGGCCGGGCCCCGCGTCGTCCACCAGGTCCTGCAGCGCCGCCCCGGCGTCGGGCGCGTTGACGACCAGGCCGCGCAGGTCGGGGTCGATCTCCACCAGCGTGTCGCTGACCGCGCGCAGGTCGGCGGCCCACTGCTCGATCGCCGAGCGGCTCTCGGCCTGGGTCTGCAGCACGGTCCGCCCGTCGGTGATCAGCCGCAGCGTCTGCGGCAGCGACTCCTCGGCGCGGGCCAGCAGCAGGTCGCCGTTGTCGATGAGCCGGGTCAGGTCGTCGCCGGCGCCGGCGAAGGCGCGGCCGAGCTCGTCGACGACGACGCGCAGGTCCTCCGGGTCGATCGAGGTGACCAGCTGGTCGACGTGGAGCAGCAGCTGCTCGACCGGGATCGGGATGGCCGTGCGCGACTGCGGGATGACCGCGCCGTCGGCCAGGTACGGCCCGTCGGCGGTGGCCGGGCGCAGGTCGACGTACTGCTCGCCGACGGCGCTGCGGGTGGCCACGACGGCGTCGGTGTCGGCCGGGATGGGGTCGGCGTCGGGGTCGATGGTCAGCGTGACCCGGACGCCGTCGTCGGTGAGCTGCATGTCGCTGACCCGGCCCACGGCGACGCCCCGGTGGGTGACCTCGGCGTTGACGAAGATGCCACCGGAGTCGGCGAAGTCGGCGTCGACGTCGTAGCCGCTGCCGAGCAGCACCCGGTCGAGGCCGACGTAGGTGAAGCCGACGTAGGAGATGCCCAGCAGCGCGACCGCGGTGAACGCGAGCAGCTGCAGCCTGACCTTGCGGGTGATCACGGCGTGCCTCCCGTCGGGATGCCGGGCAGCCCGGGCAGGCCGGCCGGCGCGCCGCCGGTGCCGCCGCCGAGGACGGTGCCGGCCAGCCCGCCCAGCCCCGGCGCGAGCGACTGCGCCGGCGACGACGAGCCGGTGCCGGCGCCTCCGGAGTCGGCCGGCGGGGTGCCGGCGCTGCCGCAGGTGTCGCCGGCCAGGTCCTGCGGGTCGAGGGTCTCCAGGCCGCCGGTGACCGGGTCGACGACGTAGCGGCACAGCAGCTCGCGCAGGTCGAGGTCCAGGTTGGCCGTCATGTTGGTGAACAGGCCGTAGCCGCCGGTCCGCGCGTCGGGCCGGTACTGCAGCGCCGACAGCGAGCTGGCCGGGAACGGGTAGGTGAGCAGCAGGTCCAGCGACTCGGCGAGGTCGGGCCCCGCGGCGGCCAGCTGGGTGAGGATCGGCTGCAGCAGCTGCAGGTCGGCCACGGTGTCCGCGCCGGCCTGCTGGATGACCCGGGTGCCGACGTCGCCGAGGCGGGACAGGCTGTCGAGCATCGAGACGAGCAGGTCGCGCTGCTCGGTGACGACGTCGAGTCCCGGCCCGATGGTGTCCAGCGCCGTCTCGATGGTCCCGGTGCGGGCGGCGAGGGACTCGGCCAGCGCGTCCACGCTGTCCAGCGCCCGGCCGATCTCGTCGCGCTGCTGGTCGAGGCCGGCGATGAACGTGTCGAGCTGGGTGAGGGTGGCGCGGACGGCGTCCTCGCGGCCCTCGAGGGCGTCACCCAGCTCCCGGCTGATCGTCTGCAGCTGGGCCAGCCCCCCGCCGTTGAGCACCAGCGACAGCGCGCCGAGGAGCTCCTCGACCTCGACGTTGCGGTTGGTGCGGTCCAGGCCGATGAGCGCGCCGTCGGTGAGCTCGCCGGTGGGCGTCTCGGTGCCCGGGGCGGCCAGCTCCACGTACTTCTCCCCCAGCAGCGAGGACTGCTGGATCATCGCGACCGCGTTGGCCGGCAGGTCGACGTCGCCGTTGATCTCGACGGTGACCAGGGCGGTCCAGTCCTCCCCCAGCGAGACGTCCTGCACCCGGCCGACCGGGACGTCGGCGACGCGGACACCGGCCTGCGGGACGAGGTCCAGGACGTCGAGGAACTGGATCTGCACCGTGTACGGGTCGTCGCCGACGTCCGCGCCGCCGGGGAGGTCGAGGGAGTAGGCGCCGCGGAAGCCGCAGCCGGACAGCAGCAGCACCCCGGCACCCAGCGCGACCGCCCGCCGGCCCAGCGCGCTCACCGCTGCGCCCCCGGCACCGGCGGCAGGCCGACCAGCGGGGTGCCGCGGCCGAACAGGGTGCCGAGCAGCTCCTGCAGGTCGGGCACGCCGTCGCCGTTGAGGTCGTCGAGCTGCCCGTCGTTGCCGGGGTCGCCCGAGAGCAGCCGCAGGCAGACCTGCTCGGTCGGCGGCAGCTGCAGGAACGCGGTCAGGTCGGTGGGGTCCACGCCCGCGATCCGCAGCCGGCCGGCCTGGGCCAGCAGCTGGCAGACCACGACCTCCGGGTTGGCCGAGCCCAGCGAGTTGTCGCGGGTGTCGAGCGTGCCGTAGTCGGGGTTGTAGGCGTGCGCGACGTTGCCCAGCGCGGCGGGGGCGACGTCGAGCACCTCGGCCAGCGCCTGCCGCTGCTGGACCAGGGTGAGGGTGACGTCGGCCAGCCGGTCGACGTTCGTCGTCAGCAGCGCGGTGTTGGTCTGCACGAACGTGGCGATCTCGCCCAGCGCCTGCGACAGCAGCTGCACCGCGGCGGCGAGGTCCTCCCGCTCGCCCTCGAGCTGGGCGGCGACCGCGGCCATGTTGTCGTTGAACTGGCCGACCTGGGTGTCGATCGTGGCCAGCGCCGAGGTGAACGCCTGCAGGTCCTCCACCGACCCGAACAGGTCGTCGCGGTTCTCCGCCAGGGTCTGCACCGCGGTCGAGAACCCGGTCAGCGTCCGGTTGAGCGCGTCGCCGTTGCCCTCGAGGTTGTCCGCGCCGGTGGCCAGCAGGTCCTGCAGCGCGCCGTCGGCGTTGGCGCCGGTCGGGCCGAGGGCGGCCGAGAGCTCGTCGAGGGCGCCGTACACCGCGTCCAGCTCGACCGGCGTGGCCGTGCGCGACAGGTCCAGCTCGGCGCCGTCCTCCAGCGTCGGGCCGCCGTCGTAGACCGGGGAGAACTGCACGTACCGGTCGCTGACCAGTGACGGCGCGAGGACGACCGCGTCGGCGTCGGCCGGGATGTCGTACTCGTCGTCGACGAGCATGTCGACGCGCACCCGGTCGCCCATCGGGACGACGTCGGTGATCTCGCCGACGTCGATGCCGAGGACCCGCACGTCGCCGCCCGGGTACACGCCCACGGCCTGGCCGAAGTACGCGGTGACCCGGATCTGGCCGGCCGGCCGCAGGACGGTCCAGCCGACCGCGCCGACCAGCACGACCGCGGCGACCAGGGCGACACCGCGCTGCAGGGACCCGGTCACCGGCCCTCCTCGCAGGAGACGAGACCCCCGGGCACCTGGCCGGCGCCCCCGCAGAGCACCGACCCGACGGCGCCGGGCAGCAGGTTCTCCACGAAGCTGTCGAACCAGCGGCCGTTGCCCAGGGTGTTGGTGAAGACCCGGACGAAGGGCGCCAGGTCGGCGACGGTCTGCCCGAGGGCCTGGCGGTTGCGCGACAGGATGTCGGTGACGGCCGACAGCTGCTGCAGCGCCGGGGTGAGGGCCTCGCGGTTGTCCGCGACCAGCCCGGTCAGCTGCTGGGCCAGCGTCTGGGTGTTGGTGAGGATCGAGTCGATGAGCGCCCGGCGCTCCTGCACCTCGGTGAGCAGGGTGTTGGAGTCCAGGACGAGCTGGGTGAACTCGCCGTTGCGGTCGGCCAGGACCTGGGTCACGTCCCGGGTGGCCGACAGCAGCTCGCGCAGCTGGGCGTCCCGCGAGGCGATGGTGTCCGAGAGTCGGGCCAGCCCGTCCAGGGAGGTGCGGACCTCGTCGGGGGTGTCCGCGAAGGTCTCCGACAGCACCTCAAAGGAGCTCGCCAGCTGGGCGGTGTCGATGTCGTCGACGGTGGTGGACAGGTCCGCGAAGGCCTCGACGACGTCGTAGGGCGAGGCGGTGCGCTGCAGCGGGATGCGCTGCTCGGGGTCCAGCGGCGTCGCGCCGCGCGGGACCAGCGCCAGGTACTTCGCGCCGAGCACCGTCTCGATCTTGATGGCCGCCTCGGACCGGTCGCCGACGAACGCGTCGCGGACGCGGAACTCGACGGTGACCGCGCCGTCCTCCAGCGCCAGGCTCTCGACCTGGCCGACCTTGACGCCGGCGACGCGCACCGGGTCGTCGGGCCGGAGGCCCGCGGCCTCGGAGAACTGGGCGCGGTAGACGGTGCCCCCGCCGATGAGCGGCAGCGACCGGGCGTTGAAGGCGAGCAGCACCAGCAGCGCGATCAGCGAGAGGCTGACCGCCCCGATGACGACCGGGTTGCGGTCGCGGAACGGCTTGGCCGGACGGCGGGCCATCAGCACCCCCTCGCGCCGGAGGACAGCCCGCCCGCGGGGATGGTGCTCGGCTCGCTCGCGCCGGGCAGGGTGACCGTGCCGGACGCCCCGCACAGGTAGAAGTTGAACCAGCTGCCGTTGACGGCGGTCCGCGTGATCAGGTCGATCTTGGTCGGTGCGAGCTGCAGGAAGTCCTCCAGGACGTCGCCGGTGTCGGCGAGGTTGCCGGCCAGGTCGCCGAGGCCCTCGACGTCCGCGGCCAGCGGCGCCCGGGCGTCCTCGAGCAGCCCGGCGGTGCTCACCGCGAGGCCGTCGATGGTCTGCAGCGAGTCGAAGATCGCGTCGCGGTCCTCGCTCAGCCCGGAGACGAACTGCTGCAGCGAGACGACCAGCGACGACAGCTGCTCGTCCCGGGCGGCGACCGTGCCCATCACCGAGGTCAGGTTGTCGATGACGCTGCCGATGACGGCGTCCTTGTCCGCGAGCGACGAGGTGAGCGAGCCGACGTGGCCGAGCAGGCTCTCCACCGTGCCGCCCTCGCCCTGGAACACCTGGACGATCTCGAAGGACAGCCGGTTGACGTCCTGCGGCGACAGGGCCTGGAACAGCGGCTGGAACCCGCCGAACAGCGTGGTGAGGTCCAGCGCCGGCTCCGTCTGGGCCAGCGGGATGGTGTCGCCCTCCTCGAGGGTGCGCCCGGCCGCCCCCTCCCCCTCGGTCAGCGCGACGTACCGCTGGCCGACGAGGTTGCGGTAGCGGATGGTCGCCAGCACCGAGGTGGGCAGCGGGACGTCGGAGTCGACCGCGACGGTCACCTCGGCCACCGGCCGGTCGGTCTGCTCGGACAGGCCGATGGCGGTCACCTGGCCCACCCGGACGCCGGCGATGCGCACCTCGTCGCCCTCCACCAGGCCGGCGACGTCGGTGAACTGCGCCCGGTACTCCAGCGGCTCGCCGTGGCCGGCGTTGGTGATGGTGCTGACCAGGACGTAGCTGGCGAGCACGGTCACCAGGGCGAACACGGCCAGCTTGGTCAGCGGCGCGGCGAGGCCCCTCATCGCAGCGCCACCTGGGTCCCCCGCAGCAGCGGCGCCATCGTCGAGGCGGCCAGGTCGGAGACCTCGCCGGGCTCCACGCCGGTCTGGTAGCCGAGGATGCTGCGCACGAAGTCCAGCTCCGCCGTCGACCCGGCCAGCCGGCCCGGCACCGAGTTCCCGAAGGCGGACAGGTCGGTGGTCACGTTGCCGTCGGGCTCCCCGGCGCCGGCGGGGACGTCCTCGGGTCCCCGGCCGCCCAGGCAGTTCGGGTTGCCGCTGTACGGGTTGTCCACCGAGTCGACGCCGTCCACCGGCGGCACCGGGCAGTAGTACTCGCCCCGGTCGGCGGCCGCGATGATCGCGTCGATGTCGTCCAGGCCCTGGCAGTCGGGGCCCGACCGGTCGAGGTACGCCGGCTGGTCGCCGGGCTGGTAGGGGTTGCGCGGCGGCAGCGTCACGGTGATGTCCAGGTTCAGCGCGGGGTCGCCGTCGCCGCCGAATGCCTCGGTGATCATCGGCTTGAACCGGGCCAGGCCGTCGAGCAGGCACGGGTACTCCGGTGAGTACTCGGCGAACAGCCCGAGCACCGGCCGCGAGGTGGCGGCCAGCGAGATCAGGCTCTGCTCGTTGGTCTCCAGGAAGCCGGCCGCGGTCGCCGACGAGGCGCCGACGACGGTGAACGTGCGCCGCAGCTGCTCGGACTGGTCGACCAGCGTCTGCGAGGTCACCGCCAGGTCGTCGAGCACGGCCAGCAGGTCGTCGGCGGCCGAGTCGTAGGTGTCGGCGACGTCGGCCAGCCCGCTGATGTCGGCCTGCAGCTCGGGCAGCACGGTGTTGAGCTCGCCGACGTAGCGGCCGATCGAGGCGAGGTTCTCCCCCAGCCGGTCACCGCGCCCGCGCAGCGCCGAGGCGACGGCGCCGAGCGTGGAGCTGAGGTCCTGCGGCTGCACCGCCCGCAGCAGCGGCAGCAGGTCGTCGATGACCCGCTGCAGCTCGACGGCGTTCTCGGTGCGGTCCTGGCCGATCTCGTCGCCGTCGGCCAGCCGCTCCCCCGAGGGCCGCTCGGGCACCACGAGGGACACGTAGCGCTCGCCGAACAGCGTCTTGGGCAGCAGCCGGGCGGTGACGTCGGCGGGGATGCGGTCCAGGTGCTCGGGCCGGATGGCCAGCTCGATCGTCGCGCCCCCGGCGGAGGCCTCGACCGAGCGCACCTCGCCGACGATCACCCCGCGCACCTTGACGTCGGAGGCCTCCTGCAGCTGGTTGCCCACGGTGTCGGCGTGCAGCACCACGCGGGCGGTGTCGGTGAAGGCCTTGGTGTAGAGCGCCACGGTCAGCGCGAGCAGCACCACCAGGACGACGAGGAACGCCACGCCCTGCAGCCGACGGCGCACCACCGCGCCCCTGCCCCCGCTCATCTCCCGCTCACCCCGCGATCCGGACGGTCGTCGTCGAACCCCAGATGGCCAGCGACAGGAACAGGTCGATGACCATGACCGCCACGATCGAGAAGCGCACCGCCCGGCCCACGGCGAGGCCGACGCCGGCCGGGCCGCCGCCGGCCCGGTAGCCGTAGTAGCAGTGGCTCAGGATGATCACGACGGCGAAGACGAGCACCTTGGCGAACGACCACAGCACGTCCTGCGGCGGCAGGAAGAGGTTGAAGTAGTGGTCGTAGGTGCCGGCCGACTGCCCGTACGCCTCGGTGGTGATGGTCCGGGTGGCGAAGTAGCTGCTCAGCAGGCCGATGACGTAGAGCGGGACGACCGCGACGAACCCGGCGACGATGCGGGTGGTCACCAGGAACGGCAGCGAGGGGACGCCCATGACCTCGAGGGCGTCGATCTCCTCGTTGATCCGCATGGCGCCGATCTGGGCGGTGAAGCCGCAGCCGACGGTGGCCGACAGCGCCAGGCCGGCGACCAGCGGGGCGATCTCCCGGGTGTTGAAGTACGCCGAGAGGAAGCCGGTGAACGCCGAGGTGCCGAGCTGGTCGAGGGCGGCGTAGCCCTGCAGGCCGACCTCGGTGCCGGTGAAGAAGGACAGGAACGCGATGACGCCGACGGTGCCGCCGACGACCGCCAGCGCGCCGGTGCCGAAGGTGACCTCGGCCAGCAGCCGGAACGTCTCGCGCTTGTAGCGGCGCAGCGTGCGCGGCGTCCAGCCCAGGGCGCGGCCGTAGAAGGACAGCTGGTCGCCGAGGTCCTCGAGGGTGTCCATCGGTCGGCCGTAGACGCGGCGGACCAGCCGGCGCACGCCGACGCGGACCCGGTCGACCGGGGAGAGCAGCGCCACCGGGTCACTGCCCCTTGGGCGGGACGAGCTGGAAGTAGATCGCCGTCATCACGAAGTTCACCGCGAACAGCAGCAGGAAGGTGATGACCACCGACTGGTTCACCGCGTCGCCGACCCCCTTGGGCCCGCCGCCGGCGCGCAGGCCCTTGTAGGAGGCGACGATCCCGGCGATCAGCCCGAACACGAGGGCCTTGATCTCGCCGGACCAGAAGTCCTCGACCTGCGCGAGCGCGCCGAAGGACGCCAGGTAGGCGCCCGGCGTGCCGCCCTGCAGGACGACGTTGAAGAAGTAGCCGCCCGCCACGCCGACGACGCTGACCAGGCCGTTGAGCAGGGTGGCGACGAGCATCGCGGCCAGCACCCGGGGGACGACGAGGCGCTGGATCGGGTTGATCCCGAGCACCTCCATGGCGTCGATCTCGTCGCGGATCTTGCGGGCGCCGAGGTCGGCGCAGATGGCCGAGCCGCCGGCGCCGGCGATGAGCAGCGCGGTGACGATCGGGCTGGCCTCGCGCAGCACGGCCAGCACCGACGCCGAACCGGTGAAGGACTGGGCGCCGAGCTGGCGGGTCAGGGAACCCAGCTGCAGGGCGATGACCGCGCCGAAGGGGATCGCGACCAGCGCCGTCGGCAGGATGGTCACGCTGGCGACGAACCAGGTCTGCTGGACGAACTCGCGCAGCTGGAAGGGCCGCCTGGGCAGCGCCCGGAAGGTGTCGAGCGCGAAGGCGAACAGCGTGCCGCTGGCGCGCAGCGGCCGGGCCGGGGAGAGCTTCCCGTCGAGCAGGCCCGGCGCCTCCGGCTTCCCGGTGGCCGTCACCGGCCGCTCCGCGGGCCGGGCAGGGAGCCGCCGGCCGCCGTCGCGCCGACCGCCTGCGTGGTGTCCCGGTGCCGGCCGGCGGCGTCCGTCGTCGGCGTGAACACGCCGGCGTCGACCTGGGCGAGCAGGTCCTCGGGCAGGGAGTCGCGGATCGCCGTGGCGGTGGCCGGGTCGAACTCGTGCAGCATGCGGGCCACGCGCTCCTGCCGGCGGCGCTGGGCGCGCCGCTCGGGCAGGCCCGGGGACGGGTCGAGCTGCGGCGGGACGGCGTCGCCGCCGACGGCGCCCTTGGGCCCGACGCCGTTGTGCCGGTCGCCGCCGCGGGCCTGCAGGGCGGCCATCTCGGCCTCGACCTGCGCGACGTCCTTCTCCTCGCTCATGCCGATCGGGCCCTCGCGGCGGCCGTTGAGGAACTGCTGGACGACCGGCTCCTGCGAGGTGAGCAGCTGCTCGCGCGGGCCGAACATGGCCAGGTGCTTGCGGTAGAGCAGGCCGAGGTTGTCGGGCACGGTGCGGGCGGTGCCGATGTCGTGCGTGACGATGAGGAAGGTGGCGTCGATCTGCGCGTTGAGGTCGACGATCAGCTGGTTGAGGTAGGCGACGCGGACCGGGTCCAGGCCGGAGTCCGGCTCGTCGAACAGGATGACCTCGGGGTCGAGCACCAGCGCGCGGGCGAGGCCGGCGCGCTTGCGCATGCCGCCGGAGATCTCGCCGGGCAGCTTCCCCTCGGCGCCCTGCAGGCCGACCATGTCCATCTTCTCGAGGACGATGCGGCGGACCTCGGACTCGCTCTTCCTCGTGTGCTCGCGCAGCGGGAAGGCGATGTTGTCGAAGAGGTTCATCGAGCCGAACAGCGCGCCGTCCTGGAACAGGACACCGAACAGCTTGCGGACCTCGTAGAGCCGCGCCTCGCCGCACCGGACGATGTCGGTGTCGGTGATGACGATCGAGCCGCGCTCGGGCTTGAGCAGCCCCACCAGCGACTTGAGGAAGACCGACTTGCCGGTGCCCGAGGGGCCCAGCAGCACGGAGATCTCCCCGGGCGGCAGCGTGAGGGTGACGTCGCTCCAGATGTTCTGGCTGCCGAAGGACTTGGTCAGCCCCTCGACCTGGACCGCGACGCCCACCGTCGACCTCCCTCGCCCTGATCCGGGGTCCGCGCGGCGGGGCCCCGGGACCGCGTCCCGGCGCGGGTCCCCGTGCGCCGGGGACACCGCTCCTCGTACTCACGGGTAACGAGGACCGGAGGGGGAGGTTACGTGCGTCACTCGTCCGACGTGACACGGCTCGCTGTCACGCCACCCCACCGAGGGGGGCGGACGCGACAGGGGCCGCCCTCCCGGAGGAGAGCGGCCCCTGTGGCGTGCTGGGTGGTGCTGGTCCCCGGCTCAGGCCGGGGACGGCGTCACTTGACGGTGACGGTGGCGCCGGCGCCCTCGAGGGCGGCCTTGGCCTTCTCGGCGGCGTCCTTGGCGACCTTCTCCAGGACCGGCTTCGGCGCGCCGTCGACCAGGTCCTTGGCCTCCTTGAGGCCGAGCGAGGTCAGGCCGCGCACCTCCTTGATGACCTGGATCTTCTTGTCACCGGCGGCCTCGAGGATGACGTCGAACTCGTCCTGCTCCTCGGCGGCGGGGGCACCGCCGTCACCGGCACCACCGGCGGCCGGGGCGGCCGCGACGGCGACGGGGGCAGCCGCGGTGACCTCGAAGGTCTCCTCGAACTGCTTCACGAAGTCGGACAGCTCGAGCAGCGTCATCTCCTTGAACGCGTCGAGCAGCTCCTGGCTGGACAGCTTGGCCATGATCTCTCCTAGGGGGTCAGTCGGTGCTGGCCGCGGTGTCCGCGGCGTCAGCGGAGTCGGTGGTGGTGTCGGCAGCAGCGGTGTCGGCGGCGGGAGCGGCGGAGCCCTCGGTGGACTCCTTCTTCTCCTGCAGCGCCGCGGCCAGGCGGGCGACCTGCGACAGCGGGGCCTGGAACAGGCCGGCGGCCTTGGTCAGGTTGCCCTTCATCGCGCCGGCCAGCTTGGCCAGCAGCACCTCGCGCGGCTCGACGTCGGCGAGGGCGGTGACCTCGGCGGGGCTGACGGTGCGGCCCTCGACGACGCCGCCCTTGACGACGAGCAGCGGGTTGGCGCGCGCGAAGTCGCGGATGGCCTTGGCGGCCTCGACGACGTCGCCCTCGATGAACGCGATCGCGGTCGGGCCGTTGAGCAGCGGGGCCAGGTCGGTGTGGCCGACCGAGTCCGCCGCCCGCTTCGTCAGGGTGTTCTTGACGACGGCGTAGCTGCTGCCCGCACCGAGGGAACGCCGCAGCTGGGTCAGCTGCGACACGGTCAGCCCGCGGTACTCGGTGAGCACGGCCGCGCTGGACTTCTGGAACCGCTCGGTGATCTCGTCGATCACCGCGGCCTTCGCCTGCGTGGGCATGGGCCTCCTCTCGTCGGACGGGTGACCACCCGTGCGCCGCACGGGAGCGGACGATCGGGGCCCGGAGACGAGGAACGCCCCGGCGCAGGGCGCACGGGGCGAGGGACGCGGGCACGGGGCGCCGCGGCGATCGAACCGTCCTCCTGCGCGGGCCGCCCGGGGATCCGGGACCTTCGATCGCACGCGGACGTGCGACGACCAGCGGTCGTGGGGGGAACGCCGCCCAGCGTACACGGTGCCGCGCGGACGCCGCTGTCGCCGTCCTCACCCGCGGGCGGGCCCGGACGCGCCAGGGCCCCGCAGCGCGCGTGCGCTGCGGGGCCCCGTGGTGACGTACTGGAACGGCCTCGTCCCGGGGCCCGCCCTGAGCTCGCGAAGGGTGGGGAGGACGAGGTCCTTCGTCAGGCGGTGGGCTCGTCCACCGTCAGGTTGCGGGTGCGGTTCGGGTCGACCGGGATGCCCGGGCCCATCGTGGTGGAGATGGTGACCTTCTTCAGGTACCGGCCCTTGGCCGCGGCCGGCTTGGCGCGCAGCACCTCGTCGAGGGCGGCGGCGTAGTTCTCGACGAGCTTGGTCTCGTCGAAGGAGGTCTTGCCGATCACCAGGTGCAGGTTGGCCTGCTTGTCGACGCGGAAGTTGATCTTCCCGCCCTTGATGTCCGCGACGGCCTTGGTGACGTCGGGCGTCACGGTGCCGGTCTTGGGGTTCGGCATCAGGCCGCGGGGGCCCAGGATGCGGGCGATCCGGCCGACCTTGGCCATCTGGTCGGGCGTGGCGATCGCGGCGTCGAAGTCCAGGAAGCCCTCCTGGATGCGCGCGATCAGGTCGTCCGAGCCGACGACGTCGGCGCCGGCGGCCTCGGCCTCGGCGGCCTTGTCACCGGTCGCGAAGACGATGACGCGGGCGGTCTTGCCGGTGCCGTGGGGCAGGTTGACCGTGCCGCGGACCATCTGGTCGGCCTTGCGCGGGTCGACGCCCAGCCGCATGGCCACCTCGACGGTGGCGTCGTAGGTGGTCGGCGAGGTCTCCTTCGCCAGCCCCGCCGCCTGCAGCGGGCTGTACAGGCTCTGGCGGTCGACCTTGGAGGCCGCCTCGAGGTACTTCTTGCCGTGCTTCGCCATGGTGGTTCCTCTCCCCCGCCGCGGGTGCGGGGATCGCGTGGTGTGCGGGCCTGGCGCAGGCCCTCCCACAGGTGCGCGGGGCTCGGGCGAGCCCCGGGTGGTGCGACGCCGCCGGTTCCCGGCGGCTTCCGTCAGCCGGTGACGGTGATGCCCATCGACCGGGCGGTGCCGGCGATGATCCGCTCGGCCTCGTCCAGCGAGTTGGCGTTGAGGTCGGGCATCTTGGTCTGCGCGATCTCGCGGACCTGGTCGCGGGTGACCGTGGCGACCTTGGTCTTGTGCGGCTCGCCCGAGCCCTTCTCGACACCCGCGGCCTTGAGCAGCATGCGGGCGGCCGGCGGGGTCTTGGTGACGAAGGTGAACGAGCGGTCCTCGTACACCGAGATCTCGACCGGGACCACGTTGCCGCGCTGCGACTCCGTGGCGGCGTTGTACGCCTTGCAGAACTCCATGATGTTGACGCCGTGCTGGCCGAGCGCCGGACCCACGGGCGGCGCGGGGGTGGCCGCACCGGCGTTGATCTGGAGCTTGATGACCGCGGTCAACCGCTTCCTGGGGGGCATGACTTCCTTCTCGTGTGACTCAGGCTCGAACGGCCGGGGTGGTGCTCGGGCGCACTCAGATCTTGGCGACCTGGGTGAACGACAGCTCGACCGGCGTCTCCCGGCCGAAGATGGAGACCAGCACCTGCAGCTTCTGCTGCTCGGCGTTGATCTCGTTGATGGTCGCCGGGAGGGTGGCGAACGGGCCGTCCATGACGGTCACCGACTCGCCGATCTCGAAGTCGACGACGGCGGTCGGCGCGGACGCCGCCGCGGGCGAGGCCGCCTCGGTCGCCTTGGCCGCCTGCGGCGGGGCGTCGGGCACCAGCAGGTTGACGACCTCGTCGATCGACAGCGGCGAGGGCCGCGAGGTGGCACCGACGAAGCCGGTGACGCCGGGGGTGTTGCGGACCGCGCCCCAGGACTCGTCGTTGAGGTCCATCCGGACGAGCAGGTAGCCGGGCAGCTTCTTCCGGTTGACCTGGGTGCGCTTGCCGTTCTTGATCTCGGTGACCTCCTCGGTGGGCACCTCGATCTGGAAGATGTAGTCCTCCATGTCCAGCGACTGGATGCGGGACTCGAGGTTGGTCTTCACCTTGTTCTCGTAGCCCGCGTAGGAGTGGATGACGTACCAGTCGCCGAACTGCGTGCGCAGGGTCCGCTTGAGCGTCTCGCGCGGGTCCTCGTCCGCGGCCTCCGCCTCGGCCAGGGCCTCGGTCACGACCGGGTCGTGGTCGGGGGCCGGCGCGGCCAGCGGGTCGCCGACCAGGCTGTCGCGGCCGCCGCCCTCGACCGCGGGGGTCACGTCGGCGACACCGGTGGCGGTGTCCTGGTCGGCCGTGTCGGCCGACCCCTCGGCGGAGCCGGCCTGGTCCGCGCCGGTCTCGAGGTCGACGCTGCCGCGGACGTCCATCCGCTCGTCGTCGAGGTCGATGGCCTCGACGTCGCTGTCGGTGTCGAAGGGCTCGCGGGGGTCGGTCACGGGGTCTCTTCCTTGTCGGGTGCGGTCAGGCGCAGGGGGCGGTCAGCCGAAGACGGCGAGCACGCCCTGCGCGAAGAGGACGTCGAGGCCCGCGACGAGCGCCACCATGAACGCCACGAAGAGGATGACGACGGTCGTGTAGGTGATCAGCTCCCGGCGGCCGGGCCAGATGACCTTGCGGAGCTCGGCGACGACCTCGCGCAGGAACCGGCGCAGGTTGCGCCTCTGCCGGACCTCCTCGTTCCGCGCCCGCTGCGCGGCGGCCCGGGACCGGGTGCCCGAGCCCTCGGTGGCGCGGCCGGTGGGACGGCCGCCGGCGGTCCCCTCGCGGGCGGGGCGGCGGGTGCGCGGGGCGGCGGGCTCGTCGTCCTCGTCGTCGCCGGCGGTGATCCGGCCGCCGCGGCGGCGGGCCGGCGTGCTGACGACCTTGTCCTCCTCGGACTCCGCCTCGGCGGCGACCTCGTCCTCGGCGGCCTCCAGCTCGGCGGCGTCCTCGACGCCCGGGGCCTCGCGGTCGAGCTGCTCGTCGGTCAGCTCGGCGTCCGAGGCGGTGCGGGGGTCCTCCCCGCGGCCCGGCTTCTCGCTCACTGCGCCTCGCTCGCGTCGTGGTTGGTGGCCGCTGCTGTCGGGCCGTCTGGTGTGGTGCTCGCCGGCCGGCGGCCGCGTCCGGGGAGCCGGTGCGCGGTCGTGCCGGGTCGTGCTGCCCGCCGGGACGGGCCGGCGGCACGGGCAGGGGTGACAGGACTTGAACCTGCAGCCTGCGGTTTTGGAGACCGCTGCTCTGCCAATTGAGCTACACCCCTAGTGCCCGGGGCCGGTGACCCCGGGCTGCCCCGGGACGGTCGGGCCTCGCCGTCGGCGCGCCGGTCCCGGGAGGATCCGGGGCACGCCGGTGGCGGGGTCGAACGCCCCAGGGTTGCCAGTGTACGGGACCGCGGGACCGGTCCGTGACCGCGCTCCGGAGGACCCCCCGCGCAGGGGTCACCGGGGTGGTGCCGTCCGCGGCGGTCCCGCACGTCGCGCTGCGGAGGACCGGGAACTGACGGGCCCCGGCGGCGTGGCGCCTGACACGATGGACCCATGACCGCCGTCTCCCCGTCGGAGTCCGCCCTCTCCCCCGCCGAGCGCCGCGTCTCCCGGCGCATCGGGTCCATCGCCGAGTCCGCCACGCTCGCGGTGGACGCGAAGGCCAAGGCGCTCAAGGCGGCGGGCAAGCCGGTCATCGGCTTCGGCGCCGGTGAGCCGGACTTCCCGACGCCGGACTACGTCGTCGAGGCGGCGATCGCCGCGGCCCGCCAGCCGGCGATGCACCGCTACACCCCGGCCGGCGGCCTGCCCGCGCTCAAGGAGGCGATCGTCGCCAAGACGGCGCGCGACTCGGGCCTGACCGTCACGCCGGCGCAGGTGCTGGTGACCAACGGCGGCAAGCAGGCCGTGTACGAGGCGTTCGCCACGATGCTCGACCCCGGCGACGAGGTCCTCGTGCCCGCGCCGTACTGGACCACCTACCCGGAGGCGATCCGGCTGGCCGGCGGCGTGCCGGTGCCCGTGGTCGCCGACGAGGACAGCGGCTACCTCGTCTCCGTCGAGCAGCTCGAGGCCGCGCGCACCGAGCGCACCAAGGTGCTGCTGTTCGTCTCGCCGTCCAACCCGACCGGCGCGGTCTACCCGCCCGACCAGGTCGAGGCCATCGGCCGCTGGGCCCTGGAGGCCGGGCTG
This sequence comes from Geodermatophilus sp. SYSU D00867, assembly GCF_054050315.1. NCBI lineage: Bacteria > Bacillati > Actinomycetota > Actinomycetes > Geodermatophilales > Geodermatophilaceae > Geodermatophilus > Geodermatophilus sp. SYSU D00867. Next base: position 110,017 of record NZ_JBJGZC010000001.1, on the reverse strand, counting down.
TGGGTGCTCACCGACGAGATCTACGAGCACCTGACCTACGGCGGGGTCACCGCCCCGTCGATGCCGGTCGTGGTCCCCGGGCTCGCCGACCGCTGCGTCGTCGTCAACGGGGTGGCCAAGACCTACGCGATGACCGGCTGGCGGGTCGGCTGGATCGTCGGCCCCGCCGACGTCGTCAAGGCCGCGACCAACCTGCAGTCGCACGCCACCTCGAACGTCGCCAACGTGTCCCAGGCGGCGGCGGTGGCCGCGCTGACCGGTGACCTGTCGGCGGTGGACGCGATGCGGACGGCGTTCGACCGGCGCCGGAAGACCATCGTGTCGATGCTGCGGGAGATCCCCGGCATCACCTGCCCGGAGCCGCAGGGCGCCTTCTACGTGTACCCGTCGGTGAAGGGCCTGCTCGGCCGGCCGATCAACGGGCGCACCGCGTCGAGCAGCGCGGAGTTCGCCGAGATCGTGCTGGAGGAGGCCGAGGTCGCCGTCGTCCCCGGGGAGGCCTTCGGCACGCCGGGCTACGTGCGGATGTCCTACGCGCTCGGCGACGACGACCTGGCCGAGGGCGTCGGCCGGCTGCAGCGCCTGCTCGGCTGACTCAGTCCGGCAGGTCGTCCTCGTCGAGGGCACCGGCCGCCACCAGCACCTCGGTGGCGGCCGGGAGGTCGGCCAGCGCCTGCGCCAGGTCGGCGGGCGTGGCGATCGTCCACGCGTTGAGCTGGACGTAGCAGCGCAGCGCCGCGTCGAACTCCGCGGCGCCGGCGGCCTCGCGGGCGGCCAGCAGCGCGGCGCCGCCCTTGGCGTAGACGACGTCGAAGTAGCTGCCGCTGTCGGAGAACTCGTCCATCGCCGCGCCCACGTCGCCCGGGGCGGCCAGGGTCGCGTCGAGCCGCTCCCGGGACACGTCGCCGTCGCTCTCGGCGTAGGTGGCGAAGGCCTCGTCGAGCCACGGGTCGCGGAACTGCGAGTCGCCGACCATCCCGTAGAACCACATGTGCGCGACCTCGTGCTCGAGCACGACCCGGCTGGCGCCGGCGAGCAGGATCGAGCTCGGGTACTCGATGCCGCCGCCCTGGTCCGGCAGCAGCGGCACCGTGAGGGTGTCGTACGGGAAGGGGCCGAACCGGTCGGCGAGGGCGGTCACGTCCTCGCTGGCCCAGTCGGCGAGCTCGCCCGGGCCGGTCCGCGAGTCCGGCAGCACCCCGGTGGTGATCTCGACGCCGCCCGGCGAGGTGAGGGTGGCGGTCCGGAACTCCCCGGCGGCGACGCTGACGTCGCGGGCGACCGGCTCGTGCGAGGTCCAGGTGCGCCGGCCGTCCTCGGGCGCGGAGGGCTCGTCCTGGTCGCCGGTCATCAGGACGACGAGGTCCTCGGGCGCCGAGACGCTGATCGTGGTGTCGGCGACCGGGCTGGTGGCGGTCTCGCCGATGATGCCGACGAACGGGTCGCGCGCCCAGCCCACGCCGGGCTCCCAGGCCAGCAGCGGGAACCCGCTGGCCCACCAGGACACGTCCTCGGCCGTGCCGAGCCGCTCGAAGCCGCTGCCGCCGAGGGAGACGGTGAAGTCCAGCTCCACCTCGGTGGACTCGCCGGCCGGGAGCTCGCCGTCGAGCTGGAGCACGTAGAGCCCGCCCGGCCCCTCGGCGCCGGCGTCCTCGTAGCCGGCCTGGTCGACGTCGTCGCCGCGGACGTCGTCGACGGTGATCCTGTTGCCGAGCTCGGCCGCGCCGGGGCTGTTGGGCACCAGCCGGAACACCATCTCGTCGGTGGCGCGGTCCGGGGTGAAGACGACGTTCTCGGTGCCGGTGACGGTGCGCCCGTCGTCGGAGAGCCGGAACTCCAGGTCGACGACGGGGCGGTCGGGGTCGGGCTCGGCGCGCTCGGCCGGGCAGCTCGGGGCGTCGTCGCCACCGGTGTCCCCCTCCTGGCCCGGGGACGACGGCGCCGCCGTCGGGGTGTCCTCCGCGGCGAGCGTCTCGGTGAAGGAGGTGCCGCAGCCGGCCAGCAGGAGCAGGGCCGCGGCCGCGGCCGGCACTGCCCGCCGGGGGGTCATGCCAGTGCGACGGTGGCGCGGGCGAGGGACAGCACCTTCTCGCCGCCGCTGGTGACCGTGAGGTCCACGCGCACCCGGCCGCCGTCGAGGACGGCGCCCACCTTCCCGCGGACGGTGACCTCGGCGCCGGTGTCGTCGTCGGGCACGACCACCGGGCGGCCGAAGCGGACCTGGTACTCGACGACGGCGCCGGGGTCGCCGGCCCAGTCGGTCACCGCGCGGGCGGCCAGCCCCATCGTGAGCATCCCGTGGGCGATGACGCCGGGCAGGCCGACGCCGGTGGCGACCCGGTCGCTCCAGTGGATCGGGTTGAGGTCACCGGAGGCGCCGGCGTAGCGGACGAGGTCCGCGCGGGTGACCCGGTGCGTCTGCTCGGGCAGTTCGGTGCCGACGGCGACGTCGGCGGCCCGCAGCCGGGCGCTCACGCCGTCCCCCGCGCCACGAGCATCGAGGTGGCGGTGCAGACGGCCTCGCCGTCCTCGGTGGCGACGTCGACGCGGGTGGTGAGCAGGTCGTTGCCGGCCACGCTGCGCACGGCCTCGATGGTCGTGGTGCTCACCAGCCGGTCCCCGGCGCGGATCGGCCGGTGGTGGGTGAAGCGCTGCTCGCCGTGCACCACCCGGCTGTAGTCGAGGGCCACGTCGGGGTCGGCGAGCACGACGTCGGCGGCGCCCAGGGTGACCACGATGGCGAAGGTGGGCGGCGCGACGACGTCGGGGTGCCCGAGCGCGCGGGCGGCGTCGGGGTCGGTGTGCACCGGGTCGGCCGCGCCGACGGCGGCGGCGAACTCGGCGATCTTGGCGCGACCGACCTCGTAGACGGCGGAGGGCGGGTAGCCGCGCCCGACCAGTCCTGCGTCCAGCGCCACTCCCGCCCTCCCTCGCTCCTCGCGGACCGGCGTCAGCGGGTCTCGCGGTGGACCGTGTGCTTCTTGTCCCGCGGGCAGTACTTCTTCAGCTCGAGCCGGTCGGGGTCGTTCCGCCGGTTCTTGCGGGTGATGTAGTTGCGGCTCTTGCACTCCTGGCAGGCCAGGGTGATCTTCGGACGGACGTCGGTGGCTGCCACGGGGCACTCCTCGCCTTGTGCGGACCGGCCCGGAGGCCGGGGACCGTGGCGGCGGGTGCCGACACGGCGACGGACCCCGGGGTACGGGGTCCGTCTGGGGTAGCGGTGACCGGATTTGAACCGGTGACACAGCGATTATGAGCCGCTTGCTCTGCCAGGCTGAGCTACACCGCCGGGAAGACCGCGCGGCCCGGTCTCGCGACAGGACCGGTGGGTCGGAGCCCCTTTACGGAATCGAACCGTAGACCTTCTCCTTACCATGGAGACGCTCTGCCGACTGAGCTAAAGGGGCGTGCTCACTGAGCCGGAGGGAACTCTACCCCACCGTCTCCGGCGGTCTCGCACCCCCTCCGGGGTGTGCCAGACGACTGTAACAGTCAGGCGCGGACGAACAGCCGGCGGTGCTGGGCGCCGGGCGCGGCGGACCGGACACCGGTGCGCGCGAGCAGCCACTTCTCCAGCATCTCGTCGGCCAGCGGCCGGCTGACCAGGAAGCCCTGGAGCTTGTCGCAGCCCATCTCGGTGAGCAGCTTGCGGGTCAGCTCGTCCTCGACGCCCTCGGCCACCACGCGCAGGCCAAGGTTGTGCGCGAGCTCGATGATCGAGCGGGCGATGAACGACTCGCCCTGGCTGGTGGACATCCCCAGCACGAAGGACTTGTCGATCTTCACCTCGTCGATCGGGAGCTGCCGCAGCTGCGACAGGGACGAGTAGCCGGTCCCGAAGTCGTCCATCGACAGCCGCAGGCCCAGGGCGTGCAGGTCGGTGAGGACGGTGCCCGAGCGGACCGAGTCGTCGACGACGCTGCCCTCGGTCAGCTCGAGGATGAGCAGCTCCCCCGGGACGCCGTGGCGGCGCAGCGCGCGCTGCACCCGCTCGACCAGGTCCGGCTCGGCCAGGCAGCGCGCGGAGAGGTTCACCGCGACCGACAGCGCGATGTCCTGGTCCAGCCACCGCCGGCAGCGGGCCAGCGCGAGGTCCAGCACGTGGTCGGTGAGCGGGCCGATGCGGCCGATCTGCTCGGCGAGGTGGATGAAGTCGTCCGGCGGGATCGCGCCGAACCGCGGGTGCGCCCAGCGCACGAGGGTCTCCACCGAGACGATGTCGGAGGTCCGGGCGTCGATGATCGGCTGGAAGACGACGCTGATCTGCCCGTCGGCCATGGCCTGCTCGAGCTCGGTGCCCAGCTGCAGGCGGCGCAGGCTCTGCTGGTCCAGCACCTGGTGGTAGCTGGCGACGCCGCCGCTCTCGGAGGCGGCCGCCAGCAGCGCGACGTCGGCCCGCTGCATGAGCGTGCCGGAGTCCGTGCCGTGGACCGGCGCGGCCGCCACGCCGATGGTCAGCGTGACCTCCAGGTCCAGGCCGGCGACCCGCGCCCGGGTGGAGGTGGCCTCGCGCAGCCGCCGGGCGGCCCGCTCGGTCGCCGGCAGGGACAGCCCCGGCAGGAGGACGGCGAACTGCTCGCCCTCCATCCGCGCGACGAGCGCGGCCGGCGGGGCGTGCTCGCGCAGCAGGCCGGCGGTGACCAGCAGCAGCTCGTCGGCCGCGGCGTGGCCGAGGGTGTCGACGATCTCGGTGTGGTTGTCCAGCGCGGCGAGCACCAGCCCGGCCCGCGCACCGACCGGGTCGGCGCCGAGCATCTGGTCGATCTCGGCGGCCAGCCGCTGCCGGTTGGGCAGCCCGGTCAGCCGGTCGTGGTCGGCGTCGTAGCGGATCTGGGTGAGCAGCTGCTGCTGGCGGATCGCCGCGTTGACGTGGGTCAGCATCGAGTCCAGCGCGGAGCGGTCGCTGCCGGAGAAGGAGACGACGTCGCTGCGCCGGTCGCACACCTCGAGGTAGCCGGGCTCGCCGGCCGCGGTCGCCACGGGGGCGCCGAGGACCTCCTGGGCGCCGCGGCGGGTCAGGGCGGCGGACTCGGCCGGCGTCGCGCGGCCGGCGGTCACCAGGACCGGCTCGGTGGACCCGGGCGTCAGCACCCGCTGGCGCAGGACGTCCTCGGGGTCGGCCGGCCCGTCGTACCAGGTGACGCCGCCGTCGCCGGCCACGACCAGCCGCGGCGGCTCGTCGAGGTAGGGCGGCAGCCACAGCGCGACCTTGTCCGCGTTGAGCAGCTCCTTGACCGCGACCGCGATCTCGAGCGGCCCGTCCTCGTCGGGCGACACGGACTCGATCCGCCGGGCGAAGTCGTAGATCTGCTCCAGCCCCTGCCCCGCCCGGGAGACCTGGGCGAACCGCCGGAACAGCAGGATGACGGCCACCGCCGCGGGGGCGATGAGGAAGGCCGCCCAGCCGGTCCGGGCGTTGAGGAGGGCGGCCACCAGCCCGACGGAGACGGCGAAGGGAGCGACGACCCCGATCGGGAGCAACAGCTCCTTCCACAGCCGCCACGTGGGGTTGCCACCGCTGAGTCGGATGGCCGCCACGACGAGGGGAGCGCCCACGAGGTCGGCGACCAGGACGGCGACCAGGAGGCTCACCCAGCTGAGCGGGTCCTCCAGCGCCCCGAACGGCAGCACCTGCAGCACGGTGACGGCCGCAGCCACCTCGATGACGGCGACCGCGAGGTTGTAGACCATCTTCGCCCAGGCGTAGCGCTGGTAGGCCATGCTCGCGCCGAGCCCGACCACCCGGGCCACCGCTGCCCAGACGCCGCCGAACTCGACGAGCGCGATCGTCAGGGCGAGCTCGCTCACCGACCACGCCACCGTCTGGCGCCGGAACTCCACGTGCAGGGAGACCATGTCGGTGGCGAAGAAGGCCGCCACGACGACGAGGAAGGGCGCCAGCCGGAACTCGGCCGGCGCGGCGGGGAAGACCAGCAGGCCGGCGACCGTCGCGAGGACGACGCCGGCGGCGGCGATCACACCCAGGGGCAGCAGCGCGCCGACACGACGGGGCGTGGCACGCGCGCGACTCGCCAAGGTCATCCGGATCTGTGAGGAGGGAAGAGGCGGCGCCGAGGCTAACAGCGCAGGCCGCCCCCCAGAACCGATCCGACCCCAAGGAGGGAGGGCGGACGCCCCACCCGTGACCCCGTCCCGATCGGGACGGGGTCAGCCGCGGATCAGGCCCACTTGGCTCCGCGAGCCCACTTCGCACCCCGGGCCCACTTGGCGCCCCGCGCCCACTTGGCCCCGCGAGCCCACTTCGCACCACGCTCGTTCATGACGCCTCCTCAGGCATGGAAAAGACAGCTGGCAGTTGCGGCTGTCACCCAGGCGCGGGGGCAGAGCGTCGTTCGAGTACGGACCGCGCCCGGAACCATCGTTGCCCTCACTCGGGCGAGGCAAGCACGGAGCATCACGAACGGGTGACGGGCCGTAGTGTCACTACGGACAGTGGTTGTTGATCAGCAACTCGTCACCGGCACGGGTGACAGGTGGTGCCCGTGTGATCGACCGGGTCCGTGGACGGCGGTCCGCCGGAGCCGCGCCGCACCTACGCTGCCGCCGTGCGGGGAGGCGGGAGGCCGGTCGGCGGCGAGGAGGAGCGCGGCTCCGCGATGCCGTTCGTCCTCGTCTGCTGGCTGGTGGCCGCCTTCATGGCGCTGGGTGCGGTCGCCGCGTCCGACGCCTTCCTCGAGCACCAGGACGTGCAGGCGGTGTGCGACGGCGCGGCACTGGCCGCCGCCAACCGGACCGACGAGGGGCGGGTCTACGCCACGGGCGTGGGCACGGCGCTGCCCCTGACCGGCGAGACGGCGCGGGCCGCCGTCGCCGACCACCTGGCCGACGGCGGGACCGCCCTGGACGCCTGGTCGGCGGAGACCGACGGCACCGAGGTCACGGTCCGCTGCACGCGGTCGGTGCAGATCGCCTTCGGCTGGCTGTTCCTGGGCGGACGGCCGCTGGAGGTCACCGCGGTGGCCGGCGCGCAGGCGCCGACGCTGCCCTGAGCCGGGGACGCGGGCCCGGAACGCGGGAGCGGCCCCCGACCTGCCGGTCGGGGGCCGCTCTGCGAGGGGTGGCGGGTGAAGGATTCGAACCTTCGTAGGCTAAGCCGACGGATTTACAGTCCGCTCCCATTGGCCACTCGGGCAACCCGCCGTGGACCCACGGGGAGAGCGTACAAGACGGGCCGGCGACGGCCCGACGAGGTCCCGTCGCGGGTCCTCCGCGCGGGGTGAGGAGCAGACATGGCCGACTCGTCCTTCGACGTCGTGAGCAAGGTCGACCACCAGGAGATCGACAACGCCATCAACCAGGCGGGCAAGGAGCTCGCCCAGCGCTTCGACTTCCGCGGGACCAACGCGAGCATCGCCTGGGCCGGGGAGAACGGCGTCCTCCTCCAGGCCGACACCGAGGAGCGGGTCAACGCCGCCCTCGACGTGTTCAAGGACAAGCTCGTCAAGCGCGGCATCTCGCTCAAGGCCCTCGACGCCGACGAGCCGCAGTCCTCGGGCAAGGCCTACAAGCTGTCGGCGCGGATCAAGCAGGGCATCGAGTCCGACGTCGCGAAGAAGATCGCGAAGATCATCCGCGACGAGGGCCCCAAGGGCGTCCAGGCCCAGATCCAGGGCGACCAGCTCCGCGTCAGCGGCAAGAAGCGGGACGACCTGCAGGAGGTGCAGCGCCTGCTGCGCGCGCAGGACCTCGACGTCGCCCTCCAGTTCGACAACTACCGCTGACCGGCCGACCCGCGGACCGCGACCGCCCCGATCGGGCGGTCGCGGTCCGCGGGCGCACGAACACCCCGGAGGGGCCGGTTACCGTGGACGCGATGGTCCTCCACGGGAGCCGGCGGACCGGTGGGGAGCCCGGGGACGGTGCAGTGCGCCGCGACGGCTCCGCCGCCGCCGGCCACGACGCACACGACGCGGGCTCCCTGCCGCCCGCGGGCTCACGGCACGACGCGCTCGTCTACGACACGGCCGACGACGTCGCCGCCGCGGCCGCGCCGTGGTTGCTCGAGGGCCTGGAGGCCGGGGACGCGGCCGTGATCGCGACCGGGCCGGGGACCGCCGGTCCGCTGTGGGAGGCCGTCGGCCGGGACCCGCGGGTGGTCGTCGTCGAGCGGCACCGGCTCTACCGGTCCCGCACCCCCACGGCGATCACGGCCTTCCGCCGGTTCGCCGAGCAGCACGCCGCGTCCGGCCGGCTGGTCCGGTGCGTGGGCGAGGTCGACTTCGGCGCCACCCCTGCCGACTGGCGGGAGTGGCAGGCCTACGAGTCGGTCATCAACGACGCGTTCGCCCCGCTCCCGCTGTGGGGGCTGTGCGTGTTCAGCTCCGCCCTCCCCGACCCGCTGCTGACCTCCGCGCTGCACACCCACCCCGGGGTCGTCACCCCCGACGGCCGGGCGGCCAACCCCGACTACGTCGACCCGGCCGCCTACCTGCGGGCCCTGCCGGTGCCCGACGAGCCGCTGGAGGCCACGGCCCCGGCGCTGGCCGACGACGACATCACCGACTACGCCGGGCTGCGGCACGCCGTCCGCGCCCACCTGGACTCCGTCGACGGGCCGGCCGACGTGCTCGAGGACTTCCTCATGGCGGTCGACGAGATGACCTCCAACGCGGTCCGGCACGGCTCCCCGCCCGCCGGGCTGCGGCTGTGGACGGCGCCCGGGCGGCTGGTGGCCACGGTCCGCGACTCCGGCCGCGGCCTGGACGACCCGTTCGCCGGCTACGGGCCCGCGCACGGGGAGGACCTGTCCCACGGCGGGATGGGCCTGTGGCTGGCCCGCCAGCTGTGCGACCACGTGGCGATCCGCCGCGACGACGCCGGCACCAGCGTCCGCCTGTCGACGTCCTGGACCTGACGCCGGGTCAGCCGCGGCCGGACTCCCCCGCCATCCGCTCCAGCCGGGCGATCCGCTGGGCCATCGGCGGGTGGGTGGAGAACAGCGCCGCCAGGCCCGCGGCGCGGACAGGTGCCGCGATCATGAGGTGGCTCTGCGCGACCAGCCGGTCGTCGGCGGGCAGCGGCCGGGCCGAGGCGCCGGCGGAGATGCGGCGCAGGGCGCTGGCCAGGGCCAGCGGGTCACCGCTGAGGCGGGCGCCGTCGGCGTCGGCCTCGTACTCGCGGCCGCGGGTGACCGCCAGCCGCACCAGCCCGGCGGCCAGCGGGCCGAGCAGCACCAGCAGCAGGGTCCCGAGGACGCCGCCGTCGCGGTCGTCGTCGGAGCGGCCGCCGAACAGCGTGGCGAACGTGGCCAGGTGCGCCAGGTAGGTGACGACGCTGGCCAGGGCTCCGGCGACGCAGCCGACCAGCACGTCGCGGTTGCGGACGTGCGAGAGCTCGTGGGCGAGCACCGCCCGCAGTTCCCGGCGGTCGAGCAGCTCGAGGATGCCCTGGGTGCAGCAGACGGCGGCCCGCCGCGGCGTGCGCCCGGTGGCGAAGGCGTTGGGCTGGTCGGTGGGGCTCACGTAGAGGCGCGGCATCGGCTGGCGGGCCTGGGTGGCCAGCTCCCGCACCATCGCGTACAGGCCCGGCGCCTGCGTCTCGGTGACCGGGAAGGCCCGCATCGCGCGCAGGGCCAGCCGGTCGGAGGACCACCAGGCCCAGCCGTTCACCCCGAGCGCGACGACGAGCGCCACGAGCAGACCGCCCCGCCCGCCCACCAGCGCCCCGGCGGCGAGGGCGAGACCGGCCACCAGGCCCAGGAGGAGCGCGGTCCGCACCCCGTTGTCCCATCGCCGCACGCCCCGGTGAACGGAACGGCCGCGACCGCCGTTCCCGGCCCCGGGTTGCGACCCCCGTCACGGACGGGAGTGGAGCGGAACACCCGTCCGTCGGGGAGGGTTGGTGTCGAGAGCGCCGCCCGCGACGGCGGGTCCCGTGAGCCGCTTCACAGGACCGGCGCGCGAACCCGGCCCGTAACCTGAGCCGTCGGAGGTAACCCTGATGACCGTCACCGGATCGCCCCTCACGCCCGGCAGCTCGGCCCCCGGCGGGCTCGTCAAGAGCGTCGTCGAACTCGACCGCGTCGTCATCCGGCTGGCCGGGGACTCCGGCGACGGCATGCAGCTGACGGGCAACCGGTTCACCAGCGAGACGGCGTCCTTCGGCAACGACCTGTCGACGCTGCCCAACTTCCCCGCCGAGATCCGCGCGCCGACGGGGACCCTGCCCGGCGTCAGCTCCTTCCAGCTGCACTTCGCCGACCACGACATCATGACGCCGGGCGACGCCCCGGACGTGCTGGTCGCCATGAACCCCGCGGCGCTCAAGGCCAACCTCTCCGACCTGCCCGGCGGCGGGCTGGTGATCGCCGACAGCGACGAGTTCACCCCGCGCAACCTGGCGAAGGTCGGCTACGCGACCAACCCCCTCGAGGACGGCTCGCTCGACGGCTGGCAGGTCGTCGCCGTGCCGCTGACCTCGATGACCCTCGAGGCGCTCAAGGACTCCGGGCTCGGCAAGAAGGAGGCCGAGCGGAGCAAGAACATGTTCACCCTCGGCCTGCTGAGCTGGATGTACCACCGGCCCACCGAGGGCACCGTGCGCTTCCTCGAGCGGCAGTTCCGCCGCAAGCCGGAGATCGCCGCGGCGAACATCGCGGCCTTCCGCGCCGGCTACAACTACGGCGAGACGACCGAGGCCTTCGCCGTCTCCTACGAGATCAAGCCGGCCCCCATGGCGCCGGGCCGCTACCGCAACATCTCCGGCAACCAGGCGCTGGCCCTCGGGCTGGTCGCCGCCGGCCAGCGGTCGGGCCTGCCGGTGTTCCTCGGCGCCTACCCGATCACCCCGGCGTCGGACATCCTCCACGAGCTGTCCCGGCACAAGGCGTTCGGCGTGCGCACCTTCCAGGCCGAGGACGAGATCGCCGGCATCGGCGCGGCGCTGGGCGCCTCGTTCGGTGGCGCGCTGGGCATCACGACGACGTCGGGCCCCGGCGTCTCGCTGAAGTCCGAGACCATCGGCCTGGCCGTCATGACCGAGCTGCCGCTGGTGATCGTGGACGTGCAGCGCGGCGGGCCCTCGACCGGCCTGCCCACCAAGACCGAGCAGTCGGACCTGCTGCAGGCGATGTTCGGCCGCAACGGCGAGGCGCCGCTGCCGGTGATCGCGCCGCGCTCCCCGGCCGACTGCTTCGACGCCGCGCTCGAGGCGTCGCGGATCGCGCTGAAGTACCGGACGCCGGTCATGCTGCTGTCCGACGGCTACCTGGCCAACGGCGCCGAGCCGTGGGCGATCCCGGCGGCCGACGAGCTGCCCGACCTGCGGGTGGAGTTCGCCACCGAGCCCAACGGCGCCACCGCCGACGGGACGCCGGAGTTCCTGCCCTACCTGCGCGACCCCGAGACCCTGGCCCGGCCGTGGGCGATCCCGGGCACCGCGGGCATGCAGCACCGCATCGGCGGGCTGGAGAAGGCCGACAGGACCGGCAACATCTCCTACGACCCGGCCAACCACGACCTCATGACCCGACTGCGGCAGGCCAAGGTCGACGGCATCGCCGCCGACATCCCGCCCACCGACGTCGACGACCCCGACGGCGACGCGCGGGTCGCCGTCATCGGCTGGGGCTCCACCTACGGACCGATCGGCGCCGCCTGCCGGCGGATCCGGCGCTCGGGCCGCAAGGTCGCCCAGATCCACCTGCGGCACGTCAGCCCGATGCCGGCCGACCTCGGCGAGGTGCTGAGCCGGTACGACCGGGTCGTCTGCCCCGAGATGAACATGGGGCAGCTCGCACTGCTGCTCCGCGCGAAGTACCTCGTCGACGTCCAGAGCCACACCCAGGTGCGCGGGCTGCCCTTCCGGGCCGCCGAGCTGGCCGGGGTCGTCCAGGACGTCATCGACTCCACCACTCCGACGGCCAGCACCGGAGGCCAGCAGTGACCACCTCCCCGCACGTCCACGACCTCGGCATGCCGGGCACCCCGATCGACGCGCGCATCCAGCAGGCGATCGCCGACTCCGTGACCACCCAGGGCGAGAAGCAGACCGCCCTCAAGGCCAAGGACATGAAGACCGACCAGGAGGTGCGCTGGTGCCCGGGGTGCGGTGACTACGTCATCCTCAACGCGGTCCAGAGCTTCCTGCCCTCGCTCGGCATCGCCCGCGAGGACATGGTCATCGTCTCGGGCATCGGCTGCTCGTCGCGGTTCCCGTACTACATGAACACCTACGGGATGCACTCGATCCACGGCCGCGCCCCGGCCATCGCCACCGGCCTGGCCGCCTCGCGGCCGGACCTGTCGGTGTGGGTCGTGACCGGTGACGGCGACGCGCTGTCGATCGGCGGCAACCACCTGATCCACGCGCTGCGCCGCAACGTGAACATGACGATCCTGCTGTTCAACAACCGGATCTACGGGCTGACCAAGGGTCAGTACTCCCCCACGTCCGAGGTCGGCAAGGTCACCAAGTCCACCCCGATGGGCTCGCTGGACCACCCGTTCAACCCGGTCTCGCTGGCCATCGGCGCCGACGCCACGTTCGTCGGGCGGGCGATGGACTCCGACCGCAAGGGCCTCACCGAGGTGCTGCGGCAGGCGGCCGAGCACGAGGGCACCGCGCTGGTGGAGATCTACCAGAACTGCAACATCTTCAACGACGGCGCCTTCGACCTGCTCAAGGACCCGGCCACCGGCCCGATGTGGACGATCCCGCTGGTCCACGGCGAGCCGCTGGTGTTCGGCCCGGACGGCGCCTCGTGCGTGGTCCGCGACGAGTTCGGGGGCCTGCGGATCGCCGAGACCAACCAGGTCGACGCGAGCGAGATCGTCGTCCACGACGCGACCCGCCAGGACCCCTCCTACGCGTTCGCGCTGTCGCGGCTGTCCAGCCAGGACCTGCGGTACACGCCGATGGGCGTCTTCCGGTCGGTGCGCAAGCCCACCTACGACCGGATGATGCTCGACCAGCTCGAGGAGGCCCGCACCGGTGGCGGCGGCGACCTCGACGCGCTGCTGGCCGGCAACGACACCTGGACCGTGTCCGCGTAGTCGTCAGCTCCCGACCGGCCCGTCCTCCTCGCGGAGGGCGGGCCGGTCGTGTCCTCCGACGACCTCGGCCAGCGCGGGGAGCGCCCGGGTGAGCCCGGCGCGGGACGGGGCGGCGAAGCCCAGGACCAGGCCGGCGGCCGGGCCGTGCGGCCCCGGTCCGGTCAGGTGCCGGGCCAGCCCGTCGACGGCGAGCCCGCGGACGGCCGCGGCGGCGACCACCGCCTCCTCGGCCGCACGATCCGGGAGCGGGACGAACACGTGCGCGCCCGCCGGGTCCCCGGTGACGGCCACGCCTCCGGCGGCCAGCTCCCGCAGCACGAGGGCCCGCCGCTCGGACAGCTCCCGGCGCAGCCGCCGCAGGTGCCGGGCCAGGTCGCCCGAGGACGCCAGCGCCGCGAGCACCCGCTGGCCGGCGCGGGCGGGCCGGGTGCCGGTCGCCGTCCGGGCGGCCACGAGCTCCGCCCGCAGGGCCGGCGGCGCCACCAGCCAGCCGGTGCCCAGGGTCGGGCTGACGATCTTGCTGCTGGTGCCGAGGTGCACCACGACGTCGGGGGCCAGGGCGGCCAGCAGCGGCAGCGGGGCGACGTCGTAGCGCAGCTCGCCGTCGTAGTCGTCCTCCAGCACCCACCAGCCCTCGGCCCGCGCGCGGGCGACCAGCGCCACGCGGCGGCCCGCCGACATCCGCCGGCCCAGGGGCCACTGGTGGGCCGGCGTGCAGTAGACCGCGGCCAGCCCGTCCGGGACGGCGTCGACGACCAGGCCGTCGCCGTCGACCGGGCAGGGCACCACCTCGACGCCGGCCGCGCGCAGCGCCCCGGCCGCCCGCTGGTAGCCGGGGTCCTCCACGCCGACCCGGCTGCCCGGCGGCAGCAGCCGGGCGACCTCGGTGACGGCGGCGGAGGTCCCCCCGGTGGCGAGCACGTCGGCGGGGTCCACCGGCAGGCCGCGGTGCCGCAGCAGGTGCCCGGTGACCGCGGCCTGGAAGGCGGGATCGGCCGCGGGCTCGGGCGCGGCGTCGGGGGGCTCGTCCCCGGCGGCCCGCCAGGCCCGGCGCCAGGCGGCGCGGTCGAGCACCTCCAGGCACGGCGACCCGGCCCGGAGGTCGACCGCCGCGGGGGGCGTGTGGGCCGGGCCGGGCCGGGGCGGCGGCGCCGGCCGTCCGGCGGGGGCGGCGCCGACGACGAAGGTCCCCGCGCCCTGCCGCCCGGCGGCCCAGCCCTCGGCGACGAGCTGGTCGTAGGCGGCGGCGGTCACGGTGCGGCTGACCCGCAGCGCCGCGGCCAGCTCGCGGGTGGACGGCAGCCGGTCGCCGGGGCGCAGCACGCCGCCGGCGGCCGCGGTGCGCAGGGCGTCGGCGAGCTGCACCGCGAGCGGGCGGCCGGCGCTGCGGTCGAGGACGACCGGGGGCATGTCCACGGGTGACCTCCGCTCCGATTGGCCTGGTCGACCGGCAGCCTACTGGCCCTTCCGGCAGGCCACTCCGCCACGCAGGCTGGAGCCGTGACCACTTCGACGCCCCTGTCCCCGACCCCGCGCAGCACCCTCCGGCGGCTGTCCGACCGCGCCCGTACCGACCGCGCCGACCTCTACGCCGTCCTCGACGCCGGCCTGGTCGGGCACCTCGGCGTCGTCCTCGGCGACGCCCCGGTCGTGCTGCCGACCGGCTACGGGCGCGACGGCGACACGCTGTACCTGCACGGGTCCACGGGAGCGGCGACGCTGCGGGCGGCCGCGGCGGGGGCGCCGGCCTGCTTCACGGTCACCCACCTCGACGGGATCGTGTACGCACGCTCGGCCATGCACCACTCGATGAACTACCGCTGCGCCGTCGTGCACGGGACCGCCCGGCCGGTCACCGACCCCGAGGAGCGGCTGCGCGCCTTCGCGGTGCTGACCGAGCACCTGGCGCCCGGGTCGTGGACGGCCACCCGGCAGCCGTCCCGGAAGGAGGCCGCGGCGACGGCGGTGCTCGCGCTGGACCTGACCGAGGCCAGCGTCAAGGTCCGCACCGGGCCGCCGGTCGACGACGAGGAGGACCTGGGCCTGCCGGTGTGGGCCGGCGTGCTGCCGCTGCGCACCGTCGTCGGGGAGCCCGAGCCCTGCCCGCTGCTGCCCGACGGGACCCCGGTACCCGAGCGCGTCCTCCGCCGGCGGGTCTGACGCCGTGACACCGTCGGCCCGCCGGCCGACACCGCGGCCAGGTGCCCGGGAGGACCTCGGTGCCCCCACGCCCCGCACGCTCGGCGCGGGCCCCTGCACCGGGGCCGATCGCGGCGCTGAGCCGTTCCCGCTACGCGGGTGTCACACGCAGGAGGACGTCCTCGCCGCCGCCGTTGTCGGTGGTGACGTACAGCGCGCCGTCGACGCCGAGCCGGGGCGTCCGGATGCGGCCGAAGCGGTCCTCGAGTCCCGGCATCCGGAACTGCTCGGTCAGCCGTCCCTGGTCGTCGATCCGCAGCGCGAGCACGCCGGTGTCCTTCTGCACCCCCACGAGCAGCAGCCCGTCGTAGCCGCCCCACTGGATCCCGCTGAGGAAGTCGGCGCCGCTGGTGGCGATCGTCGGGTCCCCGGACGACCAGACCGCCGGGACGGCGCCGGGCAGCCCGGGATCGGTCATCGGGACGCTCTCGTCGTAGGAGCCGTCGGCGCCGTCGGGGTCCCAGCCGTAGTTGCCGCCGGGCACCGACCGGTTCACCTCGTCGTCGCGGTCGGGCCCCTGCTCGACGGTGTAGACCTCCCCGGTCCCCGGCTGGACGGCGATGCCCTGCACGTTGCGGTGCCCGTAGCTCAGCAGCAACCGGGTGACCGGGTCCGGGTCGTCGGCGAACGGGTTGCCCGGCGCGGGCCCGCCGGTGGCGGGGTCGACCCGCAGCACCTTGCCGGCGAGCGTCGAGCGGTCCTGGGGGTTGCTGCCGACGGCGTTGTCGCCGGTGCCCACGAGCAGCGCGCCGTCGGGCGCGAAGCGGACGCGGCAGCCGCCGTGCCGTCCGGTGCGCTCGTTGACCGGGATGTCGTCGACCAGCGGGTCGGCGACGCGGGTGGCGCGGGTCCAGCCGGCGTCGACGGTCCAGGCGATCACCTGGATCTCCGCGCCGCCGTCCGCCTGCACGCCCTGGCAGGTGTAGAGCCGGCGGTTGCCGGCGAAGGCCGGGTCGAGGGTCAGTCCCATGAGGCCGGTCTCGCCGTCGGCGAAGAGGTCGGAGAAGTCGGCCTCGAGCGCCCGGGCGGTGCCGTCGGGCAGCACCGCGGTGAGGCCGCCGCCGCGCTCGTCGACCAGCAGGGTGCCGTCGGGCGCCTGGGCGACGTCCCACGGGTGGTCGAGCCCGTCGAGGACGGTCTCGACCCGCAGCTCGGGCAGGCCGCCCGGCGCGGTCACCCCGCCGTCGGGGGCCGCGGTGGCCGCCTCGTCCTCCTGCGCACCGGGCAGGTCGCCGGTCGCGTCGGCCCCGTCGGCTCCCCCGGCCCCCGAGCAGCCGGTCAGCACCAGGACGGCGGCCAGGACCGTGGCCCTCGCGCAGCGGCCCGCCGCGAGCGTGCGGGCGGTGGGGGGCACGGGGGTCCTCCGTCAGCTGGTCCGGGTGACCACGTAGTCGCACAGCGCCGACAGCGCGTCCCGCACCTCACCGGCCGGGACGGCGGACAGCGAGGACCGGGCGCGGTCGGCGTAGTCCCGCAGCACCGCGCCGGCGCGGTCGAGCGCCGCGGACCCCCGCAGCAGCGCCAGCGCCTCGGCGTGCTCGGCGTCGTCGGACAGCGGGCGGGAGACCAGCTCGCGCAGCCGCGCGTCGGCGGGGTCGTCCCCGGCCAGCGCGATCAGCGCGGGCAGCGTGGCGACGCCCTCCCGCAGGTCGGTGCCGGGCGCCTTCCCCGACGCGCCGTCCTGGCTGACGATGTCGAGCAGGTCGTCGGAGATCTGGAACGCGACGCCGACCTCCTCGCCGAAGCGGGTCAGCGCCCCCACCAGGTCGGCGTCGACCCCGGCGAAGCGGGCGCCGAAGCGGGCCGAGGTGGCGACCAGGGAGCCGGTCTTGTCGGCCAGCACCTCGAGGTAGTGCTGCACGCGGTCCTCGCCGGGGCGGGCGCCCACGGTCTCCCGGATCTGGCCGGTGACCAGCCGCTCGAACGTGCGCGCCTGGATGCGGACCGCCTCGGGGCCGAGGTCGGCGAGCAGGTCCGAGGCGCGGGCGAACAAGAAGTCGCCGGTGAGGATCGCGACGCTGTTGGTCCACCGGCTGTTGGCGCTGGGCGCCCCGCGGCGGACGGCTGCCTCGTCCATGACGTCGTCGTGGTACAGCGTGGCCAGGTGGGTGAGCTCGCAGACGACGGCGGCCCGCACGACGTCCGGCGCGTGCGCGTCGCCCAGGTGGGCGGCCAGCAGCGCGAGCATCGGGCGGAAGCGCTTGCCGCCCGCGGCCATGAGGTGGCCCGCGGCCTCGGAGACGAACGGGT
The DNA here is from genome assembly GCF_054050315.1 of Geodermatophilus sp. SYSU D00867. Taxonomy (NCBI): domain Bacteria; kingdom Bacillati; phylum Actinomycetota; class Actinomycetes; order Geodermatophilales; family Geodermatophilaceae; genus Geodermatophilus; species Geodermatophilus sp. SYSU D00867. Next base: position 92,555 of record NZ_JBJGZC010000001.1, on the reverse strand, counting down.
GCTCGCTGGCCACCGCGGTGGCCAGCGCCGCCTCCACGTTGGCCAGCCCCTCCGCCAGCGAGTCGCCGAGGGCCCCGCCCGGGAGCCAGGGGCCCATGGTCGAGGCGGGGGTCGAGATGCGGTGCCAGACCTCGGCCGGGGCGATCCCGTCGACGGCGGCACGGGGTCCGGTCATCAACCGACGAAGATAGCCGCCCGATCGGCGAGACCGAGCACCGCCCCGGGGACGATCCCCAGGACCAGGGTGGCCGCGGCGGTCACCGCGAGGACGACGGTGGTGGGCAGCCCGGGGACGCCGACCGTGGGACCGTCGGCGGCCGGCTCGGAGAAGTACATGAGCACGATCACCCGCAGGTAGAAGAACGCCGCCACCGCGCTCGCCAGCAGCGCGACCAGCGCCAGCGGCCAGGCGCCGTCCTCGATCGCTGCGCGGAAGACGGCGAACTTGCCGGTGAAGCCGCTGGTGAGCGGGATGCCGGCGAGCGCGAGCAGGAACAGGCTCATGACCGCGGCGGTGACCGGCGAGCGCTGCGCGAGGCCCGCCCACTGCGACAGGTGCGTGGCCTCGCCGTCGCCGCTGCGCACCAGGGTGAGGACGGCGAACGCGCCGAGCGTGGTCAGGCCGTAGACCAGCAGGTAGAACATCACGGCCGACAGGCCCGTCCCCGGGTAGCCGAGGACGCCGGTGAGCAGGAACCCGGCGTGCGCGACCGACGAGTAGGCCAGCATCCGCTTGAGGTCGGTCTGGGTGAGCCCGAGGACCGCGCCGACGACCATCGAGACGATCGCCACGGCGTAGACCAGCGGCCGCCAGGTCCACTCCTCGGTGCCGAACGCGACGTAGAGCAGCCGCAGGATCGCGCCGAAGGCGGCGACCTTGGTGCAGGCGGCCATGAACGCGGTGACCGGGGTGGGCGCGCCCTGGTACACGTCCGGCGTCCAGGTGTGGAACGGCGCCACGCTGGCCTTGAACAGCAGCCCGACGATCAGCAGCGCCAGGCCGAGGACGGCGAGCGTGCCGCCCCCGCCGGCCGCGACCGCCTCGCGGACCGCGGAGAGCCGGACGCTGCCGGTGGCGCCGTAGACCAGCGCCAGGCCGTAGAGGAAGAACGCCGAGGCGAAGGCGCCCAGCAGGAAGTACTTGACCGCCGCCTCCTGCGACAGCAGCCGGCGCCGGCGGGCGAGGCCGCTGATCAGGTACAGCGGCAGGCTGAGCACCTCGAGCGCGACGAACATCAGCAGCAGGTCGTTCGCCGTGACGAACAGCATCATGCCGCCGATGGCGAAGGTGGCCAGCGGGTAGACCTCGGTCTGCACGCGCTGCACGGTGAGCAGCTCGCGGTCGCGGACGCTGCCCGCGGGCACCGCGGCGGAGACGACGAACGCGGAGCGGGCCGGGTCGAGGTTGCGCTCGGCGAACAGCAGGAGCGACAGCGCGCCGAGCCCGGCGATGGTGGCCTGCAGGAACAGCCCGGCGCCGTCGACGGCGAGCGCTCCCCCGGCGGTCACCTCGCGGGTGCCCGCGAGCAGCAGGGTGCTGACCAGCCCGCCGAGGGTGCCGACCAGCGCGACGGCGACCTGCACCGGGTGGCGGGTGTCGCGCGGGCCGAACGCCTCGACGAGCACGCCGACGCACGCGGCGCCGAGGACGAACAGCAGCGGCGCGAGCGCGGCGAAGGAGAGGTCGGGGGCCTCGATGGTCATCAGTCGGTCCCCTCGGTCGGAGCGTCGACGCCGGCCGGGTCGGCGCCGACGTCGCTCATGGTGGCGGCGACGGCGGGCTCGATCAGCCGGATCAGCGGCTGCGGGTAGACGCCCAGCACGATGACCAGGGCCACGAGCGGGGCGACGACGGCCGTCTCGCGGCGGGTCAGGTCGCGCAGCCGCGCCGTCGCCCGGGCCGGGGCGGTCAGGGTCGCCGTCGCGCCGTGCGCGCCGCCCGCGGGGGCCGGGGCCGGCTCGTCGTCGGCCGGGAAGAGCACGCCGCGCGGCGGGCCGTGCATGGTCCGTTGGTAGAGCAGCAGGACGTAGAGCGCGGCCAGGATGATCCCGACGGTGGCCAGGACCGTGAACACCGGCCGGGTCGGGAACGAGCCGATCAGCACGAGGAACTCGCTGACGAAGCTGTTGGTGCCCGGCAGCGCGAGCGACGCGAGCCCCGCGACCAGGAACACCCCGGCCAGCTTCGGCGCCCGCGTGGCCACGCCGCCGTAGTCGCCGACCAGCCGGGAGCCGCCGCGGGCGATGAGCATCCCGACGACGAGGAACAGCAGGCCGGTCGCGATGCCGTGGTTGACCATGTACAGCACCGCGCCGGTGCCGGCCTCGGTGGTGAAGGCGAAGACGCCGAGGGCGATGAAGCCGAAGTGCGCGATCGAGGTGTAGGACACCAGCCGCTTCATGTCGCTCTGCCCCATCGCCAGCAGCGCGGCGTAGAGGACGCCGGCGACGGCGAGGACGAGCACCAGCGGGGCGAACTCCCGGGAGGCGTCGGGGAACAGCGGCAGGCAGTAGCGCAGGAACCCGAACGTGCCGACCTTGTCGAGGACGCCGACGAGCAGCACCGCGCCGCCGATCGGGGCCTCGGCACCGGCGTCGGGGAGCCAGGTGTGCAGCGGCACCAGCGGCGCCTTGATCGCGAAGGCGACGAAGAAGCCGAGGAACAGCAGGCGCTGGGCGGCCGGGTCGATGTCGAGCTGCCGCAGCGACTCGAAGGCGAACGTCCCGTCGCCCGCCGCCTCGCTGACGACGTACAGGCCGATGACCGCGGCGAGCATGACCAGTCCGCCGACCAGGCTGTACAGGAAGAACTTGACCGCCGCGTACTGCCGGCGCGGGCCGCCGAAGCTGCCCACGAGGAAGTACATCGGGACGAGCATCGCCTCGAAGAAGACGTAGAAGAGGAAGACGTCGGTGGCGGCGAAGACGCCGACCATGCACGCCTCGAGCAGCAGCAGCCAGGCGAAGAACGTCCGCATCGAGCGGCGGCCGGTGGGCTCGTCGCGCCAGGAGGCGAGCACGACCACCGGCACCAGCACACCGACCAGCAGCAGCATGACCAGGGCGATGCCGTCGACGCCGAGGGCGAAGTCGACGCCGAAGCCCTCGATCCACGGCACCGACGTCGTCAGCTGGAACCGGTCGCCGTCGGGGTCGAACGCGACCGTGGCCAGCACCGCGAGCACCAGCACGACCAGGCTGACGCCGAGGGCGAGCTGCCGGGCCAGCGCCGTGTTCGCGCGGGGCAGCGCCGCGACGACGGCGGCGCCCACCGCGGGCACCACCAGCATCGCGACCAGGAGCAGGGAGTCGCTCACTCTGTCGTCGTCCTCTCCTGAGAGCCCGGCTCGCTCACCCGGCCGTCACCGCCAGCAGCGCCCCGGCCACCAGGACCGCGCCGCCGAGCATCCCGAGCGCGTAGGACCGGACGAACCCGGTCTGCGCCCGGCCCAGCCGCGACGACGAGCCGCCGAGCGTGGCGGCCAGGCCGTTGACCGCGCCGTCGACGCCGCGGTTGTCCACCCACACCAGCGCCCGGGTGAGCCACTGGCCCGGCCGCATGAACAGCGACTCGTTGACCGTGTCGGCGTAGAGGCTCCTCCGCGCCGCGCGCACCACCGGCGAGACGCGGGCCGGGGCGACCTCGGGGACCTCGCGGCGGCCGACGAACAGCCACGCCGCCAGGACGCCGACCAGCATCACCGCGGTCACCACGATCCCGACGACGGCCGGGGCGACCACGTGCGCGGCCTCCTCGGGCTCGCCGAACACCGGGGCGAGCCACTCGTCGAGCGGGAACACCTGCACCAGCAGGAACCCGGCGGCCACCGAGCCGGCGGCGAGCACCACCATCGGCGCGGTCATCACCGTCGGCGCCTCGTGCGGGTGCTGGCCCTCGGTCCACCGCGGCCGGCCGAGGAACGTCATCAGCACCAGCCGGGTCATGTAGAAGGCGGTCAGCCCGGCGCCGACGACGGCGACCGCGCCGAGCAGCCAGCCCCACCCGTCGCCGCGGTCCAGCGCCGCCTCGATGATCGCGTCCTTGGTCCAGTAGCCGGACAGGAACGGGAACCCGATCAGCGCGAGGTAGCCCAGGCCGAAGGTGACGAAGGTGACCGGCAGCTTCCGCGCCAGCCCACCGAAGCGGCGCATGTCCACCTGGTCGCCCATCGCGTGCATGACCGACCCGGCACCCAGGAACAGCCCGGCCTTGAAGAAGCCGTGGGTGAGCAGGTGGGCGATCGCCGCGGCGTAGCCGACCGGGCCCAGGCCCACGGCCAGGAACATGTAGCCGATCTGGCTGACCGTGGAGTACGCGAGCACCTTCTTGATGTCGTCGTACGCGCAGCCCACGACCGCGCCGTAGAGCAGCGTGACCGCGCCGACGGCGAGGACGACGGCGCGGGCGGTCGGCGTCAGGTCGTAGATCGGCGCGGAGCGGGCGATGAGGTAGACGCCGGCGGTGACCATCGTCGCGGCGTGGATGAGTGCCGAGACCGGCGTCGGGCCCTCCATGGCGTCGGGCAGCCACGCCTGCAGCGGGAACTGGCCGGACTTGCCGCACGCGCCGAGCAGCAGGAGCAGGCCGAGCGCCGTCACCGTGCCGCCGGCCAGGGCGCCGACCCCGCCGAAGACGCCCTCGTAGGAGACCGTCCCGAGCTGGGCGAACATCACGAAGATCGCGAGAGCCAGGCCGACGTCGCCGACCCGGTTCATCACGAAGGCCTTCTTCGCGGCGGTGGCCGCGGCGGGGCGCTCGTGCCAGAAGGCGATGAGCAGGTAGGAGGCCAGGCCGACGCCCTCCCACCCGACGTAGAGGGCCACGTAGTTGTCGCCGAGGACCAGCAGCAGCATCGCCGCGACGAACAGGTTCAGGTAGGCGAAGAACCGGCGCCGCCGCGGGTCGTGCGCCATGTAGCCGACCGAGTAGACGTGGATGAGCCCGCCCACGCCGGTGATCAGCAGCATGAAGGTCGCCGACAGCGGGTCGACCAGCAACCCGGCCTGCACGTCGAGCGAGCCCACCGACAGGAAGGTGAACAGGTCGACGTCGACCGCCCGCTCCTCCAGCCCGGCCAGCTGCACGGTGGCCAGCAGCGCGACCACGAACGCGGCCAGGACGGTCGCCGTCCCCAGCAGGTGGCCCCAGCGGTCGGTGCGGCGCCCGCCCAGGAGGAGGACCGCCGCCCCGAGCAGCGGCAGTGCGATGACCAGCCACGAGGCCGACAGCAGGCCCTCTGCGGCGACGGCGGATTCCATGGGGTGCCGGCTCCCGTCAGTACTTGAGCAGGTTGGCGTCGTCGACCGACGCCGACCGGCGGGTCCGGTAGATCGACATGATGATCGCGAGGCCGACGACGACCTCCGCGGCGGCGACGACCATGACGAAGAACGCCATGATCTGGCCGTCGACGGTGCCGGAGGCCCGGGCGAAGGTGACCAGCGTCAGGTTGACCGAGTTGAGCATCAGCTCGACGCACATGAACACGACGATCGCGTTGCGCCGCACCAGCACGCCGACGGCGCCGACGGTGAACAGGATCGCCGCGAGCACCAGGTAGTGCGTGAGGCTCACCGCCGGTCCTCCGGTGCCGGGTCGAGCGTGCCGAGGGCGGCGTCCGGGCTGCCGAGCTGCGCCCGGCCGGTGGGACGGGGCATCTGGTCGACCTCCTGGGGCTCGATGCCGGTGGCCAGGCTGTCCTCGGCGACCCCGCCGTCGGGCAGCAGCGCCCCGGCGGCGACGGAGTTGGCGCGGGCGTACACGCCGGGGCCGGGCAGTGTCTGCGGCCGGTCGGTGAGGAACCGGGCGCGGGAGAGCTCCTTCTGCGTCCGCCGGGTGCCGGGCTCGCGCTCGATGTGCGCGAGCACCATCGCGCCGACCGCGGCGGTGATCAGCAGCGCGCTGGTGACCTCGAAGGCCAGCAGGTAGCGGGTGAACAGCAGCTCGGCGATCGAGTCGATGTTGCCGGTGCCGCCCTGCGCGTCGGACAGGCCCGCGACCGGGGTGTCCTGCGTGGCGCGGGCGATGCCGGCGCCGACCAGCCCGGCGAACCCGACGCCGAGCACCGTGGCCGCCACCCGCTGCCCGCGCAGCGTCTCGACCACGGAGTCCGAGGAGTCCCGGCCGACCATCATGAGCACGAACAGGAACAGGATCATGATCGCGCCGGTGTAGACGATGATCTGCACGGCGCCGAGGAACGGCGCGGACTGGACGACGTAGAAGACGCCGAGGGCGAGCATCGTGTTGACCAGCCACAGCGCCGAGTGGACGGCGTTGCGGCTGAACACCATCCCCAGCGCCCCGGCCAGCGCGACCGGGCCCAGGATCCAGAAGACGACGGCCTCGCCGGTGCCGATGACGACCTCGGTCATGCCCGCTCCACCGTCACCGGCTCGGCCGGCGAGCCCTGCTGCGGGTCGCGCACGTAGTAGGCCTTCTCGTCGTCACCGAGGCGCATCGGGTGCGGCGGGGCCTCCATGCCGGGCAGCAGCGGGGCCATGAGCTGCTCCTTGGTGTAGATCAGGTCCTGCCGGTTGTCGTCGGCCAGCTCGAAGTCGTTGCTCATCGTCAGCGAGCGGGTGGGGCAGGCCTCGATGCACAGCCCGCAGAAGATGCAGCGCAGGTAGTTGATCTGGTAGACGCGGCCGTACCGCTCCCCGGGGCTGTAGCGCGCGTCCTCGGTGTTGTCCCCACCCTCGACGTAGATCGCGTCGGCCGGGCACGCCCAGGCGCACAGCTCGCAGCCGACGCACTTCTCCAGCCCGTCGGGGTGCCGGTTGAGCACGTGCCGGCCGTGGTAGCGCGGCTTGGTCACCTTGGGGACGTCGGGGTACTCCTCGGTGGTCACCTTCTTGAACATCTGGGCGAAGGTGACGCCGAAGCCCTGGCCGGGCGCCGGCAGCAGGCTGCGGTGTGGCGCGGGCGTGCCGCCGCCGGCCCGCTCGACCTCACCGCCCCGGGCCGCCTGGGCCAGTCCCTTCGACTCGCCGCCGGTCGCCGGGTCCTGGTCAGCCATCGGTCTCCTCCTGTGCGCTGGTGGCCGTGCTGCCCGTGGTGCTGCCCGTGGTGCTGCCGGCGGCTCGGCGGCCGCTGCTGACCACGCCGCCCTCGGGACGCGCGCCCACCGGCTCGGCGCGGCGCAGCCGTGGCGACGGCGGCACGACGAGGTCCATGGGCGGCACCGGGAAGCCGCCCTCGGCGCGGGCCGGGCCGGTGCGCTGCGCCGGCCGGTGCCGCGGCCCGGCCGGGGGCAGCACCTCGGGGTCGGGGTCGGGGTCGGTGGCGTGGACGCCGCCGGCCGCGGCGTCCTCGGCCATGAGCCGGGTGTCGCGGTTGCTGGCCCGGCTGGCGACCGACAGCCCGAGCAGCACCAGCAGCGCGATCGGCACGCCGACGAACACCGCCACCTGGCCGGTGGACAGGTCCGCCTCGCGGGAGACGGTGCGCATGGTGGCGACGGCGAGGATCCAGGCCAGCGCCGTCGGCACCAGGACCTTCCAGCCGAAGCGCATGAACTGGTCGTAGCGCAGCCGGGGCAGCGTCCCGCGCAGCCAGATGAACACGAACAGCGCGGCGGCGACCTTGAGGAAGAACCACAGCAGCGGCCACCAGCCGGAGTTGGCGCCGTCCCAGATCGAGATCGGCCACGGGGCCCGCCAGCCGCCGAGGAACAGCGTCGCGGCCAGCGCCGAGACGGTGACCATGTTGATGTACTCGGCGAGGAAGAACAGCGCGAACTTCAGCGACGAGTACTCGGTGTGGAAGCCGCCGACCAGCTCGCTCTCCGCCTCGGGCAGGTCGAACGGCGCCCGGTTGGTCTCGCCGACGACGGCGATCACGTAGATGACGAAGCTGACCGGCAGCAGGACGGCGAACCAGCTCGGCCCGGTGAACTCCAGCCCGAAGAACGACAGCCGGTTGCCGTCGGCCTGGGCGGCGACGATCTCCGAGGTCGACATCGACCCGGCGTAGAGGAACACCGCGACGATCGACAGGCCCATCGCGATCTCGTAGCTGACCATCTGGGCGGCGCTGCGCAGCCCGCCGAGCAGCGGGTAGGTCGAGCCCGAGGCCCAGCCGGCCAGCACGATGCCGTAGACGCCCATCGCCGAGCAGGCCAGGACGACGAGGACGCCGATGGGGGCGTCGGTGAGCTGCAGCGGGGTCTGCTGGCCGAAGATGCTGACCACCGGGCCCAGCGGGATGACCGAGAAGGCCAGGAACGCGGGGATGGTCGCGATGACCGGGGCCAGGAAGTAGACCGGCTTGTCCGCCATCGCGGGCCGGATGTCCTCCTTGAACGCCAGCTTCAGCCCGTCGGCGAGGCTCTGCAGGTAGCCGCGCGGGCCGACCCGGTTGGGGCCGATGCGCTGCTGCATGCGGGCGACGACCTTGCGCTCGAACACGATCGCGAACAGCGTCATCAGGACCAGCACGACGAAGACGCCGACGATCTTGACGAGCACGATCCACCAGACGTCGTGCCCGAAGTCCTCGAGCGTCGGCTGGTCGGCAGCGGCGAGCAGGGTCACGCGGCACCTCCCGCGCTCGATCCGGGAGCGCTCAGCCGGACGACGCCGCCGGGCGCCGTGCCGAGGCCGGTGCGCAGCTCGCTGCCGGGTGAGCGCATCGGCAGCCACACCACGTCGTCGGGCATCTCGGTGACGCAGACGGGCAGGGTGACCGAGCCGGTGGCGCCGGTGACGGTGAGCGGGGCGCCGTCGGCCACACCGAGCCCGGCGGCCCGCGCGGCGCTGATCCGCACCACCGGCGGGCGGGCGGTGCCGGTGAGCTCGGGCTCGTCGCGCTGCAGCGTCCCGACGTCGAGCAGCTGCCGCCAGGAGGCCAGCAGCGCCTCCCCCTCGCCCGGCTCCGGCGCCACGGCCGGCGGCACGTCGAGGCCGCCCTCGGCGCGGGCGCTCGTGTCGCCGAGGTGGGCGAGCTCGGCGCGGGCCGCGTCGGGGGTGGGCAGCCGCAGGTCGGCGTCGAGGTGCTCGGCCAGGCCGTGCAGCACCCGGCCGTCGGGGAGCTGGCCGGTGCCGTGCAGCGTGGCGTCGAAGGACCGCACCCGGCCCTCCCAGTCCAGGTAGCTGCCGGCCTTCTCCGGCGCGGCGGCCACCGGCAGGACGACGTCGGCGTGCTCGGTGACGGCGGTCGGCCGCTGCTCGAGGCTGACGACGAACGACGCCGCGGCCAGCGCCGCCGCCGCGAGCGCGGGGTCGGGCAGGTCGGCGGGGTCCACGCCGCCGACCACGAGGCCGGCCAGCCGGCCGTCGCGGACCGCGGTGAGGATGCCGGTGGTGTCCCGGCCCGGGAACGCCGGCAGGTCGGCGGGGTCCACGCCCCACAGCGCGGCCACCTCGGCGCGGGCGACGGGGTCCTCGACCGGCCGGCCGCCGGGCAGCAGCGCGGGCAGCGCGCCGGCCTCGACGGCGCCGCGCTCCCCGGCCCGCCGCGGCACCCAGGCCAGGCGGGCGCCGGTGGCGCGGGCGAGGGCGGCCAGCGCGGTGAACGCGCCGGGCACCTCGGCCAGCCGCTCGCCGGCCAGCACGACCGCGCCGGGCTGCCGCAGCGCCTCGACGGCCGGGCCGCCCCAGCTGCCCTCGGCCAGCGCCGCGAGCGCGCGGGCCTCCTCGCCGGGCCGGGTGACCAGCACGGTGGCCTGCAGCTTCTGCGCCGCGCGGGTGGCGAACGGCGCCAGGTCGTAGACGGCCAGCCCGCCCTTGCGCACCGCCCGGCGCAGGCGGAGGAGGACGATCGGCGACTCCTCCTCCGGCTCGAAGCCGGCCAGCAGCACGGCCGGGGCGGCGGTGAGGTCGTCGTAGGTGACCGCCCCGCGCCCGGGGCCGGTGCCGGCCACGTGCGCGGCGAGGAACGCCTGCTCCTCGGCGGAGTGCGCGCGGGCGCGGGCGTCGACGTCGTGGGTGCCCAGGGCCACGCGGGCGAACTTCGCCCAGGCGTAGGCGTCCTCGACGGTCAGCCGGCCGCCCGGCAGCACCCCGACGCCGCCCGCGGCCCGCGCCGCGCGCAGGCCCTCGGCGGCCGCGGCCCACGCGTCCGGCCAGGAGGCGGGCTCCAGGACGCCGCCGCGGCGGACCAGCGGGGTGGTGAGCCGGTCGTTGGTGGCGGCGTAGCGGAAGGCGAAGCGGCCCTTGTCGCAGGTCCACTCCTCGTTGACCGCCGGGTCCTCCCCCGCCAGCCGGCGCATGACCTTGCCGCGCCGGTAGTCGGTCCGCATGGAGCAGCCCGACGCGCAGTGCTCGCACACCGAGGGCTCGCTGCGCAGGTCGAACGGCCGCGACCGGAACCGGTACTGCGCGCTGGTGAGCGCGCCGACCGGGCAGATCTGGGTGGTGTTGCCGGAGAAGTAGGAGGAGAACGGCTCGTCCTCGTAGACGGCGACCTGCTCCAGCGCGCCCCGCTCGAACAGCTCGATGAACGGGTCGCCGGCCACCTGCTGGGAGAACCGGGTGCAGCGGGCGCACAGCACGCAGCGCTCGCGGTCGAGCAGGATCTCGCTGCTGATCGGCAGCGGCTTGGGATAGGTCCGCTTGACGTCGACGAAGCGGGTCTCGGCGCGGCCGTTGCTCATGGCCTGGTTCTGCAGCGGGCACTCGCCGCCCTTGTCGCAGACCGGGCAGTCCAGCGGGTGGTTGATCAGCAGCAGCTCCATCGTGCCCTGCTGCGCCTTGTCGGCGACCGGGCTGGTCAGCTGCGTCTTCACCGCCATGCCGTCGGTGACCGGCATGGTGCAGGAGGCCACCGGCTTGCGCTGGCCCTCCACCTCGACGAGGCACTGCCGGCAGGCGCCGACGGGGTCGAGCAGCGGGTGGTCGCAGAACCGCGGGATCTGGATGCCGACCATCTCCGCGGCGCGGATGATCAGCGTCCCCTTGGGCACCGCGACGTCGAAGCCGTCGATGGTGCAGCGGACGGCGTCCGGCGGGGTGTGCGGGCCGGGGACGCCCGGCGGCACCGCCGGCGCGGGCTCGGGGGCGGTGGGGGTGAGCGTCACGAGGCGACTCCGACGGGCTCGAGCCGCAGCGAGCGGCCCAGGCGGGCCTGCTCCTCCGGCGGCAGCAGGGCGACGTAGTCGTCGCGGAAGTACTTGAGCGAGCTGGTGATGCAGCTGGTCGCGCCGTCCCCGAGGGCGCAGAACGAGCGGCCGAGGATGTTGTCGCAGGTGTCGGTGAGCAGGTCGAGGTCGGCCGCCGTCCCGCGGCCGTCGACCAGCCGCCGCAGCACCTGCACCAGCCAGTAGGTCCCCTCGCGGCAGGGCGTGCACTTGCCGCAGGACTCGTGCGCGTAGAACTCGGTGAACCGCAGCGTGGCCTCGACGATCGAGTCGGTCTCGTCGAACACCATGAGCGCCGTCGTGCCGAGCATCGAGCCCGCGGCGGCGACCGAGTCGAAGTCGAGCGGCACGTCGAGGTGCTCGGCGGTGAAGTACGGCGTCGAGGAGCCGCCCGGCGTCCAGAACTTGAGCTCGTGCCCGGCCCGCACGCCGCCGGCCATCTCCAGCAGCTCGCGCATCGTGGTGCCCATCGGCGCCTCGTACTGGCCGGGGCGGGTCACCCGGCCCGACAGCGAGTAGATCTTCGGCCCGGGCGACTTCTCCGGCCCGAACCGCTTGAACCAGTCGGCGCCGCCGCGGACGACGAACGGCACGGTGGCCAGCGTCTCGACGTTGTTGATGACCGTCGGGGCGCCGTAGAGCCCGGCGACCGCGGGGAACGGCGGCTTGAGCCGCGGCTGGCCGCGGTAGCCCTCGAGCGAGTCGAGCAGTGCCGTCTCCTCGCCGCAGATGTAGGCCCCGGCGCCGGCGTGCACGACCAGCTCCAGGTCGTAGCCCGAGCCCAGGACGTCGCTGCCGAGGTAGCCGGCCGCGTAGGCCTCCTCGACGGCGGACACCAGCCGGCGGTGGGCGTGCACCGCCTCGCCGCGGACGTAGATGACGGCGAACCGGCAGCGGATCGCGTACGCCGAGATGATCACGCCCTCCACCAGGGAGTGCGGGTCGGTCATCATCAGCGGCAGGTCCTTGCAGGTGCCGGGCTCGCCCTCGTCGGCGTTGACCACGAGGTACTTGGGCATCGCGGCCGGCCCGGTGGGCGTCTCCCCCGGCTTGGGCTGCGGGATGAAGCTCCACTTCATGCCGGTGGGGAAGCCTGCGCCGCCGCGGCCGCGCAGGCCGGAGTCCTTGACCAGGGAGACCAGCTCGTCGGGCTGCATCGACAGCGCGGTGCGCAGCGCGGCGTAGCCGTCGAGGGACTCGTAGGTGGACAGCCGCCAGGGCTGCTCGGCGCCCCAGCGCGAGGTGAGGACGGGGGTGAGGGGCATCGGGTCAGGCCTCCCGCTGGGTCGCGGGCCCCTGGCCGGAGGTGCCCGGCTCGGTGCCCGCGGGGGTGTCGGGGGTGGGACGGTCGCCGCCGGGGGTGCGCCGGCCGTACTCGGTGCCGCGGTCGGGGTGCGCCTGCGCGGCGCCGGCCCGCTCGGCCGGGTTGTCGGCGGCGGCGACGCGGGCGTCGGCGGCCTCCTCCTCCGGCGTCTGCCCGGTGTCGCCGGACGGCGCGACCGTGTCCGCGGGCTCGCCGGCGTCGGCGGGCTCCGGCTCGGGGCCGCTCATCGGCGGGGCGGACTCGCCGCGCTCGGCGGCCAGCCGGACGCCGGCCAGCGTCGGCCCCCACTCGCCCGGCGCGTCGACGGCGGCGCGCGCGGCTCCGGCGTCGGCGTGCTGGGAGAAGCCGGCCAGCTGCCGGGAGACCCCGCGGAAGTCGGTGAGCGGGGCGCCGCGCGTCGGGTGCGGCTTCTCCCCGCGGCGCAGCGCGGCGACCAGCGCCCGGGCGCTCTCGACGTCCTGCTGGTCGTAGAACTCGTAGTCGACGGTGACCACGGGCGCGTAGTCGCAGGCGGCCAGGCACTCGGCGTGCTCGAGGGTGACCGAGCCGTCGGCCGCCGTCTCGTCGTGGTGGACGCCGAGGTCGGCGGACAGCGCGTCCATGATCCGCTGCCCGCCGAGGACGGCGCACAGCGTGTTGGTGCAGACGCTGACCAGGTGCCGGCCGGTCGGGCGGCGCTTGTACATCGTGTAGAAGGTCGCGACCGCGCCGACCTCGGCCTTGGTCAGCCCCAGCACCTCGGCGCACAGCGCGACGCCCTCCGGCGTCACGTAGCCCTGGTAGCTCTGGACCAGGTGCAGCATCGGCAGCAGCGCCGAGCGCGGCTGCGGGTAGCGGGTCGTGATCTCCCGCGCCTCGAGCCAGGCCTGCTCGGTCAGCGGCGGCAGGTCCGCCGGCGTCGGCTCGACGGGGCTGTCGACGAGCCCCGTCGTCGCCGCGCCCTCCCGGGACCCGGGGAGCGCGCTCACGGCTTCTCCTCGCCGGCGCTCGTCGACGCCGCTCGCGGCGCTGCTGTGCTCCTGGGGGACCTCGCGAGCTCGCTCACCTGTCCACCCCTCCCATCACGGGGTCGATGGAGGCGATGGCGGCGATGACGTCGGCGATCATCCCGCCCTCGCTCATGGCCGCGGTCGCCTGGAGGTTCACGAAGCTGGGGTCGCGCACGTGGACACGCCACGGCCGGGTGCTGCCGTCGCTGACCACGTGGTAGCCGAGTTCCCCGCGCGGTGACTCGATCGGCACGTACACCTGGCCGGCCGGCACCCGGAAGCCCTCGGTGACCAGCTTGAAGTGATGGATCAGGGCCTCCATCGAGGTGCCCATGATGTGGCGGACGTGCTCGAGGGAGTTGCCCATGCCGTCGGCGCCCAGCGACAGCTGCGCGGGCCAGGCGATCTTCCGGTCCTCGACCATCACCGGGCCGGGTTCGAGCCGGTCGAGCGCCTGGCGGACGATCTTCAGCGACTCGAACATCTCGGCCATCCGGACCAGGTAGCGGCCCCAGGCGTCGCTGGTGTCGGCGGTGGGGACCTCGAAGTCGTAGTCCTGGTAGCCGAGGTAGGGCTCCGTCCGGCGCAGGTCCCAGGGCAGCCCGGTGGCGCGCAGCACGGGCCCGGTGACGCCGAGCGCCAGGCAGCCGGTGACGTCGAGGTAGCCGACGTCCTTGAGCCGCCGCTGCCAGATCGGCTGGCCGGTGAGCAGCTTGTGGTAGCCGGCCAGGCGCTCCGGCATGACCTCGAGCCACTCGCGGATCGACTCCTCCACGCCGGCCGGCAGGTCCTGGGCGACGCCGCCGGGCCGGATGTAGGCGTGGTTCATCCGCAGCCCGGTGATCTCCTCGAGCAGGTCGAGGCACAGCTCCCGCTCGCGGAAGCCGTTGGTCATGCCGGTGAGCGCGCCCAGCTCCATGCCGCCGGTGGCCAGGCCCACGAGGTGCGAGGCGATCCGGTTGATCTCCATCACCAGCACGCGGATGGTCTGCGCGCGCTGCGGCACCTCGATGCCGAGCAGCTTCTCGACGGCCATGCAGTAGCCGGCCTCGTTGAACAGCGGGGACAGGTAGTCCATCCGCGTCACGAAGGTCGTGCCCTGCACCCAGTTGCGGTACTCGGTGTTCTTCTCGATGCCGGTGTGCAGGTAGCCGATGACCACCCGCGCCTTGGTCACCGTCTCGCCCTCGAGGTCGAGGACCAGCCGCAGGACACCGTGCGTCGAGGGGTGCTGCGGCCCCATGTTGACGACGAGCCGCTCCTCGCCGGAGAGGTCCGCGCCGAAGGCCTGGTCCCAGTCGCCGCCGGTGACGGTGTAGACCCGCCCCTCGGTGGTCTCCCGCGAGCCGGCGTACGGGTCGTAGGTGGTGCTCATCGGTAGCTCCGCCGGGTGTCGGGCGGCGGGATCGTCGCGCCGTGGTACTCCACCGGCACGCCGCCGAGCGGGTAGTCCTTGCGCTGCGGGTGCCCGTCCCAGTCGTCGGGCATGAGGATCCGGGTCAGCGCCGGGTGGCCGTCGAAGACGACGCCGAACATGTCGTACGTCTCCCGCTCGTGCCAGTCCGCCGTCGGGTAGACCGAGGACACCGACGGCACGTGCGGGTCCTCGGCGGTGACGGCGACCTCGAGCCGGATCCGCCGCCGGTAGGTCATCGAGGTCAGGTGGTAGACGACGTGCAGCCGCGGCCGGCCGGCGTCCACCGCGGGGCCGCCGCTGTCGAGGTAGTCGACGCCGGAGACGCTGCTGCACAGCTCGAAGCGCAGGGCGTCGTCGTCGCGCAGCGCCCGGACCAGGGTGAGCAGGTGCTCGCGGGCGACGAAGTAGGTGATCTCCCCGCGGTCGACGAGGACGCGCTGCACGGCAGCGGCGTAGGTGGCCGCGCCGACGGCGTCGATCAGCGCGTCGGTCACCTCGTCGAACCAGCCGCCGTAGGGGCGGTCGGTGGAGTGCAGCGCGACCGCGCCGCCGGGCTCGACGCGGACCAGGCCGCCGAACCCGGAGGTGTCGCCGCTGCCGCTGACGCCGAACGCGCCCTTGCGGAAGCCGCCGCCCGCGGCCGCGGCGCCCTGCGAGGCGTCGGCGCCGCTGCGGTCGCCGGGGCCGGTCACCGGGACCCGCCGCGCGGTCCGGGCAGGAGGACGGCGTCGCCCCCGCGCTGCTCGATGGCGAACTGGCCCGTGCGCCCGAGGGCCGCGGCCTGCTCGTAGGCCGCCCGCTTGGCCTTGTCGGCGCGGACGCTGGAGGGCATCTCGACCAGCAGGTCGGGGGCGCGGCCCTCGGCCCGCTCCTCCTCGAGCCGGCGGGCCCGCTTCGGACCGAGCGGCTCGTTCTGGATCTTGTGGTGCAGCTTGAGGATCGCGTCCATGAGCATCTCCGGGCGCGGCGGGCAGCCGGGCAGGTACATGTCGACCGGCACCACGTGGTCGACGCCCTGCACCACCGCGTAGTTGTTGAACATGCCGCCGGAGCTGGCGCAGACGCCCATGGCGAGCACCCACCGCGGCTCGGGCATCTGGTCGTAGATCTGCCGCAGGACCGGCGCCATCTTCTGGCTCACCCGGCCGGCGACGATCATGAGGTCGGCCTGGCGCGGGGAGGCGCGGAAGACCTCCATGCCGAAGCGGGCCAGGTCGTACCGGCCGGCGCCGGTGGCCATCATCTCGATGGCGCAGCACGCCAGGCCGAAGGTGGCCGGCCACAGCGAGGACTTGCGCGTCCAGTTGACCAGCTTCTCCACCGTGGTCAGCAGGAAGCCGCTCGGCAGCTTCTCCTCGAGACCCACGTCAGCTCCCCTCCGTCAGTCCCACTCGAGGCCGCCGCGGCGCCAGACGTAGGCGTAGGCGAGGAAGACGGTGGCGATGAAGACCACCATCTCGACCAGGCCGAAGACACCCAGCGCGTCGTTGGCGACGGCCCACGGGTAGAGGAAGACGATCTCGATGTCGAAGACGATGAAGAGCATCGCCGTCAGGTAGTACTTCACCGGGAAGCGGCCGCCGTGCAGCGGCTGGTCGACCGGCTCGATGCCGCACTCGTACGCCTCGAGCTTCGCCCGGTTGTAGCGGCGCGGACCGACGAACGGCGCGACCGTCACCGAGAACAGCGCGAAGGCCGCGGCGAGCGCGAACAGCCCCACGATCGGGACGTAGGACGACAGCACCGGCGCCTCCCTCGGCGGCTCGTGGGCTTGTGAAGAAATTCACAAACTCGCGCCACGAGCCTATGCCGCCGGGGGCGGCAAGTGAAGCGCGGGGGGTGAGTGAGTTCACATCCCCGGGTCACGGTCCGGTCACGGACCGCTTCCGGCGCTCCTCAGACGGACGGCGCCAGGCGGGTGAGGACGGCGACCACGCGGTCGAAGCGGTCGCCGTCGCGGCCGTCGGAGAGGTTGCCCATCAGCCGCAGCGCGGCGTTCACCATCGCCGGCCGCTCGAGCCCGTGCGCGGTGGCGAAGCGGACCAGGCCGGGCCGGTCGAGCAGGGCCAGGAAGGCCATCCCGAGCCGGTGGTGGCGGCCGTAGGCCTCGCGCAGCCGCTCGGGGTAGCGGCGCAGCATCGCCTCGCGGGCCGGCCCCTCCGGTGTCGCGAGCGCCGCGGCCGCCGTCTCCCCGGCCATGCGGCCGGTCTCCAGCGCGTAGCTGATGCCCTCGCCGTTGAACGGGTTGACCACGCCGGCGGTGTCGCCGGCCAGCAGCAGGCCGCGGGTGTAGGCCGGCCCGCGGTTGAGCGCCATCGGCAGGCCGGCGCCGCGCAGCGGGGTGACCGCGTGCTCCTCGCCCAGCTGCCACTCCGGCGGCAGGGTGGCCAGCCAGCGGCGCAGCACGGTGCGGGCGTCGGTCTCGCCGCCGCGGCGGGTGTCGAGCAGGCCGAAGCCGACGTTGGCGGTGCCGTCGCCCATGCCGAAGGACCAGCCGTAGCCGGGCATCGAGTCGGCGGTGGGGCCCTCGGCGGAGAGGTCGAAGGAGATGTCGAGGTAGGGGTCCTCGCCGCGCGGCGTCTCGACGTACCGGCGGACGGCGACGCCGAGCGGGCGGTCCTCGCGGCGGGTCAGGCCGATCGCCTTGGCCAGCCGGCCGGACAGGCCCTCCGCGGAGACGACCAGCGGCGCCCGCCAGGTCACCGCCTCCCTGTCCGGGCCGGCCTGCGCGTGCACGCCCACGACCCGGCCGGCGTCGTCCAGCAACGGGCCGGTGACGGTGACCTCCTGCTCGAGCCGGGCGCCGGCGGCCACCGCGTGCTCGGCGAGCATCGGGTCGAGGTCCTTCCGCGGCCGGATGAGCCCGTAGCCGGGCCAGGAGGACAGCTGCGGCCAGTCGACCTCGACGACCCGGCCGCCGCCGAAGACCCGCAGGCCCCGGTGCCGCACCCAGCCGGCCTCCGGGGAGACGTCGATCCCCATCTCGTCGAGCGCCTTCACCGCGCGCGGGGTCAGGCCGTCGCCGCAGACCTTCTCCCGCGGAAAGCGCGCCTTCTCCAGCACGACGACGTCGAGCCCGGCGGTGGCCAGCGTCCAGGCCGCGGCCGACCCGGCCGGCCCCGCACCGACCACCACGACGTCGGCGCTGCCCCCGGCGGTCGGACTCGTCACGCGCGGCCCCCTCGGTGCTCGGTCTGCGGTCGTCCCGAGCCTAGGCGGGCCCCCCGCCGGAGCCGCCGGCGAGCGCGGCGCGCACCTCGTCGTCGGACGTCTCGCCGAAGTCGTCGTAGTAGCGGCCCACCGCGCCGAACGGGTGCGGGGTGACCGGGCAGACGACCTCGTCGGCCAGCACGGACAGGTCGGCGCACACGTCGGGCGCCCCGACGGGCACCGCGACGACGACCGCGGCGGGGCCGGCCGCGCGGACCGCGGCGAGGGCGGCGCGCATGGTGGAGCCGGTGGCCAGCCCGTCGTCGACGAGGACGGCGGTGCGGCCGGCGAGCGCGGGCGGCGGCCGGTCGCCGCGGTAGGCGAGCTGGCGCCGGCGCAGCTCGGCGAGCTCGGAGCGGCGCACCTCGTCCGCGGCGGCCGGTCCGACGGGGTTGCGGGCGAGGACGGACTCGCTGCGGACGCTCTCGACGGTCTCCCCCACCGCGGCCAGCGCGCCCATGGCCAGCTCCGGCCGCTCGGGCAGGCCGAGCTTGCGGACGGCGACCACGTCGAGCTCCGCGCCGAGCGCCGCCGCGACCTCGGCCGCGACCAGGACGCCGCCGCGGGGCAGGCCGAGGACGAGCGCGTCGGGGCCGAGCGGCACGGCGGGGGGACGGGCGGGGTCGGTCAGGCGCGCGGCGAGCTGCCGGCCGGCGTCGCGCCGGTCGCGGTACGGGCGGCCGTCCACCGCGCGGCCCGGGTCAGACGGGCTGGGGTCCCGACGGCGGCGGGGCGCTCGGGTCGGTGGGGCTCGGCTGCGGCAGCGGGGCCGGCGACGGCGGGGAGATCGGGTCGACCGGGGACGGCGACGGACCGGGCGGCTCGGGCATCGGTGTCGGTGTCGTCATGCGGCGACGCTATCCCCGTGGGCGTGCCGCGGGAGCCCTCGCCGGCGGCCCGTCAGGGGCGGACGGCGCGGTGCAGCGCGACGACGCCGCCGGTGAGGTTGCGCCAGGCGACGTCGGTCCACCCGGCGGCCTGGATGCGGGCGGCGAGCGCCGGCTGATCGGGCCAGGCGCGGATCGACTCGGCCAGGTAGACGTAGGCGTCGGGGTTGCTGCTCACCGCGCGGGCGATCCGCGGCAGCGCCCGCATGAGGTACTCGGTGTAGACGGTGCGGAACGGCTTCCAGGTGGGGCTGGAGAACTCGCAGACGACGAGCCGCCCGCCCGGCCGGACGACCCGGGCGAACTCGCGCAGCGCGACGTCGGGGTCGGCCACGTTGCGCAGGCCGAAGGAGACGACCAGCCCGTCGACGCTCGCGTCGGCGAACGGCAGCGCCATCGCGTCGCCGGCCACCTTGGGCACCGGCCGTCCCGCGCCGGCCAGCAGCATCCCCTGGGAGAAGTCGCAGGCGACGGCGCGCACGCCCCCGGCGGCGAGCTCCACCGTGGAGACGGCGGTGCCGGCGGCGACGTCGAGGACGAGGTCCCCCGGCCGGGCGCCCAGCGCCTCGCGGGTGGCCCGCCGCCAGGCGGCGTCGCGACCGCCGGAGAGCACGGTGTTGGTGAGGTCGTAGCGGCGGGCGACGCCGTCGAACATGGCCGCGACCTCGTGCGGCTGCTTGTCCAGCCCGGCCCTCGACCCGGCGGTGTGTGCGCTGTCTCGCCGGTCTGCCACGGCGGACGACGCTACCGGCTGCCTACGCTGGGGGACGTGACGGCAGCGGCGGTGACCACCCCGGACGCCGCCGCGCCCGCCGTGACCACGGTCGCGCTGCCCGACTCCCCCGACCTGCTGGCGCTGCTGCCGCGCGAGGGCGCGCTGTCCTGGGTGCGCCGCGGCGAGGGCCTGGTCGGCTGGGGCGAGGCGGACCGCCTCGAGGTCTCCGGTGCCGGCGCGCTGGCCGAGGCCGCCGCCTGGTGGGCCGACCGCAGCGCCGCCCTCGCCGTCGACGACGAGGTGGGCGTGCCCGGCTCCGGGCCGGTCGTGTTCGCGAGCGTCGCGTTCGACCCCGCGCGGGAGACGTCGGTGTTCGTCGTCCCCGAGGTCGTCGTCGGCCGCCGCGACGGCGTCGCCTGGGTGACCACGACCGGCGACGCCGACCCGGGCGACGTGCTGGCGGCGGCCCGCGAGCCGCTGACCCCCGCGCCGGGGCGGCTGCGCTACGCCGACGGCGCGCTCGACCCCGCCTCGTGGTGCGGCGCGGTGTCCGCCGCGATCGGCCGCATCGGCGCCGGTGACCTCGCCAAGGTGGTGCTCGCGCGCGACCTGCTGGTCACCGCCGACGTGCCGCTGGACCCCCGCCGCCTGCTCGACCGGCTGGCCGCCCGCTTCCCCGACTGCTGGACCTTCGCCGTCGACGGGCTGCTCGGCGCCACCCCCGAGCTGCTGCTGCGCCGCACCGGCCGGCAGCTGTCGGCGCGGGTGCTGGCCGGCACCGCCCCGCGCGGCGCGGGCGCCGAGGACGAGCGGCTCGCGGCCGGCCTGCTGGCCAGCGCCAAGGACCGCGCCGAGCACGCCCTCGCCGTCGACTCGCTCGTGCGGGCGCTCGACCCGTTCTGCACCGCGCTGTCGGTGCCGGAGCAGCCCTCGCTGCTCACGCTGCCCAACGTGCGGCACCTGGCCACCGACGTCGTCGGCACCCAGCGCCGCTCGGGCGCCCGCGGCCGCGCCGGGCTGCTGGAGCTGGTCGACGCCGCGCACCCCACCGCCGCCGTCTGCGGCACCCCGCCCGAGGCCGCCGCCGGGGTCATCGCCGAGCTGGAGGGCATGGACCGCGGCCGCTACGCCGGGCCGGTGGGCTGGCTCGACGCCCGCGGGGACGGCGAGTTCGGGCTGGCCCTCCGCTGCGCGCAACTGGTCGACGACGACCCGTGCTCGGCCCGGCTGTTCGCCGGCTGCGGCATCGTCGCCGGCTCCGACCCGGCGGCCGAGCTCGCCGAGACCCAGTCGAAGTTCGCCGCCTTCCAGGCCGCGCTCGAGGGCTGAGCCGGCCCGCTCCCGGCCGGCCGCCGTCCTGCCCCGGGAACGACGAGGGCCCCGGCCGCGGCGCGCGGTCGGGGCCCTCGTCGGGTGAGGCGGAGGTCAGCCCACGTAGTTCACGTGCACGTGGTCCATGTGGTTGGCGGTCGCGCCGCCGCGGTCCTCCATCGCCTTCCAGGCGCCGTCGGGCGAGGTCAGGATGCGCTGCTGCCAGATGACGTACTCGACGCCGAGCTCGTCCCAGTGGTCGACGTGGTACTGGGCGATCGCGTCGCCGAGGGCGGCGTCGGACATGACCATGTAGTCCAGCGCCTTGCCGGAGGGGTGACCGTCCGGGTCGACCGCGCTGGCCCGCGTGCCGCCGAGGGTGATGTCCGCGGCGCCCGGGACGTTGCTGACGACGGCGTTCGCCGCCGCCTGCACGGCCTCGTGGATCGCGCCGGCGGTGTTCGTGATCTCGGCGACGACCGAGGCCTGCGCGACCTGCGGGGCGGCCTCGGCGATCGGCGGGGTGGCGGCGGGCGCCGCCTCGCCGGCGGCGGCGACCGGGGCCGGGGCGGCCTCGGCGGCGGGAGCCGCAGCGGCCTCGGCCGGGGCGGCGGTCGAGCCGCTGAGCGCCAGCACCTGACCGGGGTAGATCCGGTTCGGGTTGCCGCCGATGACGTCGACGTTGCGCTCGTAGAGCTCCCGCCAGCTCTGGCCGTGGGCGGCGGCGATCTTCGCCACCGTGTCCCGCCAGCGGACGGTGTACTCCTCGGTGCTGACCTCGGCCTGCTCGGCCGGGGCGGCCTGCTCGGCGGCCGGCTGCTCGGCCGGAGCGGCCGGGGCCTCGGCGGCCGGGGCGGCCTGCTCGGCGGGAGCGGCCGGCGCCTCGGCGGCGGCCGCGGTGGTGCCGTCGGTCAGGTACTTGCCGCAGGTCGGCCAGGCGCCGACGCCCTGGCCGGCCAGGACGGCCTCGGCGATCTGGACCTGCTCGGCCGGGGTGGCGAGGTCGGCGCGCGGGGCGAGGTCGGTGCCCCCGAAGGCGGCCCAGGTGGACTGGCTGAACTGCAGCCCGCCGTAGTAGCCGTTGCCGGTGTTGATGCTCCAGTTGCCACTGGACTCGCACTGGGCGACGCCGGTCCAGTCGTGGGTGGTGGAGGCGGAGGCCGGCGAGCTCAGGACGCCCAGACCGACGGCGGCGGCGCCGGCGGCGACAGGGGCCTTGGCGATGACCTTCTTGGTGCGGACGTAGCGGGGTGCGCGGTGCTTGGGCATGGTGATGATCTCCCGATCACCGCCGGCGAGGTGAGCTGTCGGGTTCGGGCGATCGGTGCCCGGCCGCGGTCCGCGGCTTCACCCCGAGGCGCGCTCCGACAGGCCCCCGTAGGCCGTCGCGCGCCGGAAGAGTGGGTCCCCCACCCCTGCCCTGGGAGTTGACGTGGGCGACCGGTGGGCAGGGTTTGGCGGACCGGCGCCGCGCTCTGTGTTCGCTGAGCGCAGCCAAAACGTTACGTGTCGTCATGTCGACTGTCGTCGTGACGGCGGTCACACGGCGGTTCGGCCGGGGCGTGTGGGGTACGGCGTGACGTCGGCGTGACCACCGCGCGGGTAACGGAACCCGCTGCTCGCCGCGCACGATCGGGCCCTGCCGGGGTCGCGCCGTCCCCGCCGCGTCCGCGCCGGGTCCCGTGACGAAGGCCACCGGGAACGCGTGCCGGACCGGCCCGTCACGAGGGCCTGGGACGAGCTCCCGGGCCGTGCCCGGGCCCTCTCCGGCGCTCCTCGGACCGGTCAGGCCAGCGCGCGGCCCGCGGCCTCCCGCAGGGCGACGGCGAGGTCGGCCTCCGCGCGCTGGTCGGTGCGGGCGACGACCACCCGCGGCCCGCCGCGCGCCAGCGCGGCGGCGAGCTCCTCCGGCGTGGTCACCGCCACCGCCTCCCACCCCAGGGACGCCGCGACGGCGACCAGGTCCCGCCCGTGCGGCGTGCCGAACACCCGCCGGTAGTCGTGGGCGTACGCCGGCCGCCCGGGCTCCAGCTGGGCGAAGATCCCGCCCCCGTCGTTGTCGGGCACCACCACGGTGAGGTCCGGGCGCGGCTCGCCCTCGCCGGTGAGCAGCCCCTGCAGGTCGTGCAGGAACGTCAGGTCGCCCATGAGCGCCACCGCCGGCCCGCCGTGGACCAGCGCGGCGCCGACGGCGGTGGACACCGTGCCGTCGATGCCGGCGACGCCGCGGTTGGCGAGCACGGCGACGTCGCCGCGCGGGACGGCGAGCCGGTCGACGTCGCGCACCGGCGTGGAGGAGCCGAGCACCAGCAGCGCCCCCGGCGGCAGCGCGGCGACGACGTCGCGGGCCAGCCGGGCGGCGGTCAGCCCGGGCGCGGCGTCCAGGGCGGCGTCGACGGCGGCGCCCACCCGGTCCGCGGCCGCGCGCCAGGCGGCGGACCAGCCGGGGTCGCAGGGCGGCCCGGCCGGCGGGGCGGCGCGGGTGACCAGCGCGGCGGAGCGGCCGGCGTCGGGCCAGCGCGGCCCGGCGACCACGGTCTCCACGCGCACCCGCGGGTCGGCCAGCAGCGCGGACACCGGCCGGGACAGCGTCGGCCGGCCGACGACGACCACCCGGTCGGGCCGGTGCGCGTCCAGCCAGCCGGGCACGCCGAGCAGCAGCGCCCCGCCGCGCACCGCGCCGTCGGTCCACGCCCCGCCACTCGGCTCGGCGACCACCGGCCAGCCGGCCGCGGCGGCGCCGGCCGCCCACGCCCGGCCGGCGGCGTCGGGCCCGTCCCCGGCGACGACGAGCGTGCGCGGGCCGTCGGCGATCGGTGCGGCCGCGGCGGGCGCGGACGCGCCGGCGGTCCACGGCGCGCCACCGTCCCGGCCGGCCCACGGGCCCGCCAGCGGGCCGGGCTCCTCCTCGGGCAGCAGCGGGTCGCGGAAGGGCAGGTCCAACTGCACCGGCCCGGGGTCGCCGGACAGGACGCCGGTGGCCGCGAGCAGTGCCCGGGACACCACCGAGCGCCAGTAGCGGTTCTGCGCGGCCTCGCGGCCGGCCTCGGGCACGCCGACGTCGGCCGCCCAGCGCACCGCGCCGCCGTACAGGCCCGGCTGCTCGATCGTCTGGTTGGCGCCGGTGCCGCGCAGCTCCGGCGGCCGGTCGGCGGTCAGCGCCAGCAGCGGCACCCCGCTGACGTCGGCCTCGAGGACGGCGGCGTGCAGGTGCGCGGTCGCCGTCCCGGAGGTGGTGAGCACCGGCACCGGCCGGCCGGACGCGCGGGCCAGGCCCAGGGCGAGGAAGGACGCCGTGCGCTCGTCGATGCGCACGTGCAGCCGCAGGACGCCGGCCCGCTCGGCGGCGGCCAGCGCCAGGGCGACCGGCGCCGAGCGGGAGCCGGGCGCGACGACGGCCTCGCGGACGCCGCCGCGGACCAGCTCGTCGACCAGCACGCGGGCCAGCGCGGTGGAGGGGTTCACGCGGCCAGCACCGCGCCCAGCCGCTCCGTCCAGCGGGCGGTGACGTCGCCCGGCGCGGTCACGGCGTCCAGCCGGCCGGGGTCGGGCCGGGTCACCGGCAGTGCGCCGTCCACCGGCAGCAGCGGGGCGTCGGTGACGTCGCCGTCCAGGAGGGCGACCGTGGCCAGGCCGCAGGCGAAGGGCAGCTCGGGCAGCGCGGCGGCCAGCGCGACCCCCGCGGCGATGCCCACCGAGGACTCCAGCGCGGAGGAGACCACGCACGGCAGCCCGTGCGCCTCGGCCACGCGCAGCGCGGCCCGCACGCCGCCGAGCGGCTGCACCTTGAGGACGACGACGTCGCCGGCCTCCCGCAGGTCGACGCCCAGCGGGTCGTCGGCGCGGCGCACGCCCTCGTCGACGGCGACCCGGACGTCGACCCGGCGGCGCAGCGCGGCGAGCTCGGCCAGCGTCGCGCAGGGCTGCTCGACGTACTCCAGACCCACCCGGTCCAGCTCCCGGATGCGGGCGACGGCGGTGTCGACGTCCCAGGCGGCGTTGGCGTCGACCCGCAGCGCACCGGACGGGCCGAGCGCGTCGCGGACGGCCTCCACGCGGGCGAGGTCGTCGCCGGCGGTCTGGCCCGGCTCGGCCACCTTCACCTTCGCCGTCCGGCAGCCCGACGCGGTCACGATCGCGTGCGCCCGCTCGGGGCCCACCGCGGGGACGGTCGCGTTGACCGGCACCGCGTCGCGCACCGGCGCGGGCCAGCCCTGCAGCGCGGCCTCGGCGGCGGCCGACCACCAGCGGCGGCTCTCCCGCACGCCGTAGTCCCAGAACGGGGAGAACTCGCCCCAGCCGGCCGGGCCGTGCACGAGCACGCCGTCGCGGACGTCGATGCCGCGGAAGCGGGTGCGCATCGGCACCGACCACACCGCCAGCCGGTCGATCCCCTCGGGGAGGCCGGCGGGGGTGATCACGCCCGCAAGCCTATGTCGCGCGCGACGTACCCTCGGGACCCGTGATCCGGCAGCTGACCGTCCTCCCCGCGCCGGACTCCCCCGACGCCGTCCTCGGCACCGTGCTGCCCGCCGTCCGCGCCTGCCTGGAGGGCGCCGCGCCGCTCGCCGTCCTCCCGGCCGGGCCGCCCGCGGCGGCCGCGCGGGAGGTCCTCGCGCCGGACGAGCCGCTCGAGGACGGCGCCGACCTCGTCGTCGTCACCTCCGGGTCGACCGGCGGCCCGCGCGGCGTGCTGCTGCCGGCCGCGGCGCTGCGGGCCTCGGCGACGGCGACCCTCGACCGGCTCGGCGGCCCGGGCGCCTGGCTGCTCGCGCTGCCGGTGTCGGCGATCGCCGGGCTGCAGGTGCTGGTGCGGTCGGTGCTCGGCGGCACGGCGCCCACCGTGCCCGCGCCCGGGGAGGACCTGGCCGCGGCGGTGGCGCGGATGTCCGCCGGCCGGCGGTACACCGCGCTGGTGCCCACCCAGCTGCGCCGGTACCTGGAGCGCGAGCCGGCGGCGCTGCGCGCGTTCGACGCGGTGCTCGTCGGTGGCGCGGCCACCGACCCGGGGCTGCTGGCGCGCGCCCGCGAGGCCGGCGTCGCGGTGGTGACCACCTACGGCACGACCGAGACCGCGGGCGGGTGCGTCTACGACGGCGTCCCGCTCGACGGCGTCCGGGTGCGCGCGGACGACGAGGGGATCGCGATCGCCGGACCGGTGCTGGCGCTCGGCTACCGCCGCGACCCGGAGAGCACCGCGGCTGCGTTCGCCGGCGGGGAGTTCCGCACCCGCGACGCCGGCAGCGTCGGCCCCGACGGGCGGCTGACGGTGGCCGGGCGGCTCGACGACGTCGTCGTCACCGGCGGGGTGAACGTGGCCCCGCAGGCGGTCGAGGGGGCGCTGCGCGAGCACCCCGCCGTCGCCGACGCCGTGGTCTTCGGCCGGCCCGACGACGAGTGGGGGCAGCGGGTGGTGGCCGCCGTCGTCCCGGCGCCGGGCGCCGCACCCGACCTCGCGGCCCTGCGGCCGTGGGTGGCCGAGCGGCTGGGCGGCCCGTCCGCGCCGCGCGAGCTGCACCTGATCGGGTCGGTGCCGACGCTGCACACCGGCAAGCCCGACCGCCGCGGCGTGGCGGCCGCCCTGGGTGGAGGGGTCCGTTGATGGCGACCCCCGCGCAGTGGGTGGCCGGCGCCCGGCCCCGCACCCTGCCGGCCGCGCTCGCCCCGGTGCTCGTGGGCACCGGCGCCGCGGCCGCGCTCGACGGCTTCCGGCTCGTGCCCGCGCTGCTGGCGCTGCTCGTGGCCCTGGCGCTGCAGGTGGCGGTCAACTACGCCAACGACTACTCCGACGGCAGGCGCGGCACCGACGCCGTCCGGGTCGGGCCGATGCGGCTGGTCGGCTCGGGCGCGGCCTCGCCCCGCGCGGTGCTGACGGCGGCGCTGCTGTCCTTCGCCGTCGCGGGGGTCGCGGGGCTGGTGCTGGCGGCGCTGTCGAGCTGGTGGCTGGTCGCGGTCGGCGCGGTGTGCATCGCCGCGGCCTGGACCTACACCGGCGGCCCCCTGCCCTACGGCTACCGGGCGCTCGGCGAGGTGTTCGTCTTCGTGTTCTTCGGCCTGGTCGCCGTCGCCGGGACGACGTTCGTGCAGACCGGGCGGGTCGAGGGGCTGGCGCTGGCCGCCGCGGTGCCGATCGGGCTGCTGTCGGTGGCGCTGCTGGTGGTCAACAACCTGCGCGACGTCGAGGGCGACGCGCGGGTGGGCAAGCGCACGCTCGCGGTGCTGCTCGGCGACCGCGCGACCCGGCGGTTCTACGTCGGCCTGCTCGCGGTCGCGTTCGCCGTCGTCGTGGCGATCGGGGTGGGCCGGCCGTGGGCGCTGCTCGCGCTGGCCGCCGCGCCGCTGGCCGTGCCGCCGTCGCGGGTGGTGCTCTCCGGCGGCCGCGGGCCGGCCCTGATCGCCGCGCTGCAGGCCACCGGCCTGCTCACCCTGGCCACCGGCGTGCTGCTCGGCGCCGGGCTCGCCCTGTCGGGCTGAGGCGGGCTCAGGCGGCGGCGTCGCCCGACAGCCGGGCGCGCAGCTGCTCCTTGCGGGTGCGGCGGGCGACGCTGCGGGCGGCCAGGCCCTCGGTCAGCTTGTCGCGGACCGGGCGCAGCAGCACCAGCGCCACCGGCATCGACAGCAGCAGGCCGAACAGCAGCGCCGGGAAGCCGGGCAGACCGACCAGCCAGATGAGCGCGACGAGCGCGACGGCGATGACCAGCCGGCCGAGCGTGTAGAGCAGCAGCCACGGCGCGATCCGCGGCGGGGTCGCGGGACCGCCGGTGGGCGCGCCCGGGGTGGTGCTCTCGGCCATGCTGCTGTCCTCCTGCGTGCTGTCGGGCGTCATCCCGTCCGGCCCTCCCACTTCGTGGAGAGCACGACGGTCGTGCGGGTGCGGGCGACGCCCTCGATCCTGTTCAACGCGTTGATGGCGGCCTCGAGTGCCGGGATGTCGGTCACCCGGACCTTGAGCACGTAGCCCTCGCTGCCGGCGACCCGCCAGCAGTCCTCGACCTCGGGCATCGCCCGCAGCGCCGCCTCCACGCCGGTGTCGTCGACGGCGTCGCTCTCGATGACGCCGATCAGCGCGGTGACGTCGAGCCCGAGGGCGGCCGGGTCGACGACGGCGCGGTAGCCGAGGACCACGCCGGAGGCCTCCAGCTTGCCCACGCGCTCGTGCACGGCCGGCGCGGAGAGCCCGACCTGCCGGGCCAGCTCGGCGATGCTGGCGCGGCCGTTGGCGCGCAGCAGGTCGATCAGCTGCCGGTCGACGGCGTCGATGGGGGGCTCCGTCCAGGTCGTGTGCGGACGCGGTCGCGGCCCGCTCCCCGAGTATCCCCGCGCTCGTACATTGGGTGGCAGGGACGTTCCTGGAGAGGGGAGGCCGGGTGCCGGTCGTGCTGCTGCTGGTGGCGGTGCTCGTGGTGGTGCTCGTGGTCCGGGCGACGGCGGTCGCCGGGAGCGAGCTGCGCCGGGAGCGGCCTGCCCGTCGTCCGCGGCCCTCCCGCGCGTCGCGCCCGGTCGCCCCCGACGACGACCCGGAGTTCCTCCGCGAGCTCGGCCGCCGCGTCCGCCGCGACGACGGCTCCCCCGCCTAGCCGGACCGCAGGCCGAGGACCGCCCCGGCCGGCCGTCGCCCTGCCGCCGGGTCCCGCCCCTGAGCCTGCGAGGGGGGCAGCGGGGTCCTTCAGGCCGCGCGGCCGCCGAACAGACGGCGCCAGCCGCGCGGGCCCGGCGGCTCCGGGTCCCCGTCCGGCGCGGTCCCGGGCACGGCGGGGACGACGTCGATGCGCGCGGTGGCCTCGGGGCCCTCGGTCGCGTCGGTCCCGGCCGCCGCGCCGGCGTCGTCGGCCCGGTCCAGCGAGCCCGGCCAGCCGAGCCCGCCGCCGGTGGTGGTGTCCCCCGGCCAGCCCAGGTCGCCCTCGGTCCCCTGGGCGGTGGCGCCGGGCGCGTGCCGGGTCGCCGGGGTGCCGGTGGCCAGCGCGGCCGCCACGATCGGGTCGGTGCCGGCGCCGTCGGCGGCTGCGTGTCTACCCACGGCGTCCCCCCGCGCGTGCAGTCATGCGCCCATCGCAACACGCCGGGCCGGGAACCCGCGCCCGGACCCCCTCACGGGAGTGAGGGGTGGGGCGGGTGGGGCGGACGGGACGCAGGTCAGTCGACACCGCCGTAGCTGTGCAACCCGGACGACACCATGTTCACGTACAGCAGGTTGAAGACCATGACGCCCAGGCCGACCACGTTGACCCACGCCGCGGGGCGGCCCCGCCAGCCCGCCGTCGTCCGGGCGTGCAGGTAGGCGGCGTAGACCACCCAGGCGATGAAGGCCCACGTCTCCTTGGGGTCCCAGCCCCAGAACCGGCCCCAGGCGCTCTCGGCCCAGATGGCGCCGGCGATGACCGCGAAGGTCCAGATCGGGAAGCCGAAGATCGCCGTGCGGTGCGCGACCCGGTCCAGCGTGGCGGCCGGGGGGATGCGCGCCACCAGGCGCGACGACGACGGGTCGCCGCCGCGGGCCTCGAACCGGCCGCGGACCAGGTAGAGCACGCTGGCGATGCCGCTGACGAAGAAGACACCGAAGCCGAGGATCGCCGTCGTCACGTGCACGGCCAGCCAGCTCGACCGCAGCGCCGCCACGAGCGGGGCGCTCTCGACGTAGAGGAACAGCCCGATGGCGACCAGGCTGACCACGACCGGGGCGAGGACGAACAGGCCCAGGTGCCGCAGGGCCGGTGAGCGGACGGCGAGGACGAGGAAGGCCACGACGGCGACCAGCACGACCGCGACGGCGAACTCGTACATGTTGCCCCAGGGCAGCCGGTCGACGGCCAGGCCGCGGGCGACGAGCACGCCGGCGTGGGTGAGCGCCCCCAGGGCGGTGAGCAGCATCGCCACCAGGCCCCAGCGGCGCACCGCCGGCGGGTCGTCCGTGCCGGCCGGGGCCGCCTCGGGGGCCACCGGCTCGTCGACCGGGGCGCCGGCGCCGACCAGCGCGCGGGCGCGGGCGGGCCGGCGGCCGAAGGCCAGCTGGGCGGCGAAGGCGACGACGGCGAGCGAGTACAGGCCGACGCTGACGGAGAACAGGGTGTCCGACAGTCCGGACAGCTGGTCGGCGGTCACGCGGGTGTGCCTCCGGTCTCGGGTGCGCCCCCGGACGGGGCACGGGTCGCGGCGCGGGCGGCGAGGGCCGCCCGCAGGTCGTCGGTCAACGCCGTGAAGCGCGGTGCGCTGTCGCCGCTGCCTCGAGTCAGTCCACCGACCTCGAGCACGGTACCGCCGTCGGCGGAGGGCCCGGTGGCGCGGGCGAAGACCCGCTCCCGGCGCAGCAGCAGCATCCCGAGCAGGCCGGCCAGCACCGCGATCGCCGCGGCGAGCACCCACACCTGACCCGGGTCGTGCGAGAACTGCAGGGCGGCGAACTCCTTGTAACCGGTGAAGGTCACCGTCGTCCCGTCGGGCAGGGTCAGCGACTCCCCGACCGACAGGTTGCCCCGGCCGACCTCGGTGAGCCGGCCGCGCTCGATCTGCGAGGCGTCGAGCGAGTAGACCGACTGCGGCAGGCCGGAGTCCAGGCCGAGGTAGCCCTCGTAGGCCACGACCGCCACCTGCGGCGCCAGCGGGCGCGGGTCGATCGAGGTGAGGACCCCGCCCTGCGTCAGGCCGGTCGGCGCGAAGAAGCCCTCCAGCGCGAACTGGTCCTCGGTGCCCGCGCCGAGGTCGGGCAGCTTGAGCGCGCCCTGGCTGCCCATCATCCGCTGGTCGCTGGGGAGGAACGGCGCCGAGACGTCGTCGATGCTGAACCCGTCGGGCCGGGTCACGGTGAACGTCGGGCTGAACCCGTGGCCGGTGACGTAGACCCGGTCGCCGTCGACCCGCAGGGGGTCGTTGACGCCGATCGTCGTCGGCCGGCCCTCCTCGCCGGGGGCGCCGTAGGTGATGTCGGCGGTGAACGAGGAGGCGGTGAGGTCCTGCTCGTAGGTGGCGCGGAAGTCGTCGAGCCCGACGCAGATCGGCGTCAGGTCGCTGCCCTCCACCAGCGCGCCGGAGGAGTGGGTGTCGTACTGCTGGAACGAGTTGCAGAACCGCTGGCCCTCGGTGACCAGGATGCTGCCCTCGTAGCCCCACAGCTTGCCGCCGGCCAGCGCCAGCAGCAGGCCGACCAGCGCCAGGTGGAAGACCAGGTTGCCGGTCTCCTTGAGCAGGCCCTTCTCGGCCGACAGCTCGGCCACGCCGTCCCGCTCGCGGCGCACCACGCGGTAGCGGCGGACCCGCAGCTCCTCCTCGACGACGTCGAGGGCGCCGGCGGCCGGCAGCGCGGTGGGCAGCGCGGCGGCGTCGGGGAGCCGGGTCAGCCGCCGGGGCGCGGGCGGCGGCGGGGTGCGCAGCGCGCGGGCGTGCTCGAGCGCGCGCGGCAGCACGCAGCCGATGAGCGAGACGAACAGCAGCAGGTACACCGCGGCGAACCACGGCGAGCCGAACACGTCGAACAGGTAGAGCCGGTCGAGCAGCGGCGCGAGCGTCGGGTGGTCGGCGAAGTACTGCGTGACGTTGCTCTGCGACAGCGACCGCTGCGGCAGCAGCGAGCCGGGGATGGCGGCCAGCGCCAGCAGGAACAGCAGCACGATCGCCGTGCGCATGGCGGTGAGCCGGCGCCACTGGCGCAGCAGGAACCCGCCGGCGCGGCGGAGCCCGGAGGGCGGGGCCGGCGGCGGGGGCGCGGCGGCCGGGCGGGGCGGGGCGGTGGTCGTCACAGTGGCGCGGACTCCCCCAGCCCGGTGACGGCCAGCCAGGACCGCAGCCAGCCCATCATCTCGGTCCACGCGCCGGTGACCAGGAGCAGGCCGACCAGCACCAGCACCGCGCCGCCGAAGCGGGTGACCCCGCGGGCGTGCCGGCGCAGGAACGTCGTCGCCCCGACCGCCCACCGGGCGCCGAGCGCGACCAGCACGAACGGCACGCCCAGGCCCAGGCAGTAGGCGACCGACAGCAGCGCGCCGCGGCCGGCGGTGGCCTCGGTGTAGGCCAGCGAGTAGACCGCCGACAGCGTCGGGCCCAGGCACGGCGTCCAGCCCAGCCCGAAGACGACGCCGAGCAGCGGGGCGCCGGCCAGCCCGGCCGCGGGGCGCACCGACAGCCGGGCGGTGCGCTGCAGGAACGGCAGCCAGCCGAGGAAGCCCAGGCCGACCACGACGACGACCGCGCCCATCACCCGGGTGATGACGTCGTCGTACTGGACCAGCAGCCGGCCCAGCCCGCCGAACGCCGCGCCGGCGGCGACGAACACGACGGTGAAGCCGAGGACGAACAGCAGCGCGCCGAGCACCATCCGCCCGCGCGGGGTGCGCTCGTCGGCGCGGACGGCGGTGGCGGTGGCCCCCGGGCCGGCGGGGACGGGCGCGGGCGCGGGGCGGGCGCCGGTGCCGACGAGCCCGGTGACGTAGGACAGGTAGCCCGGCACCAGCGGCAGCACGCAGGGCGAGGCGAAGCTGACCAGCCCGGCCAGCGCGGCGACGACGGCGGCCACCAGCAGCGGGCCGTCGGTCACGAGCTCACGCACGCCGTCCACTCAGCTCTCCTCCCCGAGCAGCCGGTCGAGGACGGCGCGCAGGTCCTCCTGCGACACCTCGCCCGTGTACACGGCGGCGACCCGGCCGTCCCGGTCCAGCACGATCGTGGACGGGATCGCGTTCGCCGGGTAGTCCCGGAAGGCCAGCGCGACCTCGCCGGCGGGGTCGTACAGCGAGGGGAACTCGATGCCCTGGCTGTCGACGAACGCCTGCGCGAACTGCTCGTCGGCCTCCTTGACGTTGAGGCCCAGGAAGGCCACGCCCCGGTCGCGGACGTCGGCGTAGACCTCCTGGAACGCCGGCGTCTCCACCCGGCAGGGCGCGCACCAGGAGCCCCAGAAGTTGAGGACGGCGACCTGCCCGGCCAGCTCGTCGGAGGTCCAGTCACCACCGCCGACCAGGGTGCCGCCGAACGCGGGCGCGGAGTCCCGCTCCCCCTCGGGGATCACCTCGCCGGCCGGGGTGGCCGCGACGAAGCGGAACTCGCCGCCGTTGCTGACGTCGACGGCGTCGGAGCCCGTGGAGCAGCCGGCCAGCAGGGCGGCCGACGCCAGCAGGGCGGTCAGGGCGCGCCTCCCGGGGACCCCGCGGGAGCGTGGGGCGCCGGCGGAGCGCTGTCGTGGGGCGGTCATGCCCCGGGCACCGCGTCGGGGTCGGTGGCCCCGGCCGGCTCGGCGTAGGTGATGCCGGCGACCCGGTCGCCCTCGTAGGTCACCGACGTGACGCTGGCCAGCCCGCACTGCCGCCGGCGCGGGTCGTGCACGTACCGCTTCCCCTCCAGGTGCAGCCGCAGCGTCCAGATGGGCAGCTGGTGGCTGACGCAGACGGCGGCGGCGCCCCGGGCGGCGTCGCGGGCGGCCTCGACGGCCAGCAGCATCCGCGCGGCGATCTCGACGTAGGGCTCGCCCCACGAGGGCCGCACCGGGTTGCGCAGCTTCCACCAGTCCCGCGGCCGGCGCACCAGTCCCTGGCCGCCGGCCACCGGCATCCCCTCGAAGGCGTTGCCGGCCTCGATGAGCCGCTCGTCGACGGCGACCGGCAGGCCCAGCGTCTCGGCGACCGGCGCGGCGGTCTGCCGCGCCCGCTCCAGCGGGCTGGAGACCAGGTGCGTGACGCCGCGACCGACGAGCCACTCGGCGGCGCGGCGGGCCATCGCCTCGCCGGCCTCCGACAGCCGGTAGCCGGGCAGCCGGCCGTAGAGCACCTTCCCGGGGTTGTGGACCTCCCCGTGCCGGAGCAGGTGGACGACGGTCGTCTCCATCAGGGTTGCAGCTCCTGGGCGTCCTTCGCGTCCTCGTCGGACGGGGCGTCGGCGGGGTCGGCGGCCGCGGCGGCGCGGGCGGCGGCGGGCAGCGCGTCGAGCACCCGCTCCACGGCCTCGTCGTCGAGCGCGGCGCTGACGAACCAGGCCTCGAACGCCGACGGCGGCAGGTACACGCCCCGGGCGAGCATCTCGTGGAAGAACGCGCGGTGGGCGGCGGTGTCCTGGGTGCGGGCGTCGTCGTAGTCGCGCACCCGGCGCTCGTCGGGGACGAAGAAGACCGAGAACATCGACCCGGCCTGCTGCACCCGGTGCGGGACACCGGCGGCGAACAGGGCCGCGCTGGCCGCGCCGCGCAGGGTGACCGCGACCCGGTCGCAGCGGGCGTAGACGTCGTCGGTGCAGTGCCGCAGCGTGGTGAGCCCGGCGGCGACGGCGACCGGGTTCCCCGACAGCGTGCCCGCCTGGTACACCGGCCCGGTCGGGGCCAGCTGCTCCATCAGGTCGGCGCGCCCGCCGAAGGCCGCGGCCGGCAGCCCGCCGCCCATGACCTTGCCGAAGGTGAACAGGTCGGCGTCGACGGGGTCGAGGCCGTACCAGCCCGAGCGGGACACCCGGAAGCCGGTCATGACCTCGTCGAGCAGCAGCAGCGCGCCGTGCTCGGCGGTGATCCGGCGCAGCTGCGCGTTGAAGCCGTCCAGCGGCGGGACGACGCCCATGTTGCCCGGCGCCGCCTCGGAGACCACGACGGCGATGTCGGACCCGCGCTCGGCGAAGACGGCCTCGACGGCGGCGACGTCGTTGTAGGGCAGCACGATCGTGTCGGCGGCCGCGCCGGTGGTGACGCCGGGGGTGTCGGGCAGGCCGAGGGTGGCGACGCCGGACCCGGCCGAGGCCAGCAGCGCGTCGACGTGGCCGTGGTAGTTGCCGGCGAACTTGACCACCAGCGGCCGGCCGGTGGCGCCGCGGGCCAGGCGCAGCGCGGACAGCACCGCCTCCGTGCCGGAGTTGACCAGCCGCACCCGCTCGACCGGGCGCACGCGGGCGATGATCTCCTCGGCGAGCTCGAGCTCGCCCTCGGTGGGCGCGCCGAAGGACAGCCCGCGGCGGGCGGCGGCGGTCACCGCCTCGACGACGGCCGGGTGCGCGTGGCCGAGGATCATCGGCCCCCACGACGCGACGAGGTCGACGTAGCGGCGGCCGTCGGCGTCGGTCAGCCAGGGGCCCTGGGCCTGCGCGATGAACCGCGGGGTGCCGCCGACGGCGCGGAAGGCGCGCACCGGCGAGTTCACCCCGCCCGGGGTCACGCGCTGCCCGCGGGCGAACAGGTCGGCGGAGACCGGTGCGTCGTAGTCGTACCGGGTCGTGTCCAGCGAGGTCACGGCCCCAGTGTCCCCCCGCCCCCCGGACGCCCGTCGGGGGTGTCGGGGCCGGCGCCGTGTGACGTCGGGCTCCCCGGCGGGGCGCCGCCCGGGACCGCGGCCAGCAGCGCGCCGGCGAGCGCCGCGGGGTCGCGGGTGGGCACGAGCACGGTCCGCCCGTCGGTCAGCCGCAGCGGCAGCCCGGTGCGACCGCGCGGCACCGACCACCCGCCGCCCAGGACGGGGGCGCCGGC
The DNA here is from genome assembly GCF_054050315.1 of Geodermatophilus sp. SYSU D00867. Classification (NCBI taxonomy): domain Bacteria; kingdom Bacillati; phylum Actinomycetota; class Actinomycetes; order Geodermatophilales; family Geodermatophilaceae; genus Geodermatophilus; species Geodermatophilus sp. SYSU D00867. The sequence continues at coordinate 57,202 of NZ_JBJGZC010000001.1, read as the reverse complement.
GTCCACGCCGGCCGTCCCCTCGCGCACGGCCCGCAGGTGGGCGGCGTCGACGTCGGTCAGCGGCACCCGCTCGCGGCCCACCGACAGCGCGCCGTCGGGACCGCCGCCGTCGACCCGCACCGTCCACACCCGCCGGGCCGCCGTGCAGCCGAAGGCGACGGTGCCGAGCACCGCGACGACGGCAAGCACCCACAGCAGCGGCGGCACGTCCGGGCCGGGCAGCGCCAGGTCCAGGACGGCGAGGAGCCCGAGGACCCCGGCGACCAGCCAGAACGGCCGCCAGGAGCCCCCGGGCTCGACGTAGCCCATCAGCGGAGCAGGCGCGCGGCCTCGACCGCCCAGTAGGTGAGCACCTGGCCGGCGCCGGCCCGCCGGATGGCGGTGATCGTCTCGAGGATCGCCCGCTCGCGGTCGATCCAGCCGTTGGCCGCGGCCGCCTCGACCATCGCGTACTCGCCGGACACCTGGTAGGCGCTGACCGGGACGTCGACGGCGTCGGCGACCCGGGCCACGACGTCCAGGTAGGGCAGCGCCGGCTTGACCATGACGGCGTCGGCGCCCTCGGCGAGGTCCTGCGCCACCTCGCGCAGCGCCTCGTCGGCGTTGGGCGGGTCCATCTGGTAGGTCGAGCGGTCGCCGAACTGCGGCGCGCCCTCGGCCGCCTCGCGGAACGGCCCGTAGAAGCCCGAGGCGTACTTGGCGGCGTAGGCGAGGATCGGCGTCTCGGTGAACGCGGCGCCGTCCAGGGCCCGGCGGATCGCCGCGACCTGCCCGTCCATCATCCCGCTGGGGGCGATGACGTGGGCGCCGGCCTGCGCCTGCGCGATCGCCACGGCGGCGTACCGGTCCAGCGTCGGGTCGTTGTCCACGACGCCGGCCGGGGTGACCAGGCCGCAGTGCCCGTGCGAGGTGTACTCGCACAGGCACAGGTCGGCCAGGAGCACCAGCTCGTCGCCGAGGTCGGCGCGCAGCTGGCGCAGCGCCACGTTGACGATCCCGTCGGCGGCGTCGGCCTGCGAGCCGGCCTCGTCCTTCTCGGCGGGGATGCCGAAGAGGATCAGCCCGCCGATGCCGGCGTCGGCCGCCTCGTGCGCGGCCTTCCGCAGCGAGTCCAGCGTGTGCTGCACGACGCCGGGCATCGCGCCGATCGGCTGCGGCCGGTCGATGCCCTCCTTGACGAACACCGGCAGCACCAGGTCGGCCGGGGCCACCCGGGTCTGCGCGGTGAGCCGCCGCAGCGCGGGCGTCGACCGCAGCCGGCGCCCGCGCGCGAAGCCCGGGTTCGACCCGCCCTGCGGGGAGGTCACTCGCCCTCACCCTCCCGCCGCGCCTCGGCGTACTCGGCCAGCGCGTCGACCAGCGGGAGCACCGCGGCGGTCTCGGGCTGGACGTCGACCCGCAGGCCGAACTCCTGCGCGGTGGCCGCGGTGGCGGGGCCGATGACGGCGACGACGGTCTTCGCGTGCGGCTTGCCGGCGATGCCGACCAGGTTGCGCACGGTGCTCGAGGAGGTGAAGCACACCGCGTCGAAGCCGCCGCCCTTGATCGCCTCGCGGACCGCGGCGGCCGGCGGGGCGGCGCGCACGGTGCGGTAGGCGGTCACGTCGTCGATCTCCCAGCCGCGCTCCTGCAGGCCCGCGGCGAGGGTCTCGGTGGCGATGTCGGCGCGGGGCAGCAGCACCCGGTTGATCGGGTCCAGCACGTCGTCGTACTCGGGGAAGTCGGCCAGCAGGCCCTCGCTGGACTGCTGCCCGGTGGGCACCAGCTCCGGCACGATGCCGAACGCGCGGACCGCCTCGGCGGTCTGCTCGCCGACGCAGGCGACCTTCACGCCGGCGAAGGCGCGGGCGTCGAGGCCCAGCTCGGCGAACTTCTCCCGGACCGCGCGCACCGCGTTGGCCGAGGTGAACACGATCCAGCCGTAGCGGCCGGTGACCAGGCCCTTGATGGCGCGGTCCATCTGCGCGGGGCTGCGCGGCGGCTCGACGGCGATGGTCGGCACCTCGACCGGCACCGCGCCGTAGGCCCGCAGCCGGTCGCTCATCTCGCCGGCCTGGTCCTTGGTGCGCGGCACCAGCACCCGCCAGCCGAACAGCGGGCGGCTCTCCCACCAGGAGAGCTTGCCGCGCTTGTCGACGGCGGCGCCGACGGTGGCCACGACCGGCCCGCTGACGCCGCCGAGGTCGGCGGTCTTCTCGGCGACGGCCGACAGCTTCGCGGTCACGCTCTTCTGGCCGGTGCCCGAGCCGCCGGTGGTGACGACGACCGGCGTGCTGCCGGACAGGCCGCCCTCGACCAGCCGCGCGGCGGCGTCGGGCAGCTGCTCGGCGCCGCCCTGCAGCACCACCGGGGCGCCGAGGGCGTGCGCGGCCCCGGCCAGCGCGGGCAGGTCGACGTCGCTGTGGCGCAGGTCGGCGGTCAGCGAGGTGCCGCCGAGCGCGACGCCGGCGAAGGCCGGGACCGCGGTGGCGGGGGCGACGCCGGGGACGACGTCGAAGGGCACGGAGGTGCGGCCGACGGCGAGCACCTCCTTGACCACGGCGTCGGAGGTGAACGGGTCGCCGGCGACCACCCGGACGACGACGTCGCCGGTCTTCGCGGCCGCGACGGCGGCCTTGGCGACGTCGGCCGGCTCGCCGCTCACGACGGTCGGCTCGACGCCGGGGCGGCCGGCGCGCACGGCGTCGAGGAGGGCGGCGGGCACGTCGAGGTCGACGTGCAGCACCGCGGCCTCGGCGATCGCGGCCGTGGCCCGGGCGGTGAGCATGCCGGGGTCACCGGGGCCGGCGCCGACGAAGACGACGCGGCCGGGGGTCTTGCGGAAGCGCGTCATCACGAGCTCCTGGTCCTTGTTGGTGTCGAGGCCCTGGGGTGGGCGTGGGTGGGGGTCTGGGGTGCCGGAGCGGTCTGCCCGGCGGGGGGACGGCGCCCGGGGCTCACCGGGCGGCCGCCACGAGCTCCGCGGCGCCGCGGTCGAGCAGGTCGGCGGCGAGGTCGCGGCCCAGCCGCTGAGCCTCGCCGACCGGCCCGGTGACCGAGCCGCGGACGCCGTCGCTGCCGTCAATCGCGGTGACCGAGGCACGCAGGTACAGCTCGACGCCGTCCTCGCCCTCGGCCAGCTCCGCGTAGGCGGCCACCGGGGCGCTGCAGCCGGCCTCGAGCGCGGCCAGCGTGGTGCGCTCGGCGAGCACGCAGGCACGGGTGCCGGCGTCGTCGAGGGGAGCGAGCAGCTGCAGCGTCCGCTCGTCGTCCGCCCGGCACTCGACGGCCAGGGCGCCCTGCGCCGGGGCGGGCAGCACCTGCAGCGGGTCGAGGGTCTCGGTGACCGCGGCCAGCCGGCCCAGGCGGGCGAGCCCGGCGCGGGCGAGCACGACGGCGTCGAGGTCGCCCGGGACCACGCGGGCCATCCGGGTGTCGACGTTGCCGCGGATCGGCACGATCTCCAGGCCCAGGCCGAGCGCGCGCAGCTGGGCGACCCGCCGCGGGGCGCCGGTGCCGACGCGGGCGCCGGCCGGCAGCTCGCCGAGGGTCAGGCGGTCGCGGGCGACCAGCGCGTCGCGGGGGTCCTCCCGCGGCGGGACGGCGGCCAGCACCAGCCCGGGCTCGGGCGCGGTGGGCAGGTCCTTGTAGCTGTGCACCGCGACGTCGACGGTGCCCTCGAGCAGCGCCCTGCGGATCGCGGTGACGAAGACGCCGGTGCCGCCGAGCTGGGCGATGGCCGCGGCCGACCGGTCGCCCTCGGTGCTGATGTGCACCAGCTCCACCGGCACGCCGCTGGCCGCGGTGATCGCGTCGGCGACGGTCTGCGACTGGGTGCGGGCGAGCTGGCTGGCGCGGGTGCCCAGGCGCAGCGTGCGGGTGGCGGTGCCGGTCGACGGCGCGGTCACGCCACACCGCCGGGGCGCAGGTCGTCGGGGTCGACGGTGACCGCCTCGGCCAGCCGGGTGCCGTCCTCGGGCACCTCCGTGTCGATGCCGAGGCCGAACAGCGCCCGCAGCGCGTCGGCGTAGTCGACACCGCCGGGGGTGGCGGCCAGCTCCTTGACCCGCACGGTCGGCTCGTGCAGCAGCTTGTCGACCACCCGCCGCACGGTGCGGGCGATCTCGCCGCGGGCGCGGGCGTCGAGGTCGGGCAGCCGGGTGGACAGACGCAGCAGCTCGGCGTCGACGACCTCGGCGGCCTGGCTGCGCAGCGCGGACACGGTCGGGGCGACGGCGGCGGCCTGCCGCTCGGCGCGCAGCAGCGCGGTCTCGGCCTCGATGAGCGCGTGCGCGGCGGAGACGTCGTCGGCGGCGACCGGGCCGGTGCCCCCGGCGGCCGAGCGCTCGCCCTGCAGCAGCGCCAGGTCGACCAGGTGCACGCCGGGCAGCGCGGCCACGCCCGGGTCGACGTCGCGGGGCAGGGCCAGGTCGACGACGGCCAGCGGACGGCCGTCCCGGTCGGCCATGGCGCCGGCGACGACGTCGGTGCCCACCACCAGGCCGGTGGCGCCGGTGCAGGTGACCACGACGTCGGCGTCGGCGATCGCCGCGCGCAGGTCGGTGAGCTCGGCGGTGCCGCCGTCGACCGCGGCGGCCAGGCGGGCGGCCGACTCCGGCGAGCGGCTGGCGACGGTGACCAGCGCGCCGCGGCGGGACAGCGTGGTGGCGGCCAGCGCGCCCATCGACCCGGCGCCGACCACCAGCGTCGGGCGGCCGGCCAGCGGGCCGACCCGCTGCTCGGCGTGGTCGAGGGAGACGGTGACCAGGTTGGCGCCCGCGCGGTCGATGCCGGTCTCGGAGTGCACCCGCTTGCCCACCCGCAGGGCGTGCTGGGCGACCGGGTGCAGCGAGCGGCCGACCGTCCCCTCCTCCTGGGCGAGGGCGTAGGCGGCGCGCAGCTGGCCGAGGACCTGGGTCTCGCCGACCACCATGGAGTCCAGGCCCGCGGCCACGGTGAACAGGTGGGCGACGGCCTGGTCCTCGTAGTGGACGGTGACGTAGGGCGAGAGCTCCTCGACGGAGGCGCCGGCCTGGCGGGCCAGCACCCGGCTGACCTCGGCGACGCCGCCGTGGAAGCGGTCGACCTCGGCGAAGACCTCGACCCGGTTGCAGGTGGCCAGCACGAGCGCCTCGCTGACGTGGTCGCTCCCGACCAGCTCGTGCAGCGCCTTGACCCTGTCGTCCGCGCTCATCGCGACCTGCTCGAGCAGCGCGACCGGCGCGGTCCGGTGGCTGATGCCGACGGCGAGCAGGCTCATGCCATCCCCCCGGCGGGGGCGAGCCCGGTGCCGAGCGCCGTTCCCGGGAGGGCGCCCCGCTGCTTGTCGAGGAACGCGAGGACCTGCAGCTCGACGGAGAGGTCGACCTGGCGGACGCCGACCCCGGCGGGTGCGGTGAGCGCCACCGGCGCGAAGTTCAAGATGCTCCTCACCCCGGCCCTGGTCAGCCGGTCGCAGACCCGCTGCGCCACCTCGGCCGGTGTCGTGATGACCCCGATCGTCGCCCGCGTGGCGGCGACGACCTCGTCGAGCTCCTCCATCGGCCGGACCCGCAGGTCGCCGATCCGCTGCCCCACCCGGGCCGGCGAGGCGTCGAACAGGCCGACGAACTCGAAGCCGCGGTTGCCGAAGCCCCCGTAGCCGGCCAGCGCCGACCCCAGGTTCCCGATCCCGACGAGGACGCACGCGTGCGCGGTCTCCATCCCGAGCACGGCCGCGATGCGGTCGCGCAGGGTGGCCACGTCGTAACCGACCCCGCGCACGCCGCACGGGCCGAGGTGGGAGAGGTCCTTGCGCAGCCCGGCGGGGTTGACGCCGGCCGCCGAGGCCAGCTCGCCGGAGGAGACGGTGCCGCGGCCGCTGTCGGCGAGTCCGGTGAGCACCCGCAGGTACACGGCCAGCCGGGCGACGGTGGCCTCCGGGATCCGGGGCCGCGACTGCATCACGGGCCTACTCCACAGCGGTCGCGCCCGGGCGCCGGCGGGAGCCTGCGTGGGCGGACGACATCGGGGATCCGGGCGGTACGCCCACCCGGCGACAGCCACGGTAACCGCTTGTGAACGCAGGAACAAAGTCCCGGGGACGCCCTCGGGCCCCGGGCCAGCGCGGATGCCCGCGGCTGTGTCCGAGACCATACCCGCCCGGGGGTCTTCCGACCCTCGTGACGGCCCCGTCCCGGGTCCCGCCCCGAGCCTGCGAGGGGTGGGGAGGACGGGGTCCTCATGCGATGCCGAGGTCGCGGCGCAGCCGGGGGACGTCGACGGTGAAGTAGGAGTGCTCCCGGCCGTCGAGCAGCACCACCGGCACCCGGTCGCCGTACTCGGCCTGCAGCTCCGGGTCGGCGTCGACGTCGACCTCGCGGGTGGTGACCCCGGCCTCCCCGGCGATCCGCGCGAGCGTCTCGGCCGCGGTCACGCACAGGTGGCAGCCGGCCCGGGTCAGCAGCTCCAGCCGCACGGGGGTCTCGGTCACAGGACACCTCCTGCGGGGCGGCGGCGGTCCCCCCGGCGGGGTACCGGGACGTACCGCACGGCCGGCCGACGTGGACGGTTCGCAGTGATGTTGTCACCATGTGAGAGGACCCGCAGGACAGCGGGACACCGCCGAGCCGGGAGGACCCCCGTCGGGCGAGCCGTCACGGCTCGGCGGGCCGACGAGGAGGTCGACGTCCCGCATGCCGCAGTCGCGCCCGGTGGACGAGCGGTCGTCCGCCGTCCCGGCGGGGCGGCGGCCCGGTCCCCGCCCCCGCCCGACGCCGTACCCGCGCGCCAGCGTGGAGGCCGCACCGGCGGAGCCGGACGCCGTCGTCGACGCCGAGGCCGTCGCTCCGGAGGCCGACGCTCCGGAGGCCGTCGCTCCCGACGGGGCCGCCCCCGGGACCGTGGTGGAGCCGCCCGAGGAGGACGAGGAGGCGCTCGCCGAGGAGCTGGCGGCGCTCGAGGAGGACCTGCCCGACGACCGGGTCGACGTCTGGGACCTCGTCCGGCAGGCGCAGGCCGGCGACGCCGAGGCGTTCGGCCGGCTCTACGACCACTACGTGACGCTGGTCCACCGGTACGTGCTGCACCGCGTGGGCGACCGCGCCCAGGCCGAGGACTTCACCAGCGAGACCTTCGTCCGCGCGCTGCGGCGCATCGACTCGCTGTCCTTCCAGGGCCGCGACGTCGGCGCCTGGCTGGTGACGATCGCCCGCAACATCATCCGCGACCACGTGAAGAGCAGCCGGTTCCGGCTGGAGGTCACCACCGCGGACATGCGCGACGCCGACCAGGCCACCGACGGTCCCGAGGACGCCGTCGTCTCGCGGCTGACCAACGAGCAGCTGCTGGCGTGCATCCGCCAGCTGGGCAGCGAGCAGCAGGAGTGCATCTCGCTGCGGTTCCTCCAGGGGCTGTCGGTGTCGGAGACCGCGGCGGTCATGGGCAAGAAGGACGGCGCGGTCAAGGCGCTGCAGCACCGGGCGGTGCGGCGGCTGGCCGGCCTGCTGCCGGAGGGGCTCCGGTGACCCGCGGGACCCCGGGCGGGGGACGCGGCGTTGTTACCCGCGGGTACGCCGTAACGGCCCCTGACCTGCGTCGTTGCTCCCGTCGACCGAGCCCCGACCGACAGACCGGAGGACCCAGGTGAGCGCCGAGCACGACGCCGCGGGAGCATCCCGCCGTGCGTCCGCGCGGCGGCGGGAGGCGGCCCTCGAGGACCGGCTCCGCGCGCTCGCCGTGGACCTCGACGACGAGCCGGCGCCCGACTTCCGCGCGGCCACCCGCGCCCGGCTGGTGGCGATGGCCGCCGTCCGCTCGCCGGAGCCGGCGCCGGAGCCGGGGCCACGCCGGGGTCTGTCCCGGCTGCGGGCCGCCCGACCGGCACCCGGCCGCCCGGCGTGGCGGTCCCGGCTGACCGCCGGGGTCGCCGGTGCGGCGCTGGCGGTCACCGCGCTCGGGTCCCTGGTCGCGCTGTCCACCGACGCCGAACCCGGCGACGCGCTCTACGCCCTGAAGCGGGGCACCGAGCAGACCCAGCTCGCGCTGGCCGGCGACGAGCGCGGCCTGACGCTGCTGGAGTTCGCCACCACCCGGCTGCAGGAGCTCGGCGACCTGGTCGAGGACGGCGCGGCCACGCCGCCGGCCGACCTGGTCGTCGACACCCTCGCCACCATGGACGCCCAGACCACCGAGGGCGCCGCCCTGGTGCTCACCCAGGCCGTCGCCGGCCGCGATGCCGCTCCCCTGGCGGTGCTCGCCGGCTGGGCCGAGGACCAGGGCTCCGGCCTCGCCGGCCTGCAGGACGCGCTGCCCGCGGACGCCGGCACCGCCGCCACCCGCTCGCTCGAGGTGGTGTCGGAGGTCGGCACCCGCGCCGCGGAGCTGCGCACCGCGCTCGACTGCCCCGCCGGCCCCGCCGTCTCCGGCGCCGACCGGTTCGGCCCGCTGCCCGTCGCCTGCGGGGCCACCCCGGCCCCGCCGACGGCCGGCTCGGGGACCACGGCGCCCGCACCGGCCGGCCCCGGCGCCCCGACCCCCGACCAGCCGGCCGCGCCGTCGACGCAGCCGGCCCCGCCGCCGGCCGGCTCGGGGACCACGGCGCCCTCGAGCGCGCCGCCCGCGCCGTCGACCGGCGGCGGCCCGGCGGCGCCGACCGGCTCCGGGGGCGGGAGCGTCCCGACCGGCGGCACCGCGCCGACGACGGCCCCGCCCGTGCCCGGCGGGGGCCTGCCCCTGCCGCCGCTCCCGCTGCCCGGGGGCGGCGGTCAGCCGTCCGCGCCGTCGACCACCACGCCGCCCCCGGTCCTGGACACCCCGCTGCCGATCTGCCTCTGGCCGATCATCTGCTGAGGCCCCGGTCCGGGTCGGGGGCCCCGGCGGGCGGCCGATAGGGTCGGTCGGGTACCGCTCCAGGGCGGAGGGACCACCCCAGGGGAGGGAGCCCGTGCCGGGTCTGCCGTTCCGCGGCCGCCGCAGGCAGGACGGCGGGGCGCCGTCCGAGGAGGAGATCCGCGCGCACGTCGCCGGCGCGGCGTCCGCGGCCGCCGCGGAGGTCGAGCCGGTCCCGGCCGTGGTGGCCGACCGCACCGCCGCCGCGTTCTTCGACGTCGACAATACGATGATGATGGGCGCCTCGCTGTTCTGGTTCGCCCGCGGCCTGGCCTCGCGGAAGTACCTGACCTCCCGCGACATCGCCCGCTTCGCGTGGCAGCAGGCCAAGTTCCGGGTCGCGGGCAACGAGAGCGCCGGCGACATGCACACCATCCGCGAGACCGCGCTGGCCTTCGTCGCCGGCCGCGAGGTCGCCGAGATCGTCGACGCCGGCGAGGAGATCTACGACGAGCTCATGGCCGACCGGATCTGGTCGGGCACCCGCAACCTCGCCCAGCAGCACCTCGACGCCGGCCAGCGGGTGTGGCTGGTCACCGCGACGCCGGTGGAGCTGGCCCGGATCATCGCCCACCGGCTGGGGCTCACCGGCGCGCTGGGCACGGTCGCCGAGGTGGTCGACGGCCGCTACACCGGCCGGCTGGTCGGCGAGCTCATGCACGGCGAGGCCAAGGCGGAGGCGGTGCGGGCGCTGGCCGAGCGGGAGGGCCTGGACCTCGCCCGCTGCACCGCCTACAGCGACTCGGCCAACGACCTGCCGATGCTCACCCTGACCGGGACGGCGGTGGCGGTGAACCCCGACACCGAGCTGCGCGCGGTCGCCCGCTCCCGCGACTGGACCGTCCGCGACTTCCGCACCGGCCGGAAGGCCGCCCGCATCGGCGTCCCCACGGTCGCGGCCGCGGCGGTCACCGGCGGCGTCGTCGGCGGCGCGGTCGCCCTCCGCCGCCGACGGGCCTGAGGAGGCGGCCCGGAGGGTCCCCGGCGAGGGCCCGGGAGCCGCCCTGCGAGGTGCTGCGAGGAAGTGGGGGCCGGAGGCTCCCGCGACCGAGCGGCAGGAAGGGCTCCACGCAGCAGGGGGACGGCACGTGGCCGCGGTGTCGGCCGGAGGCCGACGGTGTCAGCTGAAGACGGACCTGCGCTGCAGGAGCAGCTGGTAGATCGAGTGCTGGATGGTCTCCCGGACCTGGTCGGTCAGGTTGAACACCAGCATCGGGTCCTCGGCGGCGGCCGGGCCGTAGTGCGCCGTCTCGATCGGCTCGCCGAAGGCGATCAGCCACTTCGACGGCAGCGGCACCAGCCCGAGCGGGCCGAGCGCGGGGAAGGTCGGCGTCACCGGGAAGTACGGCAGCCCGAGCAGCCGCGCGAGGGTCTTCGCGTTGCCGACCATCGGGTAGATCTCCTCGGCGCCCACGATGGCGCAGGGGACGATCGGCTTGCCGGTGCGCAGAGCCGCCGTGACGAAACCGCCCCGGCCGAACCGCTGCAGCGTGTACCGGTCGCGGAACGGCTTGCCGATGCCCTTGAACCCCTCGGGGAAGACGCCCACCAGCTCGTCGGCGCACAGCAGCCGCTCGGCGTCCTCGCTGCAGGCCAGCGTGGCGCCGAACTTGCGGGCCAGCGACCCGACGAAGGGCAGGTCGAAGACCAGGTCGGCGCCGAGCAGCCGGAACCGCCGCTGCGCCGGGTGGTCGTCGTGCAGCGCCACGGTCGCCATGAGCGCGTCGACGGGCAGCGTGCCGGAGTGGTTGGCGACCACCAGCGCCCCGCCGTCGGTGGGCACGTTCTCGATGCCGTGGGTCTCGACGCGGAACCACCGGTTGAACAGCGGCCGCAGCACCGGCAGGAGCACGTGGTCGGTGAGGTCGGTGTCGAAGCCGAACTCGTCCGTCTCGTACTCGCCGGTCAGGCGGCGGCGGAGGAACTCCAGGCCGCCGGCGACCTGCTCGTCCCAGCTCGGGTCCGACGGCGGCGGGACGTGCGGCCGGCCGTCGTCGTCGGGGCGCAGCCGGATGACGCGGGCCTCAGGCATCGCGCAGCGCCCGCAGTCCCGGCGGGGCCGGCGTCGGCCGCAGCCGGCCCTGCACCGTCGTCCCCACGGAGGAGGCGACCGACCCGGCCCGCGCGACCAGCCCGCGGGCCCGGTCGGTCGCCTCGCCGACCAGGGCCGGCGGGACCACCGGCGGGACGGTGCGCGCGTAGTCGGCCAGCGCCTCGGCGGTCGTGTAGCGGGGGGTGTAGCCGAACTCGGTGCGCAGCACGGTCGTGTCCACGACCCGGCCGAAGTTGAGGAAGCGCATCTGCTCCGGGGAGTAGTCGACGTAGCCGAAGCGGCGGGTGAGCCGGCCGAGGGAGCCCAGCGCCGGCGAGGGCACCGGCAGCTGCAGCCGGCCCAGCCGGCGGATGACCTGGGACAGCAGCAACGTGCCCCCTCCCCCGACGTTCACCGTCCCCGCGAAGTCCCCGGTCGTGGCGCGGGTGAGGACGCCGAGGGCGTCGTCCTCGTGCAGCAGCTGCACGCGCGCGTCGTAGCCGAGGGCGGTGGGGACGACGGGCATGCGCAGGAACCCGGTGAGCACCGAGTCGATGCGCGGGCCGATGAAGTTGGTGAACCGCAGGACGGCGACCCCGACGTCGGGACGGCGGCGCGCGAAGGACCGCACGTAGCCCTCGATGTCGAGGCTGTCCTTGGCGAACCCGCCCGACGGCACCCGGCGCGCCTGCATCGCCTCGGTGAAGACGGCGGGGTCGCGCGGGGAGGCGCCGTAGACGGCGCTGGTCGACTTGAGCACCAGCCGGCGCACCGAGGGCGCGCGCTGGCAGGCGGCGAGGAGCTGCATCGTCCCGATGACGTTGAGCTCCTTCATCGGCCCCCGCCCGCCGGACCCGGCGGGCGTGGAGCTGATGTTCATGTGCACGACGGTGTCGACCGCCGCGGTGCTGATGACCTTGCCGATCAGCGGGTTGCGGATGTCGGCACGCACGAACTCGGTGCGGCCGAGGCGGCGGAGCAGCTCCGCGGACGGGGGGACGGTGTCGACCCCGATGACCCGGTCGATGGACGGGTCGCGAGCGAGCTCGGCCGCCAGCGCACCCCCGAGCCACCGGCTGACACCGGTGACGAGGACGACGGCAGGCGGCACGAGCGTCAGCTCACTTCTTGTTGCGACGCTGCACGCGGGTCTTCTTCAGGAGCTTGCGGTGCTTCTTCTTCGCCATCCGCTTGCGGCGCTTCTTGATGACCGAACCCATGTCCTGCTCCCGACGTCGTTGCCGCGTGTCGCGCCGGGGACCGCTGGTTCGGAACCGGACGCCACGCGAGTGTGGATCAGCTCGTGTGCGACGGCTCCGGCCGGGGCCGGGGTGTCGCTCGGCGCCCGAGCCTACCCGGCGCCCCCGCGGCGACGCTGCCGCGGGAACCGGGCCGGATGGATCTCCCCCTGGCGAGGGGGTGGAACGGCCCCTCTACAGGGGCCTGGCGAGGTGCGGGAACGGCCTTCCTGCCGGGGCCCGCGCCGGACGGAGCGAGGCGTGGGGGCAGGGAGGTCCTTCGTCAGGCGATGTCGGTGTAGGCGTCGCGCAGGTAGTCCTGGACGGCGCGCTCGGGGACGCGGAAGGAGCGGCCGACGCGGACGGCGGACAGCTCGCCGGCGTGCACGAGGCGGTACACGGTCATCTTGGAGACGCGCATCATGCTGGCGACCTCGGCGACGGTCAGGAAGGTGACCGCGGCGCGCGGCTGCGGGACGGCCGGGCGGCCGACGGGCATCGCGGCGGGGTGGGCCGGGCCGACGGGGCGCGCGACGGCGGCGGCCGGCATCGGGCGGGCCATGGGCCGCGGGCCGGGGACGGCCGGGCGGACGTAAGCGGCGTTGGTGCGCTGGGGCATGGTCATGATCAGCTCTCCGGACCTAGCACGCGTCGGGCGTCGGCTTCCCCACCGACTACGGGACACGCACGTGCTGACACAGAGAGTAGGGGGACCCGCGTGACGGAAGCGATGGAAGAAACGGACACGGGGAACGGTCCGTCCCTGGCAGAACTACACCTATGCAACTCGCTTCACAGCCGTATCGGCGCGTCTCCACGTCGCCGTGTCGACACCGTGACGCAGCGTCCCACCACTCCGGTCACGGGCGGGTTACCGTCACCGGCTCCCGTCGGTCCGGCCGAGCTCCACCGAGCGCCGGGCGGCCGCCTCGATGGCCGCGATGAGCGCCGAGCGCACCGAGTGCCGCTCCAGCTCCCGGATGCCGGCGATGGTGGTGCCGCCGGGGCTGCTCACCGCGTCCCGCAGCTGGGCCGGGTGCTCCCCCGACTCGCGCAGCATCACCGCTGACCCCAGCGCCGTCTGCACCACCAGCTCGGTGGTGAGCGCCCGCGGCAGGCCGAGCAGCACGCCGGCGTCGACCATCGCCTCGACGAGGTAGAAGAAGTAGGCGGGCCCGCTGCCGGACAGCGCCGTCACCGCGTCCTGCTGGTACTCGGGCACCCGCGCCACCCGGCCGACGGTGGACAGCAGCGCCTCGGCCTCGTCCAGCTCCGCCTCGCCCGCCGACGCCCCGGCCGACAGCACGCTCATCCCCTCGTCGACCAGCGCCGGGGTGTTGGGCATGACCCGCACCACCGGCACGCCGGCCGGCAGTGCCGCCTCGATGGTGGCGGTGGCGATGCCGGCGGCGATGCTCACCACCAGGTGCCCGGGGTCCACCGACGGCGCCAGCCGCTCCAGCAGCGCCGGCAGGTCCTGCGGCTTGACCGCCAGGAGCAGCACCCGCGCGCGGGCGGCCGCCTCCTCGATCCCGACGACGTCGATCCCGTAGCGGGTGGCGAGCTCGCGGCCACGCTCCGGGTGCCGCTCGCAGACGACCACACCGTCCGGGCCCTGCCTCTTCACCAGCCCGGCCAGCAGCGCCTCGCCCATCTTGCCGCCGCCGTAGACCGCCAGGCCCTGCCGCTGTGCCATCCCGTTCTCCCAGCTCTCGGTGTGCGCCGGACGCCGCATCGACCCCGCGTCGGACGGTAGTGCGCGCGGGTGTGCCGCCTCCCGGTGCCGGGTAGCCGCGCCCGCATGGCAGGAGAACTGGACGGGATGAAAGTGGCCGTGCTCGCGACCGACGGCGTCGAGCAGGTCGAGCTGGAACGGCCGTGGCAGGCGCTGGAGGACGCCGGGGCCGAGCCGGAGCTGGTGTCACTGGAGAGCGGCAGCATCACGATGTACCAGCACATCGACAAGGGCGACACGAGGAAGGTGGACACGACCGTCGCCTCGGCCGACCCCGAGGACTACGCGGCGCTGGTCCTGCCCGGCGGCGTCATCAACGGCGACTTCGTCCGGGCCGACGCCGACGCCGTCGCCTTCGTGAAGGCGTTCTTCGACGCGGACAAGCCGGTCGCGGCGATCTGCCACGCGCCGTGGGTGCTGGCGGAGGCCGACGTCGTCCGGGGCCGGCGGATGACGTCGTGGCCGTCGCTGCAGACCGACCTGCGCAACGCGGGCGCGAAGTGGGTCGACGAGGAGGTCGTCGTCGACGGCAACCTGGTCACCAGCCGCGAGCCCGACGACCTCGACGCGTTCACCGCGGCGATCGTCGAGCAGTTCGGCCAGGCCGGCGCCGACGGGGACGACGAGGACGAGTGACGCGCCGCCGGGCTGCCCGGCGGCCCCTCAGGTGCCGGCGAGCAGCCCGGCGGCCGGGGCGATGGTGAGCAGCGTCCCGGCGAACACGAGGACGGCGACCAGCCGCAGCCCGGTGGGCTCGCGGCCGGTGCGCTGCCGCCAGGCGCCCACGCCGGCGACCAGGCCGGTCACCGCGAGCGGGGCGAGGACCACCGCGACCTGCGGCACCTGCTCCCAGACGACGGTGGCCAGGAAGTAGATGCCGACGCCGGCGGCCAGCGCCAGGACCAGCTCACCGGCGAAGCGCAGCCAGGCCAGTGCGCCCTCCTTGGCGCCGAGCGGCTCGTCGAGGACCTCGGTCTCCCCGGCGCGGGCGACCGGGATCGGGCCGGTGGCGGGCGCGGGCTCCGCCGAGGCGCCGGGGACGCCGGGCTTGCGGGAGGGCCGGATGCCCGGGATGGCCGCGGTCGACGGCTCGGCGGGTCCGCGCCCGTCCCCGGCCGGCGCCCCCGCGACGCGGCCGGTGTCCCGGGTCCTGCCGGCCCTCTCGGCGGCCTTCTCGGCCCTGCCCGCCCTCTCGGCCCGGGCGGCCGCCTTCTCCGCCGCCCGGTCCCGCGCGGGGCGGCCGGTGTCGGCGACCGGCCCCGTGTCGGGGGACGGCCGGCCGGCCCCGGGGACCCGGCCGGTGTCGCCGGCGCGGCGGCCGGGGTTGGGGCCGTCCTCGGCGTCGGGGTCCCGGCGGCGCTGCTTGATCGGGATGTCCCCGGTGTCGCCCCGGCGCCGGCGCACGCTGCGCGGTGCCTCGATGCCGGCCTCGCGCAGGATGTCGGCCAGCGGCCGGCCGCCGGTCTCCGGGCCGCGCCCGGGATCGGGGTCCCTGCGGGGCTGTGCCATCACGCGCCTCCCAAGGAGTCCAGTCGCCGCAGGATGACGCCCTCGCGCAGCGCCCACGGACAGATCTTGACGGAGGGTAGTTCCAGCGCCTGCATGGCCGCCTGCGCCACCACGGCACCGGCCGGCACCTGGTGGGCGCGGTCGGGCGACACGCCGCGCAGCTCGGCGAGGCTGCGCGCCTCGATGCGGGACACGAAGCCGATCAGCTGGCCGAGGCCGTCCAGGGTGAGCTCGCGCGGCACCCGCAGGCCGGCCGAGTAGGGCGCCGCGCCGGTCAGCCGGGCCAGCGTGCGGAAGGTCTTGCTCGTCGCCGCCACGAGGTCCGGCGCGCCGGCGCCGCGCAGCTTCCTCGCCGCCGGCTTGAGCACGTCGGCCGCGTGCTCGCGCAGCGCGCCGAGGGCGGCCAGGTCGGGCCGGCCGCCCTCGGCGGCGTCCTGCAGGAAGCGGCGGGTCATCCGCCCGGCGCCCAGCGGCACGGACAGCGCGACGTCGGGGTCCTCGTCGACGCCGCTGGCCAGCTCCAGCGAGCCGCCGCCGATGTCGAGGACCAGCAGCCGGCCCGCGCTCCACCCGTACCAGCGGCGGACGGCGAGGAAGGTCAGCCGCGCCTCCTCCTCGCCGCTGGTCACCTGCAGCTCGACGCCGGTCTGCGCGCGGACGCGGTCGAGCACCTCCATGCCGTTGACCGCCTCGCGGATGGCCGAGGTGACCAGCGCGAGGACCTCGTCACAGCCCTGCTCCTCGGCCCGCCGGCAGGCCTTGCGCACGGCGGCGACCAGCGCCTTCTCCCCGGTCTTGGAGAGGACGTCGTCCTTGCCGACGTGCTCGGCCAGGCGCAGGACCGCGCGGTCGTCGTAGGTCGGGGTAGGGTGGCCGCCGCGGTGGGCGTCCACCACGAGCAGGTGGACGGTGTTCGAGCCGACGTCCAGCACCCCGAGCCGCATGCGGTCAGTCTGCCGGGCGGGCCGTCCCTAGGCTGGACCGGTGCAGGACGTACCGCCGGAGGTCGACCCGGACTTCGCCCGCGAGTGGATCGAGTTCCCGGACCCGGCCGACCCGCGGCACGTCGTCCGCGCCGACCTGACCTGGCTGTCCTCGGCCTGGACCTGCGTGTTCGGCCGCGGCTGCGCCGGTGTCGTCGAGGGCCGGGCCGACGACGGCTGCTGCAGCCACGGCGCGTTCTTCAGCGACGAGGACGACCTCGCCCGGGTGACCGCCGCCGTCGCCGACCTCGCCGACGAGGACTGGCAGCTCGCGCCGCTCGGCCGCGGCGCCTGGACCGAGGAGGACTCCGCCGACGACGCGGCCCCCGAGGAGGGCGGCGTCCGCTCCCTGCGCACCCGCCTGGTCGACGGCGCCTGCGTCTTCCTCAACCGCCCCGGCTTCCCGGGCGGCACCGGCTGCGCGCTGCACCGGATGGCGCTGCGGGAGGAACTGCACCCGCTGCTCACCAAGCCCGACGTCTGCTGGCAGCTGCCGGTGCGCCGCGAGCAGGAGGAGGTCGAGCGGCCCGACGGGACGACGGTCCTGGTCAGCACGATCGGCGAGTTCGACCGACGCGGCTGGGGCCCGGGCGGCGCCGACCTGCACTGGTGGTGCACCGGCTCGCCGGCCGCGCACGTCTCCCCCGAGCCGCTGGTGGCCACCTACGCCGCCGAGCTCACCAGCCTGCTCGGCCCGGCCGCCTACGCCGAGCTGCGCCGGCTCACCGAGGCCCGGCTGGACCTCGGCCTGGTCGCCCCGCACCCGGCCAGCCCGGCGCCGGTGCCCCTCCCGCTGCCCCGGCTGCGGCCCGGCGCCTGAGGGCACTCCCCCGCCCGGGTGCGGCGGGGGCCGGATCGGCACCGCCCGCCACTACCCTGCTGGGGACGACCGCGACGACCGGACGGCGAGGACTGTGAGCGACGGACAGGCGGCGAGCCCCCGCGCGCGCCCGGCGGGGTCGTCGGCCAGCGGGCGGGCGCAGGAGAACGCGCTGCTGGTCCTCCTGCGCATCCCGGTGTTCCGCCGCATGTGGGCGGCGATCACCGTCTCCAGCCTCGGCGACTGGCTGGGCCTGCTGGCCACCACGGCGATGGCCCAGCAGCTCACCCGCGACGAGTCGCTCGGCGTCCAGGGCGCGGCGATCTCCGGCGTCATCCTCACCCGGCTGCTGCCCGACCTGCTCCTCGGCCCGATCGCCGGCGCCCTGGCCGACCGGCTCGACCGCCGCACCACCGTCGTCGTCGGTGACCTGCTGGCCTGCTCGATGTACCTGTCGATCGCCTTCAGCTACGAGCTGACCTGGCTCTACGTGGCCCAGTTCCTCGTCGAGGCGGTGGGGCTGTTCACCAACCCGGCCAAGCAGGCGATCTGGGTGGCGATCGTGCCGCGCGAGCGGCTGGCCGTGGCCAACCAGGTGTCGCTGTTCAGCGTCTACGGCGCGGTGCCGGTGGCGTCGCTGCTGTTCGCCCTGCTGTCCACCGTCGCGCGCGTGTTCCCCGGCAGCGGCGAGGCGGGCGACGCGCGGACGGCGATCGTCGTCGCCCTGCTGTTCAACTCGGCGAGCTTCGCCCTGTCGGCCACCACGGTGCTCCTGTCCCGGCGGCTCATCCCGCGGACGCCCGTCGACCGGCAGTCGTCGTCGAACGTGTTCTCCCTCGTCGTCGAGGGCGTCTCCTTCCTGCGGGGGCAGCCGCTGATGCGCGCGCTGTACGTCGGCGTCATCGGCGCGTTCGGGGCGGGCGGGCTGATCATCGGCGTGGCGCAGCTCTACATCGCCACCCTGGACGCCGGCGCCGCCGGTTACGGCGTGGTGTTCGGCATCGTCTTCACCGGCCTGGCCCTCGGCATGCTGGTCGGGCCGCGGATCCTGCCCACGGTCCCCCGGCGCAGCCTGTTCGCCCGCTCCATCGGCCTGGCCGGGATCGCGCTGCTGGCGATGTCCCTGCTGCAGGACTTCGTCCTCGCCACCATGGCGGCGTTCCTCGTCGGCCTGTTCGCCGGGATCTCCTGGATCATCGGCTACACGCTCATCGGCTACGAGGTCGAGGACCGGCTGCGCGGCCGGGTGTTCGCCTTCGTCGTGTCGTCGGTGCGCATCGTCCTGCTGCTGTCGGTCGCCGTCGGCCCGGGCCTGGCCGGCCTGCTCGGCAACCACGACCTGCGCGTGGGCGAGCTGATGCTCAGCCTCACCGGGCCGGGCCTCACGCTGCTGATCGGCGGCGTCCTCGCGCTGCTGGTGAGCGCCTACGCCGTCCGCCAGGTCGTCCCGCGCGGCCGGCCGGGCACCCGACCCCGCGACGTGTTCCGGCTGCTGTGGGGCAGCTCGGACATCCTGTCGGCCTCGGCCAGCGGCACCGGCCTGTTCGTCGTCGTCGAGGGCGCCGACCGCGACCTCACCCGCCGGTACACCGCCGAGCTCGCCCAGGTGCTGCGCGACTGCGGCTGCCCGGTGGTGGCCACGCACGAGCCGAGCGACACGGCGCTGGGCCGGCAGGTCCGCACGCTGCTCTACCCGCCGGCGCCGGAGGTGCCCGGCGCGACCGACGGCGAGGGCCACCCGGTGGCCGCCTACACCGCGGCGCTGCTGGCGGCCGCCGACCGCGCCGAGCACGTGGCCACGGTCATCCGGCCGGCGCTGCAGCGGCGCGAGGTCGTGGTGTGCAACCACTACGTGGACACCTCGATCGCCTTCCACGGCGCCGGGCAGGGCCTGGACGCCGACCGCATCTTCCGCACCTCGCTGTGGGCCACCCGCGGCCTGCTGCCCGACCTCACCGTGGTCGTCGACTCCGCCGTCACCGCCCGTCCCGTCGACGCCGACGCCGACGCGGTGCGCGCGGCGTTCCTCGCCCAGGCCGAGGCCGCGCCCGACCGCTACGTCGTCGTACCGGGCGAGCTGCTCGGCGCCGACGGGGGCCCGGACGACGACGGTCTGGTGTCGCGCGCGGTGCGGCGGAAGATCACCACGCTGGTCACCCAGCGCTATCCCGAGCTCGGCGAGCGTCCCGACGGCGCCGCCGGCGCGGCCGACCCGCCCGTCGGCGCCGCGCGGACCGGTACCGGGGGGATCACCGGAGGCTCCGTAGGCTGACCGGCGTGAGCGCCCCGGTGACCCCCGGCCCGGTGACATGGACCCCCGAGGACACCGAGGCGGTGGGGTGCTGCCTCTGCGGCGTCCCCGGCCGGCTCGTGCACGACCTCTCCCCGTTCGGCGTCGTCCGCTGCCCGTCCTGCGGCCTGGTGTTCGTCAGCCCCCGGCTGCGGCCGGAGGCGCTGCAGCGGCTCTACGACGACGTCGGCTACTTCGAGGGCGGCGTGTACGGCAGCGCCGTCGACGGGGCGGCGCAGGAGCCCCGCCGGTTCGACCCCGCGATGCTGCTGCAGCGCACCTGGACCGCCGGGCGGCTCGCGCTGCTCGACCGGGTCCGGGGCCGCGCCGCCGGCGGCCGGCTGCTCGAGGTCGGCGCCGGCTACGGCCTGTTCCTCGACGCCGCGCGCCGGGCCGGCTGGCGGACCAGCGGGGTGGAGCTGTCCCGCACCGGGGCGAAGCACGCCACCGAGGTGCTCGGCCTGGACGTGTTCTGCGGCCAGCTCGCCGAGGCGCCGCTGGAGCCGGGCTTCGACGTCGTCTGCGCGTGGGACACCGTCGAGCACGTGCCCGACCCGCTCGACTTCTGGCGCACCGCCCGCTCCCTCGTGGCCGACGACGGCGTCGTCCTGTTCTCCACGCCCTACGTCTCGTCGCTGCCGGCGCGGCTGCTCGGCACCCGCTGGTGGACGCTGAAGCCGGCCGAGCACATCTGGCACTTCACCCCGCGCACGCACGCGATGCTGCTGGCCCGCGCCGGGTTCGCGCTGACGCGGGTGGTCCGCAGCCCGCTCGCGCCGAGCAACGCCGGCCGGCTGGACTCCCTGGTCGGCGTCGCGCGCCCCGTCCCCCTGGCCTGACGCGCACGTGCGGGCGGGTCTCGACGGGCTGGTGCCCGCGGACCGCTTCGCCGGTGCCGTCCTGCAGTTCGGGCCCCACGACCTCGGCGGCCGGACCCGTCCTGGGCGGCGGGTCCTGGGCGGCGGGTCCTAGGCGGCGGGGTCCTCACCCGCCGGGACGAGCTCGACCCGGGCGCCGCCGGTGCGGAAGGTCTGCCGGTACGCCCGCGGTGAGACGCCGCGGCGGCGGCTGAACTGCTCGCGGAACCCGGCGGCGGTGCCGAAGCCGACCAGCCGGGCGATCTCCTCCACCGGGGCGTCGCTCTCCTCGAGCAGCGCCTCGGCCGCGGCCAGCCGCTGGGACAGCAGCCAGGCGTGCGGCGTCGTGCCGGTCGTGGCCTTGAACCGGCGGGCGAAGCTGCGCGGGCTCATCAGCGCGCGCCGGGCCAGCGCCTCGACGCTGATGTCCTCGGCCAGGTGCGCCCGGGCCCAGTCCAGGACGACGCCGAGCAGGTCGTCCTCGCAGCGGGCGACCGGCTCGTCGATGTACTGGGCCTGCCCGCCGTCGCGGTGCGGCGGCACGACCATCTCGCGCGCCAGGGCGTTGGCCGCCGCGGCGCCCCACTCCCGGCGGACGAGGTGCAGCAGGGCGTCCACGCCGCTCGCCGTCCCGGCGCCGGTGATGATCCGGCCCTCGTCGACGTAGAGGACCCGCGGGTCGACGTCGACCGACGGGTACCGGGCGGCCAGCTCACCGGCGTACCGCCAGTGGGTCGTGGCGCGCTTGCCGTCGAGCAGCCCGGCCGCCGCGACGACGAAGGCGCCGGTGCAGTGGCTGACGATCTGGGCGCCGCGGGCGTGCACGGCGCGCAGCGCGTCGAGGACCGCCGGCGGGACGGGCGCGGACAGCTTCTCCCACGCGGTCACCAGCACGATGTCGGAGACGGCCAGCCGCTCGAGGCCGTGCTCGACGTACAGCGACAGCCCGGTGTCGGTGCGGACGACGCCCGGCCGGTCGGTGACGATCGCGAAGTCGAAGCGCGGCATGCCGAAGCGGCGGTAGTCGTAGCCGAAGACCTCGGCGGCGACGCCCAGGCCGAAGGCGCCGAGGACGCCGTCCCCGGCGAGCAGGCTGACGACGAGCGGGCGGTCGGATCCGGTCACGCGGACATGATGGCAGGAAAGACGCGATCCATGTCACCCCTGCCACTCGTCGCGGGTGCGGACGCGGAGCACGCTCCTCCCATGTTGCTGATCACCTGCCCCGTGACCCGGACCGACGAGCTGGTCGCCGAACGGCGCATCCGGTCGGTCGTCAACCACCCGACCCACATCGCGCTGGCGGTCGAGTGCCCCTCCTGCGGGAGCGTGCACGTCTACCGCACCGGCCGGCGCTGGGAGGCCGCGCGGGCCGCCGCGGCCGGCCAGGCCGCTCGACCTGCGGCGGAGCTCACCCACGCCTAGGATCGAACACATGAGCGAATCCAACGCGAACACCGGCCAGGCCGGCGACCCCACCGCCGAGAAGGACCCGTCGGACTGGGTGACCGGCGACGAGCCCGCCACCGGGGCGCAGAAGAGCTACCTCGGCACGCTGGCCCGCCAGGCCGGCGAGGACGTGCCGGAGGACATCACGAAGGCCGACGCGTCCCGGAAGATCGACGAGCTCCAGGAGGAGACCGGCCGGGGTCAGTGACCCCGGCCGGCCCCTTCCTCGACGGACGCCGGAGGCGGTCGCCGGGAGCGGAGGGCCCGCAGGGTCCTCCCTCGCGGCGACGGGAAGCGGCTCAGCGGCGGCCGGCCACCCGTCCTGGCCGCGGTGGAGGCCGGTGGGCCGACCGTGTCACTGCTCGAACTTGTAGCCCAGACCCCGCACCGTCACGAGGTGCTTGGGGTTGGCCGGGTCGGGCTCGATCTTGGCGCGCAGCCGCTTGACGTGGACGTCGAGGGTCTTGGTGTCGCCCACGTAGTCCGAGCCCCACACGCGGTCGATGAGCTGGCCGCGGGTCAGCACCCGCCCGGCGTTGCGCAGCAGCAGCTCGAGCAGGTCGAACTCCTTGAGCGGCAGCGCCACCGTCTCGCCGTCGACGGCGACCACGTGCCGCTCGACGTCCATCCGCACCGGGCCGACCTCCAGCGCGCCGTCGGCGGGGGCGTCGACGTCGCCGCGGCGGCGCAGCACCGCCCGGATCCGGGCGACCAGCTCGCGCGCCGAGTACGGCTTGGTGACGTAGTCGTCGGCGCCGAGCTCCAGGCCCACGACCTTGTCGACCTCGGAGTCCTTGGCCGTGAGCATGATGATCGGGACGTTGCTGCGGGAACGCAGTGCCCGGCACACCTCGGTGCCCGGCAGGCCGGGGAGCATGAGGTCGAGCAGGACGACGTCGGCGCCCGCGCGGTCGAACTCGGCCAGGGCGTCGGGGCCGGTCGCGGCGACGACCGCCTCGAACCCCTCCCGCCCGAGCATGTAGGACAGCGCGTCGGAGAAGGACTCCTCGTCCTCCACCACGAGCACTCGGGTCATGACCGTCCTTCCTGGAGGACCGGCGCCGCACCAGCGGCCGCGCCGGGAGCTTCGCGGCGGTCCTCGACCGCCAGGGGGATGCGCAGCGTGAAGGTGGAGCCGAGGCCCTCCTCGCTCCACACGCTGACCGAACCGCCGTGGTTGCTGGCCACGTGCTTGACGATCGCCAGCCCCAGACCGGTGCCGCCGGTGCTGCTCGCCCGCGACTGGTCCACGCGGTAGAAGCGCTCGAAGACCCGCTCCCGGTCGGCCCGCGGGATGCCGATGCCGCTGTCGGTGACGGCGATCTCGGCGAACCCGCCGCGCGCCCGCGCCCCGACGGCGATCTTCGTGTTCTCGGGGCTGTAGGCGACCGCGTTGGCCAGCAGGTTGGTCACCGCCGTCGTCAGCTGGGCCTCCACGCCCCGCACGACCAGCCCGTGGGCGCCGCCGACGGCGATCGTGATGCCCTTGGCCGCCGCGGCCAGGCCGGTGCGGTCGACGGCCTCGGCGAGCACCGTGTCGACGTCGACGGGCACGAGCTCGGGCAGCGGTTCGGCGCCCTGCAGGCGGGACAGGTCGATGAGCTCGCGCACGAGCCGGGCCAGCCGGTCGGCCTCGTGCGCCATCCGCGCGGCGAAGCGCTGGACGGTGTCCGGGTCGTCGGCGGCGCCCTGCATGGCCTCGGCGAGCAGGCCCAGCGCACCGACCGGCGTCTTCAGCTCGTGCCCGACGTTCGCGACGAAGTCGCGCCGGACCGCCTCGACCCGGCGGGCCTCGGTCACGTCCTGGAGGACAAGCGCCACGGGGCCGGGGACGGCCGAGGGCGCGACCTCGCCGGGCGGGGTGTCCAGCCGGACACCGTGCGCGCCGACCAGCCGCGTGCCGCCGCCGACGACCTCGCCGGGGAGGCTGACGTCCGAGCGCCGGTGCCCGCGGCGACGGACCTCCTTCACGAGGTCCTGCAGCGCGGGGACGACGAGCCGGCGCTCGCGGACGATCCCGAGTCCGCGCGCGGTCGGGTTGGCCACGACGACGGCGTCGTCCTTGTCCAGCAGGAGGACCGCGGGGTCCATGAGGTCGAGCAGCCGGCGGGCGAGCAGCGCCTCGGAGGGCGCGGTCCGGGCGTCGTCGTCGCCGGGGCGCTCGGTCCCGTCGGCGGGCCGGCGGACGAGCAGCACGACGACGGCCGCCACGACGGCGCCGACGACGAAGCCGGCCCCGAGGGCGACCAGCGTGCTCACGGGGCCGATGCTAGGCCGCGTCCGGACCCGGTCATCCCCCGTGTGAGTGGTGCCGCGACCGGGTAGGGCGACTGTTCACGCTGGGGTGCCCCCACGTTCACCGATCGGGCCCGTCCGGTGTCTCCTCACCGCCTACCCTCGAACCGTCAGGACGGCGCACCGAGCAGACGGTGTCCGGACGGCGGTACCCGGTGGACGGCCGGCCGACGAGGAGGACCCGTGCGCGAGCACTACCGCGAAGAGCTCGAGGACATCAACCACTGCCTGGTGGAGATGGCCAACTCCGTCGGGTCGGCGATGAACAAGGCCACGACCGCGCTGCTCGACGCCGACGTCGCCCTGGCCGACCTGGTCATCGCCGGCGACGAGCACATCGACGCGGTGCGCGAGAGCATCGAGGAGCGCTGCTTCACCCTGCTCGCGCGTCAGCAGCCGGTCGCCACCGACCTGCGCACGGTCACCACGGCGATGCGGATCGTCGGCGACCTCGAGCGCATGGGCGACCTCGCCGTCCACGTGGCCAAGCTCGCCCGGATGCGCTTCCCGGAGTCCGCCGTCCCCGCCGAGGTGCGGCCGATCTTCCTCGAGGCCGGCCACGTCGCGCAGAGCCTGGTCACGCAGGTCGGCGCCGTCATCGCCAAGCTCGACGTCGAGGGCGCCGCGCAGCTGGAGAAGGACGACGACCTCATGGACCAGCTGCACCGCCAGCTGTTCACCGAGCTGCTCAGCCCCGGCTGGACGCACGGCATGGAGTCGGCCATCGACATCACCCTGCTCGGCCGCTACTACGAGCGCTTCGCCGACCACGCCGTGAGCGTCGCCCGCCGGGTGGTCTTCCTCGTCACCGGCGAGCGGGACATGCAGGCGGTCTGACCCCACCCCACACGCACGAGGGCCTCCCCACCGCCGGCGGTGGGGAGGCCCTCTGCACATCGTCGCCCCACCGGGCTCCCACCGCGACCACGTGCGGTGTCAGTCGCGCGGAGCACCGACCGTGCTCCCTCACGGAGGCCTCCGGCCCCCACTCGTCAGCACGAGCTCGCTGTCGCTCGCTACTTCTTGCCCTGGTTCCTGACCGCCTCGATCGCGGCCGCGGCGGCCTCGGGGTCGAGGTACTCCCCGCCCGGCTTCACCGGCCGCAGGTCGGCGTCGAGGTCGTAGCGCAGCGGGACGCCGGTGGGGATGTTCAGCCCGACCACCTCGTCCTCGCCCATGCCGTCGAGGTGCTTGACCAGCGCCCGCAGGCTGTTGCCGTGCGCGGCCACCAGCACGGTGGCGCCGCTGCGCAGGTCCGGGACGATCGCGTCGTACCAGTACGGGAGCATCCGGACGACGACGTCGGCCAGGCACTCGGTGGCCGGCCGCACCTCCGGCGGCAGGAAGGCGTAGCGCGGGTCGGCGTCCTGCGAGAACTCGCTGCCGGCCTCGATCGGCGGCGGCGGGGTGCTGTAGGAGCGCCGCCAGGTCATGAACTGCTCCTCGCCGTACTCGGCGAGGGTGGCCGCCTTGTCCTTGCCCTGCAGCGCGCCGTAGTGCCGCTCGTTGAGCCGCCACGAGCGGCGCACCGGGATCCACTGCCGGTCGGCGGCCGCCAGCGCCAGCTCCGCGGTGGTGATCGCCCGCCGCAGCAGCGAGGTGTGCAGCACGTCGGGCAGCAGGCCGTGCTCGGCCAGCAGCTGCCCGCCACGGGCCGCCTCGGCCCGGCCCTTCTCCGACAGCTCGACGTCCACCCAGCCGGTGAACAGGTTGGCCTTGTTCCACTCGCTCTCGCCGTGGCGGAGCAGGACGAGGGTTCCGGGCGCGTTCTCGACAGGCGTCGTCACACCGGTCATCCTGCCAGCAGCGGCCAGAGCACCCAGGCCTCGTACAGCACCGGCGGGACCAGCCCGAGCAGCAGCCACGGGCTGACCACCCGGCGGGCGGCACCCCAGCGCACGGCGGCGACGAGCGCCACGCTGCAGGTCAGCGCGACCGCCAGCCACAGCGCGGTGGCGGCGACGTCGACGACGAACAGCTGCGCCAGCACCAGCTGCACCGCGCACAGCAGCAGCGGGTAGACCAGGCCGGACGCGGCGACCACGCCGATCAGCGCGCGGCCCAGCCGTTCCTGCGCGGCGGGCGGCTCCTGCACGCACCCACGCTAGGCCCGTCAGGTCGCCCGTGCGCCCGTCTCGCGTCGCCCGGGCAGCCACACCAGGACGACGACGGCAGCGACCGCCGCGGCCGCCGCGGTCCCGACGGCGGTCAGGTGCATCGCCGCGACGAACGCGTCGCGGGCGGTGTCGGCGAGCGCGTCGGCGGCCGCGGCGAGCTCGGCGTCGCCGGCGGCCCGCGCCTCGTCCGCCGTCGCCCCGGCCAGCTCGAGGGTCGCCGCGACGGAGGTGCTCGCCTCGTCGCGCAGCCCGGCCGGCAGCACGTCGACGGCGCCGCGGACGTTGGCCGCGTACGCGGTCGCCAGCACCGAGCCGAGGATCGCGACGCCGAGCGCCCCGCCCACCTGGCGGACGGTGTTGTTCACCGCCGCGCCCGCGCCGGCCTTCTCCCGCGGCACGACCGACATGATCGACTCGGTGGCCGGGGCCATGACCGCCCCCATGCCCAGCCCCTGCACCGTCAGCGTGGTGAGCAGCAGCCACAGCGGCGCGGCCTGGTCGAGCAACTGGAAGCCCAGGAACGACAGCGTGATGAGCCCGAACCCGGTCGCGCAGACGGCCTTGGCGCCGAACCGCTCGGCCAGCCGGGAGCTGCGCGGCGCCATCGCCGCCATGCCCAGCGCCACCGGGATGAGCGCGGCGCCGGACTGCAGCGGGTCGTAGCCGCGGGCGCCCTGCAGGTAGTAGACGAGGTAGAAGGTCGCGCCCATCAGGGCGAAGAAGTTCAGGCCCAGCGCGGCGGCGGCCGCGGAGAACGCCGGGTTGCGGAACAGCGAGACGTCGAGCGCCGGGTGCGTCGAGCGCCGCTGCAGCCAGACGAACAGCACCACGAGCAGCGCGCCGCCGACCAGCGGGACGAGCACCCCGGGCGTCCCCCAGCCCACGCCCGAGCCGCCGTGGATGATCCCGTAGACCAGCCCGGCCAGCGCGGCGATCGACAGCAGCACGCCCGGGACGTCGAGCCGGCCGGGGTCGGGGTCCCGCGACTCGGGCACGAACGCGAGCGTGCCGAGGACGCCGACCAGGGCGACCGGCACGCCGATGAGGAAGATCGCGCCCCACCAGAAGTGCGTCAGCACGAGACCGCTGGCCAGCGGGCCGCCGGCGACGGCGAGCCCGGCGGTGGCCGCCCAGATCCCGATGGCGCGGCCGCGCTCGGCCGGCGGGAAGACGTTGGTGATGACGGCGAGCGTCGTCGGCTGCACCGCGGCCCCGCCGACGCCCATGACCGCCCGCCAGGCGATGAGCTCCAGCGGGCTGTCGGAGGAGGCGGCCAGCACCGAGCCGCCGGCGAACACCGCGAGACCGATCAGCAGCACCCGGCGGCGGCCGATGCGGTCGCCGATGACGCCCCAGGAGAACAGCAGCCCGGCGAAGACCACGATGTAGGCGTCGACGGCCCACTGGAGCTCCCCCTGGGTGGCGCCGAGCTCCCGCTGCAGCGTCGGGATGGCGACGTTGAGCGTCGTGTTGCCGGTGATCACCACGAGCAGGCAGACGGTCATCGTGGCCAGCACCCACCACCGCCGGGCGTAGCCGGGGCGCTCCTCGACGGCCGGCGCCGCCGCGGGCCGCCCGGTGGTGGTCATCCCCCGTCGTCCGCGGAGGACGCTCCCCCGCCGTCGGCCGGTCGCCGGGTCGTGCCCCGCTGGGCGAAGGCGGCGAAGGCCTCCAGGTTGCGCAGCGACTCACCGCGCTTGACCCGCCACTCCCACTCCCGGCGGATCGAGCTGCCGAAGCCGATCTCGAGCATCGTGTTGAAGTGGTCGTCGGCGTAGCTGAGGACCGCGCCGAGCAGCCGGTCGAGCTCCTCCGGGGTCACCGCGGCGTGCGGGACGCGGCCGGTGAGGTAGACGTCGCCGACCCGGTCGACCGAGTAGGCGACGCCGTACATGCGCGCGTTGTGCTGCAGCAGGTAGGTCCACAGCTGCTCGCGGTTCTCGTCGGGCTGGCGGCAGACGAACGCCTCGATCCGCAGCGCGTGCTCGCCGACGATGAGCCCGCAGACCGTCTTGAGCTTCTTGGTGCCCGGGAGGTCGACCAGCCAGCGGCCGGGCGCCGGGTGCTCGTGCACCAGGTCGGCCTCGCGCAGCGTGCGGCCGATGACGGCGTCCAGGGCGGCGACGACGTCGGCGCGGGTGGAGGGCGCCTCCCCGGTCCCGTCGCTCACCGCGCCCCCTCGTTCACCAGGCCACCTGCGTCCCGGCCACCGGCCGCAGCGAGCCCAGCGCGCGGCTGCGCCGGGCGGCCGCGGCCATCTCGGCGGCGGCCGAGGAGTAGGCGGCCACCAGCGCGTCGGCGGTGCGGTCCCAGGAGAAGGCCGCGGCGTGCCGGCGGGCACCGGCGCCCATCAGCTGCCGGCGCTCGAGGACCGCGCGGACCGCCGCCGCGTAGGCGCCCGGGTCCCGCCCGTCGACCAGGACGCCGGACACACCGTCGCGGACCGCCGTCCGCAGGCCGCCGACCGACGCGGCGACCACCGGCGTCCCGCAGGCCTGCGCCTCGAGCGCGACCAGGCCGAAGGACTCGTTGTGGCTGGGGACGACGGCGACGTCGGCGGCGCGGTAGTGCAGGGCCAGCCGGTCGGGCGGCTGCGGCGGGAGGAAGCGCACCAGGTCGGCGATGCCCAGGTGCGCGGCGAGCTCCTCCAGCTGCCGCGGCGCCTCCAGGCCCGACCCGCTCGGCGCCCCGACGACGTGCACCCGCAGCCGGGAGCGCAGCGCGGGGTCGTCCTCGAGCATCCGGGCGGCGGTGGCCAGCAGCAGGTCGGGCGCCTTGAGCGGCTGGATGCGGCCGACGAAGGTCAGCACGACGGCGTCGGCGGGCAGGCGCAGCGCGCGGCGGGCGGCGGTGCGGTCGCCGGGGGCGAACCGGTCGAGGTCCACGCCCGGGGGGACGACGAGGGTGCGGCGCGGGTCGGCCCCGTAGTGCTCGACGAGCTGGTCGGCCTCCTCGTCGGTGTTGGCCACCAGCCGGTCGGCCTCGGCGACCACCTGCTCCTCGCCGATCACGCGGGCGCGCGGCTCGGGCCGGTCGCCGTCGGCCAGCGCGGCGTTCTTCACCTTGGCGAGGGTGTGCGCGGTGTGGATCAGCGGCACGTTCCACCGGTCGCGCGCCAGCCAGCCGACCTGACCCGAGAGCCAGTAGTGCGAGTGGACGACGTCGTAGTGGCCCGGCTCGTGCTGGGCCTCCTCGCGCAGCACGCCGGCGGTGAAGGCGCACAGCTGGCCGGGCAGCTCCTCCTTGCCCAGGCCCTCGAACGGCCCGGCGCTGACGTGCCGCACGGTCACGCCCGGGCTCATCTCGACCACCGGCGGCAGCTCGCTGGAGGTGGCGCGGGTGAACACGTCGACGGCGATGCCGCGGGCGGCCAGCCGGCGGGAGACCTCGACGATGTAGACGTTCATGCCCCCGGCGTCGCCGGCGCCGGGCTGGTCGAGCGGGCTGGTGTGCACCGAGATGGTCGCCACCCGCCGCGGCGCGCGCGGAGGGAGGAGGCGGCGAGCAGGCACCCACGACCTCCCGCCTCGCCGCCCCGGGTGCCGGTGCGGCACCCCTGTCGACTCCCCATCCTGCAACAGGGTCAGGATGACCACATGACCGGTGTTGCCGAGATCTCCTCCTCCGGCCCGCGGCCGCTGCCGGGGACCGGCCGCACCGCCGTCGTCACGGGCGCCTCGAGCGGCATCGGCGCGGCCACCGCGGCCCGGCTGGCGGCCGAGGGCTTCGACGTCGTCGTGGGGGCCCGGCGGCTGGACCGGCTGACCGCGCTCGCCGAGCGGATCGGCGCCCGGGCGCTGCCGCTGGACCTCACCGACCCGGCGTCGGTCGAGGCGTTCGCCGCCGCCCTGGACCGCGTGGACGTGCTGGTCAACAACGCCGGCGGGGCGTTCGACGCCGCGCCGGTGGCCGAGGCCGACCTCGACTCCTGGGCGCGGACCTACGAGGTGAACGTGCTCGGCACCGTCCGGCTGACCAAGGCGCTGCTGCCCAAGCTCGTCGCGTCCGGCGCCGGCGACCTGCTGTTCATGGGCTCCACCGCGGGGCTGGTCTCCTACGAGGGCGGGGCGTCGTACACGGCGGCCAAGCACGCGGTGCACACCCTGGCCGAGACGTTGCGGCTGGAGCTGTACGACCAGCCGGTCCGGGTCGTGGAGATCGCGCCCGGGATGGTCAAGACCGAGGAGTTCACCCTCAACCGGGTCGGCGACCGGGAGAGGGCGGAGTCGGTCTACCGCGGCGTGCGCCGGCCCCTGGTGGCCGAGGACGTCGCCGACTGCGTCGCCTGGGCGCTCACCCGCCCGCACCACGTCAACGTCGACCTGCTCGTCGTCCGCCCGCGCGCCCAGGCCGCCCAGCACAAGGTGCACCGCGAGTCCGACTGAGCCCGCGGGCAGGCTGCGACGGCGTCGGGGTCCGGGGTGCGCGGGTCGGGGCCTACAGCCGGGTGGGCTCCGGGACCAGGGTGACGCCGAAGCGCTCGCGGACCGCCGCGACGACGCGGTCGGCGAAGGCCATGAGCTCGGCCGCCGTCGCGCCGGGCTCGGTGGTCAGGGCGAGGCTGTGCCGCGACGACGTCCCGACCCGGCCCTCGCGCGTGCCGCGGCCGAAGCCGGCCGACTGCACCAGCCACGCCGCGCTGAGCTTGACCAGCCCGTCCCCGGCCGGCCAGCTCGGGCAGCCGGGCACCGCCTGCTCCGCCGGGACGACCGGGTTGGTGAAGAACGACCCGGCGCTGCGGGTGTCGGGGTCGGCGGGGTCGACGACCATCCCCTTGCCGCGGCGCAGCTCGAGCACCGCCGCACGGACGTCGGCCAGCGGCGCGCGCCCGCCGAGGTCCACGCCCAGCCGCTTGGCCAGCTCGGCGTAGCCCACCGGCCGGGACAGCGGCCCGGCGTCCAGCGCGAAGGTCACGGTGAGGACGACGAACCGGCCGGGCTCGCGCTTGAGCCGGCTGTCGCGGTAGCCGAAGGCGCACTCGGCGTTGGTCAGCGTGCGCTCGCGCTTCTCGGCGCGGTCGTACACCCGCACCTCGGTGATCGTCTGCGCGACCTCCTGGCCGTAGGCGCCGACGTTCTGCACCGGGGTGGCGCCGGTCGAGCCGGGGATGCCCGACAGCGCCTCCATGCCGGCGAGCTCCTGCGCGACGGTGAGCGCGACGAGGTCGTCCCAGTCCTCGCCGGCCTGCACCTCGAGGACGTCGCCGCGCCGCTCGACCCCGCGGCTGCGCACCGCGACGACGTCACCGGCCCACCCCTCGTCGGGCGCGACCAGGTTCGACCCGCCGCCGAGGACGAGCAGCGGCCGCCCGGCCTCGTCGGCCTCCCGCACGGCGGCGACCAGCTCGGCGGCGTCGGTGACCTCGACCAGCCGCTCGACGGGGCCGCCGACGCCGAGGGTGGTGAGGTCGGCGAGACGGGCGTCGGAGCGGAGGAGCACCAGCCCACGGTAGCCGCGGCGCGCGAGCCCGCCGGGCAGGGCGACTACCCTCGGGGCCGGTGAGCGACGGGGGGAGCGAGCACAAGCGCCGGGCGAACCTGGCGCCGAGGAAGGCCCACCCCCGGCTGGCCGCCGGCCGCGCGCGGGCGCTGGGCCTGCCCACGCGGGGCACCACGAACGCCAACCGGCTGCGCCGGGTCGACCGCTGGCTGGTCGCCACCCAGGTGCCGCGGCTGCGCGACGCGGCCCGCCCGCTGGTGGTCGACCTCGGCTACGGCTCCTCGGCGGTCACCACGCTGGAGCTGGCCGAGCGGCTGGGCCCGGAGGTCCCGGGGCTCGAGGTGGTCGGCCTCGAGATCGACCCGGACCGCGTCGCCGCCGTCGCCGGGGACCGCGACCCGCCCCGGGTCGACTTCCGCGTCGGCGGGTTCGAGCTGGCCGGGCTGCAGCCGGTCCTCGTGCGGGCGTTCAACGTGCTGCGCCAGTACGACGAGGCGTCGGCCGCGCGGGCGTGGGAGACGATGTGCGCCGCCCTGGGCCCCGGGGGGCTGCTGGTCGAGGGCACCTGCGACGAGTGGGGACGGCGGGCGACCTGGGTGGCCCTGGACGCCGACGGGCCGCTGACCCTCACGCTGGCCGCGCGGGTCGCCGACCTCGAGCGCCCCTCCGACCTCGCCGAGCGGCTGCCCAAGGCGCTCATCCACCACAACGTCCCCGGCCGCCCGGTGCACACCCTGCTGCGCGCCCTGGACGCCGCGTGGGCCTCGGCGGCGGGCCTGTCGACGTTCGGACCGCGGCAGCGCTGGACCGCCGCGGTGCAGGCGCTGGCCGACGACGGCTGGCCGCTGGTCGGGAGCAGCCGCCGCTGGCGGCACGGCGAGCTCACCGTCCGCTGGTCGGCGGTGGCGCCGGCGTGAGGCGTCCCCGGCCGGAGGTGCTCCCGCCCGGCCCCACCGAGGTCGACGGCGGCACCGCCGAGCTGCTCGGCGACGCCGACCGCGACGGCTCCTGGGTGCTGGTGGTCGACGGCACGCCGCAGTCGCACGTCGACCTCGACGACCCCGCGCACCTGGAGTTCGAGTACGTGCGCCGGGTGGGTCACGTGCTCGACCTCGCCGCGCCGGAGGGCGAGCCGCTCGACGTCGTCCACCTCGGCGGCGGCGCGCTGACGCTGGCCCGCTACGTGGCGGTGACCCGCCCCGGCTCGCGGCAGCGGGTGGTGGAGCTCGACCAGCGGCTCACAGACCTGGTCCGCGCCCACCTGCCGCTGCCCCGCGGCGCCCGCGTGCGGGTGCGCGCCGCCGACGCCCGCGCCGGCCTGGCCGCGCTGCCGACGGCGAGCGCCGACGTCGTCGTCAGTGACGTCTTCGCCGGCGCCCGCACCCCCGCCCACCTGACGACGGTCGAGTACGCCGCCGAGGTGCACCGGGTGCTGCGGCCGGGCGGGGTGCTGGCGGCCAACGTCGCCGACGGCCC
Organism: Geodermatophilus sp. SYSU D00867; assembly: GCF_054050315.1. NCBI lineage: Bacteria > Bacillati > Actinomycetota > Actinomycetes > Geodermatophilales > Geodermatophilaceae > Geodermatophilus > Geodermatophilus sp. SYSU D00867. The sequence continues at coordinate 24,115 of NZ_JBJGZC010000001.1, read as the reverse complement.
GCCGCTGCGCTTCGCCCGCGGCCAGGTGGCCACGCTGTGCGCCGTCTTCCGGCACGTCGCCGTCCTGGCCGAGCCGGGCACGCTGCGCGGACGGCGGTTCGGCAACCTGGTGGCGGTGGCCTCCGACGCGGAGCTGCCGGTGGCCGGGCTGACCCGGCGCTGCGCGGGGGACCCGATGCCGGCGCGGGTGGTGGCCGGCCCCGACCTCGGCCGGTTCACCGGCAGGGCGCAGCCGGTGCACGACGACGGCGCCGTGCCCTCACCGGAGCCTCCCCCAGGGGTTTTCAGCCGCTGACCAGGGTCTTCCCCGATGTCCGGGGCGGCCGGCCGCGCCTAGTGTCGGGTCATGACGTACCCCGCACCGGCCCCGCGCCGTCTCGCCCGCGACACCCGCAACAAGATGATCGCCGGCGTGTGCGCCGGGATCGCCCGCCGCTACGGCATCTCCACCGGCGCCCTGCGGCTGGCGTTCGTGGTCTCGTGCATCCTGCCGGGGCCGCAGTTCATCGCGTACCTCGTCCTGTGGGTGCTGATGCCCGCGGACGACCGCTGGTGACCCGCCGACCCGGCGGGCCGGCTCACCAGCTGCTGTTGCCCCGCTGCACGCCGCGGACCGCGGGCCGCACGTCGACCAGGTAGACGACGGTGGCGATCACCGCGGGCAGGCCGAGGAAGGTCATCGGCCCCTGCAGGTAGATGACCACCGCGGCCAGCGCGGTGATCGCCGCCCAGGCCGGCTTGCTCAGCTTGCCGGCGGCGACGTAGCCGGCAGCCGGGCGGATGACGGCGTCGACGAACGCCCAGGCCGCGACGGCCAGCAACACCAGCCGCAGGCCCTCGAGAACGGCCCAGTCGAACCCCATGCCCGGAGGGTACCCGCCGGGACGCCGTCACTGCCTCCCCCGCGGGGGACGTCCCACTCCCGGGGACGCGACAGGGCCCCGGAGCGCGGTGGCAGCTCCGGGGCCCTGGTCTCGCGTGGCCCTCCTGCAGGGGCCCGCCGCGAGCGTGCGAGCGGCGGGGGGCAGGAGGGTCCTTGCTCAGTCGGTGGTCTTGGCGGTGCGGGTGCGGCTCACGCGGGCCGAGGTGCCGGTGGCCTTGCCGCGGGCGGCGGTGGTGCGCTTGGCCGGCTTGCGGGCCGCCTTGGCGGTCGCCTCGTCGGTGGCCTCGGCGCCCTCCTCGATGGCGGCCTTGGCCTGGTCGGCGGCCTGGTCGACGGCCTGCTCGGCCTTGGCGGCGGCCTTGGTGGTCTTCGAGGCGGCCTTCTGGACCAGCGAGGTGACCTCGTCGGAGGCCTCGTTCACGGCCTCGGCGGCCTCCTCGATGACCTCCTCGACGGCGTCCTCGACGGTGTCGACGGCCTGCTCGGCGCGGACCACGAAGCGGCGGAAGCCGGGCTGGCGGCGCAGCTCCTGCAGCACGTCGGCACCGCGCTCGGCCAGCTGCTCGACGGTGGCGGTGGCCTGGGTGCGGGCCTGCTCGACCAGGGTCGAGACGGTGCTCACGACCACGTCCGGACGGACGGCGGTGGCCAGCTGACGGCCGTTGGCGCGGGCCTGGGTGACGGCCTCGCGGGCGCGGTCGGCGGCCTGCTCGGCGCGGGTGCGGGCCTCCTTGGTGGCCAGGTCGACCTGGACCTGGGCCTCACCGGGGAGGGTGCGCAGCGAGGCGAGCACGGTGCGGGCCTGCTCGACGGCGAGGTCACCGGCGCCGACGGCGACGAGGAACTGACGGCGGCCGCGCTCGGCGACCTGCTCCAGCAGGGTGGTGGCGGTGGTCATGCGGACTCCTTGGAGGGGGTCGGGTCGGATCCGGGCGGAACGCTCGGGGCGGTGCTCGGTGCGGTGGTGCGGGTGGCCGCGTACTCGCGGACGTAGGTCTCGTACAGCTCGACGAGCACGGCCTTGTGCCGCTCGGAGAGCTGGTCGTCGGACCGGATGGCCGCGACCGTGTCGGGGTTGCCGGCCCGCCGGTCGAGGATGCCCGCCTGCTCGTAGAGCGACTCGGCGGAGATCTTCAGACCCCGGGCGATGGCGGCGAGGATCTCCGCCGACGGCTTGCGCAGCCCCCGTTCCACCTGCGACAGGTAGGGGTTGCTCACCCCCGCGGTGCGGGCGAGCTCGCGCAGGGACACCCGGGCGGCGCTGCGCTGCTCCCGGATGTACTCCCCGACCTGCGAGCGCACCGCCGAGACCTGCTGGGCCTCGGCCGCGACGGTCTCCGCGACGCTGCCGGCGAGCTGGTCCACCTTCTCGCGGACCGACCTCACCTGACCGCTCACGAACTCGCCGGGGGTCTGCACGTCTCCGACGCTAACCACGGGTGCTAGCAACTGCAAGCGGAGGAGCAAGCACCGGGGCGTGAGTCGCCTCACACCCGGCGTGTCGCCGTCAGCCGGCGAGCACCGCCGAGGACCGGACCTCGCCGACGACGCCGTCGCCGCCGGTCACGGGGGTGACCGACCAGCGGGCCAGCGCCTCGGCGTCCACCCCGAGCCGGCGCAGCGCGGCGGCGAGGACGGGCGCGCGCCCGCGGTCGCCGCCGTCGTCGAGCTTGAACGCGACCGCACCGCGGCCGGGCAGCGCGGCGACGTGCACGCCGTCGGCCCCGCCCTTGACCAGCAGCCCGGGGACGGCGGTCATGAGGTCGGTGTCGTCCCGGCCGGTGCCGGCGACGTACCAGGGGTGCGCCCGCATCGCGTCGGCCACCGCCCGCCCGGGGCTGCCCGGCGGGGCCTCCACGAGGGAGCCGACGCCGCGCGCCAGCCCGGTCAGGGACAGCCCGTGCTGCGGCGCGCCGCACCCGTCGACGACGACGGCGGCCACCTGCTCGCCGGCCGCGTCGGACAGGCGGGCCTCGATCGCCTGCTGCAGCGGGTGGCCGGGATCGAGGTAGCCCTCGGTCGGCCAGCCGGCGGCGACGCAGGAGGCGAGCATCGCGGCGTGCTTGCCCGAGCAGTTGAACGCCAGCCGCTCCGGCTCGCGGCCGGCGACCAGCCAGGCGGCGCGGGTCGGCTCGTGCCCGGGGAGGGCCGCCGGGCAGCCCAGCGCGTCCGGACCGAGGCCGGCGGCGGCGAGCACGGCGGCGGCGAGGTCGCGGTGGCCGTCCTCACCGGCGTGCGAGCCGGCCGAGACGGCCAGCTCCTCACCCGAGCGCGGCTGCCAGCCGGCCGCGAGGTAGGCCGTGGCCTGCACCGGCTTGTTCGACGAGCGGGGCAGGACCGGGCGGGCGACGTCACCGGCCGACCAGCGCACCCCGCCGTCGGGACCGACGACGACGACCGCGCCGCGGTGGACGGACTCCAGGAACCCCGAGCGCCAGACCTCCACGAGGACCGGCGCGTCCGGCCACGGTGACGTACCGGAACGGTCCCCGTGCAGGGTCCCGCCGGGAGCCTGCGAGGGATGGGGGGCGAGGGGGTCCTCCATCAATGGCGCCCCTCGGCCGCGAGCAGCGCGGCCACGTCGGCCTCGCCGTTGCGGTACCGGCGGGCCAGCTCCCCGGCGAGGGCGTCCATCACCTGCTGCACGCCCCGCCGCCGCTCGGACAGCGAGCCCTCGGCGGCGGCCAGCGCGCGGGCGGCCCGCTCGAGGTCGGCGTCGGCGAGGTCGGGGACGGCGGAGAGGTCGACGTCGGGGGTCAGCGCGTTGACCCAGGACTCGTACTCCTCCGGCGCCGCCGGCTGCACCGTCTGGTGCCGGCCGAGGCCGTGCGCGGGGCCGCGGCCCTTCTCGGCGAGGATCTCGGGCAGCAGGTCGACCAGCGAGCGCCCGTCGTGCTCGGCGCGGCGCTGCAGCTCGCGTCGGACGATGTCGAGCCGCCCCTGCAGCAGCCGCCGCGTGTAGGAGAGGTTGACCTCCTCCTGCTCGGCGCGGCGGCGCAGCCCGCGCACCTCGGCCATGGGACGGGACTCCACGTCGGCGAGGAATCCGGGGTCGAGCAGCGCGTCGACGGCCGCACCGCCGGCGGCGGTCGGGCCAGAGCTTGCGGAGGTCACCGCCCGATGGTGGCAGACCGCACCGCGCGCACCCGGTCGCGGGCCGCGGCCCGGGTGTCGTCGAGGGCGGCGGGCGCGTCGTCGGGGTCCACGGCGGCGCGCGACCCGCCGACGGCGAGCTCGGCCCCGGGGGCCACCGACTGCTTGACCAGGGCCAGCGCGACGACGCCGAGCTCGTGGTGCCGCACGACCGTGCCGGTGCGGCCGACCTCGCGGGCGCCGGAGGTCACCGGCGTCCCCGGGACGGGCAGGTCCTCGCTGACGCCGTCGAGGTGGAGCAGGACCAGCCGCCGCGGCGGGCGGCCGAGGTTGTGCACCCGCGCGACCGTCTCCTGCCCCCGGTAGCAGCCCTTCTCGAGGTGGACGGCGGTGGTCAGCCACTCCAGCTCGTTGGGGATGGTGCGGTGGTCGGAGTCGACGCCCAGGCGCGGCCGGCGGGCCTCCACCCGCAGCGCCTCGTAGGCGTCCAGCCCGGCGAGCCCGGCGCCGGCGGCGGTCAGCGCGTCGGCGCGGGCGGCGATCCCGGCACGCGGCACGAGCAGGTCGAACGCGGTCGCGCCGCCGTCTCCGAGGGGCGGCATCCGGCGCACCCAGCCGCCGCCCGGCGACGCGGCGACGGCGTACGGGCCCTCCGGCGCGGGCAGCCCGGCGGCGGCGAGCACCTCGGGCGAGCGGGGGCCGACCAGCGACAGCAGCGCCCGGTCGGCGGTCACCAGCGCGGGCTCGACGCGGAGCATGAACCGCATCCGGTCGAGGAAGGTCTGCAGCGCCGCGCCGGTGCCGGGCTCGACGTCGGCCCAGGCGGTGCCGCCGAGCTCGGCGAGGACCAGGTGGTGCTCGACGTGGCCGTGCGGCGAGAGGACCAGCGCCTCGGTGCCGGTGCCGTCGGCCAGCCGCTCGAGGTGCTGGCTGGTGAGGCTGTGCAGCCAGGTGAGCCGGTCGGCGCCGGGGACGGTGAGCACGTCGCGGTCGCTGCGGTCGACGAGCCCGGCGCCCTCGGCGAGCAGCCGCTGCTCGCGCAGCGGGTCGCCGTAGTGGGTGGCCACGGTCGCGCCCTCGGCGACGACGGCGCCGGCCCGTGCGGCCAGCGGTGAGGTGGTGGTCATGCGTTCTCCGTCCCGGCTCCCCTGCATCGGCGGCACGTGCCCGACAGCGCCACGTGCCCCACGTCCAGGGTGAAACCCAGATCGGCGGCCAGACGTTCCGCGGCCTGCTCCAGCAGCGCCGGGTCGGCGGAGGAGATCTCCCCGCAGGTGGCGCAGACCACGTGCAGGTGCGGGTGCTCGGACGTGTGGTAGACCGGCGCGCCCTTGGCGACGTGGGTGTGCCACACGAGGCCGAGCCGCTCGAGCAACTCCAGCGTGCGGTAGACGGTCGAGGTGTCCGGCGCCGCGCCGCCGGGCCCGGCCTCCTCGCGCAGCCGTGCGCCGATGGCCTCGGGGGTGGCGTGGTCGAGCGCGGCGACGGCGGCCAGCACCTGCTGACGCTGCGGGGTCAGCCGCAGCCCCTGCGCCCGCAGCCGCTCGGCCAGCGGCGCGGGACCGTGCTCGGTCGTCACGGCAAGGAGCGTAGTTCCGGGCGGGCTACGCGACGGCGCTGCGGGCGTCGGCCAGCACGCGCCGCAGGGACTCCAGGTACCGCTCGGGGATGGCGTGCTCGCCGCGCGGCGGGAGGAACCGCGCGACGGTCGCCCCGGTCACCTCCGCAGCGGCCGCGGCCTCGGCGCCGAGCGCCCGCACGACCGGCGCGTCGCCCCACGACCGGCTGGCCGCCAGGTGCGCCATCGCCGCCGCGCTCTCGGCCCGCTCGCCCACGCAGTCGAACGGCTTCTCGGTGGCCCACAGCCTCCGGAACCCGTCGGCGAGCGCGACGTCGGCCAGCGGGTTCCCGCCGAACACGGCCTGCGCCTCGTCGGGGGTCAGGAAGACGGCGAAGCAGAGGAACGTGAACAGGCACTTGTCGCAGTGCAGGCACCAGCGCTGCTCGGCCCGCCCGCCCAGGTGCTCCTGCGTGTAGGAGCGGTTGCAGCTGAGGATGTCGGCCTTCAGCGGCAGCGCGGCGACGGCGGCCACGGTGGCCAGCTCCGACAGCTGCCGGGTGAGGCTGAAGTAGCCGGCACCGACCTCGGCGGCGGCCGCGGCGAACAGGCGCTCGAACTCGTAGGACTTCGAGTACTGGTGGTTGACGCTCGCGCCGTCGATCGTGAGCGTCTCCTCGTCGGCGGAGCGCTCGTTGGCGAACACGACCGGGTCGTGGCCTCCGAGGACGGCGACCAGCGTGGCGATCGAGGAGTTGATCGCGGTCACCGGCACGTGCCCGTTGAGGCCGCCCTGCGCGGTCCGCTCCGCCAGCAGCGGGTCCAGCCTGCGGCGGACCTCGACCAGCGGGACGCCGGCCGCGCGGGCGACGTCGCGCTGCGCGCGGGTCGGGTTGATCGCCAGCGCCGTCCCGTCGGGGATGACGACGATCGCCAGCGCGGAGTCCTTGCCGCCGCCCACCGGGAGCAGCGCGCCGCGCCCGCCGCCGGCCGGGACGGGGCCGGGCTCGCGGACCTCGGCGTCGAACCGGACCCGGTGCGGCACCGGCAGGTGGTTGACCGCGGCGAACTCGCCGAGCCCGTGGGTGTAGGCGGCCTGCGCGACGGCGAGCTGCGCGGCGGTGACCGGCCGCTCCACGGTGACCCGGCCGGGCGCGGCCAGCTTGTAGTAGCTGGTGCCCATGACCAGGTGCACCAGGTCCAGCGCGGCCTCGACGGCGGCACCGGGCTGCGCGGGCGCGGGGCCGGTCAGCAGCGCCGGGTCGAGGGTGAGCCGCTCGGTGAACTCGTCGTCGCCGAGCCGGTAGGTGAAGGCCGCCTCGCCGGTCGTGAGGTCGAGGGACCGGCCGGCGACGACGAAGGCGCCGGCCTCAGACACCGTGGACACGGTCGGCGCCGGCGTCGACGAGGATCTGCTCATAGGTGGCTGCCAACTCCTCGAAGTCGCGGAAGCGGTTGTAGCTGGGGGCGCCGGGCGACAGGAGCACGACGCCGCCCGGGGCGGTGCCGGCGATCGCCGCCGCGACCGCCTCGGCCAGCGACGCCGTCTCGGTCAGCCGCACGGCGGCGCCGTCGGCCGCCCGGCGGACGTCGTCGGCCAGCCGGGCCCCGGTGTCGGGGACGGTCACCAGGGCGACCTCCTCCCGCCGGGCCACCAACGTCGCGGCCAGGCCCGTGTAGTCCAGGCCCCGGTCCTGGCCGCCGGCGATGAGCGTGACCGGCCGGCCGGCGAGCGCGTCGAGCGCGGCCAGCACCGAGACGGGGGTGGTGCTCAGCGTGTCGTCGACGAAGGTGACGCCGCCGAGGGTGGCCACCGGCGCGAGCCGGTGGGGCAGCGCGCGGAAGGCGGCGACGGCGCCGGTCACGGCGTCGGCAGTGGCGGCGAGGTCCAGGCCGAGCAGGGCGCAGGCGGCCAGCGCGACCTCGACGTTGCTGCGGTTGTGCGCGCCGGGCAGGTGCACCGGCTGCACGGCCGCGGCCAGGCCCGGGGGCAGCACGTCGGCGGGGTCGACCAGCTGCGCGGCGTCGAGGTACCCGGCGGCCAGCGGGCGCGCCTGGGCGCTGACGACGACCGAGCGCTCCGGGCAGGAGGAGAACACGCGCAGCTTGTCGCGGTAGTAGGTCTCGACCGAGCCGTGCCAGTCCAGGTGCTCGGGGGCGAGCGAGGTGAGCGCGCCGCGGCCGGCGAAGTCCGGGACGGCGGCGGCCTGGTAGCTCGAGACCTCGACGACGAGCGTGCGGTCCCCGACCCCGTCCAGGACGTCGAGCAGCGGGGTGCCGATGTTGCCGGCGTGCACGGCCGGGCGGCCGGCGGCGGTGAGGACCGCGGCGGCCAGCGCGCTGGTCGTGCTCTTGCCCTTGGTGCCGGTGACGCAGAGGACCGGGATCCCGCGCGCGGCGGCCTCGGCGAGCGCGACGCCGGTGCCGGTGGTCACGAGCGTGCGGTCGGCCAGCGTCCGGGCGTCCTCGCGATAGGGGCTGATCCCGGGCGACCGGAACACGACGTCGCAGCCGGCGAGGTCGGCGACGTCGGCGGTGGCGGTCACGGCGTCGGGCAGCGACGCCGGGTCGACGGGGCGGCTGTCGGCGACCAGGACCGACGCGGCGCCGGCGGCGCGGGCCGCGGCGACCGCGGCGCGCCCCTCGCGGCCGTGTCCCCAGACCCCGACGCGCCGGCCGGCCAGCTCCGCGAGCCGGAGGGACCGCTCCCGCGGGGGCGGTGCCGGGCGGGGGTCCACGGCGCCCACTCTACGGACCGGCCCCGTGCACGGACGGCGACGACGGGGCCGCCGGTAGGGTGGCCGCCAGGTGTGCCGGGAAGTCTGGTCGGCGGTGTCGTGACCGACCCCTCCCCCAGGAGCCGCCCGATGACCACCCCGCACGGATCCACCCGCGTGTTCAGCCGCGGCTCGTGGACCGAGGCCAGCCGGATCGCCGCCGTCCTGCGCAGGGAGACCGTCGGCGGCGTCCTGCTGCTGATCGGCACCGTCATCGCCCTGGTGTGGGCCAACTCGCCGTGGGCGGACTCCTACGAGGCGCTGCGCGACACCCGGGTCGGGCCGGCGTCCCTGCACCTGGACCTGACGTTGGGCACCTGGGCCGCCGACGGGCTGCTGGCGGTCTTCTTCTTCGTCGCCGGGCTGGAGCTCAAGCGCGAGTTCGTCGCCGGCGACCTGCGCGACCCGCGGCGGGCGGTGCTGCCGGTGGCCGCGGCGGTCGGCGGGATGGTGGTGCCCGCGGTGCTCTACGTGCTGGTCAACCTGGGCGGCGGTGACGCCCTGCGCGGCTGGGCGATCCCGACGGCGACCGACATCGCCTTCGCCCTCGCCGTCCTGGCGGTGATCAGCACCCACCTGCCGAGCGCGCTGCGGACGTTCCTGCTCACCCTGGCCGTCGTCGACGACCTGCTGGCCATCGCGGTCATCGCGGTCTTCTACACGTCGTCGCTGGCCGTCGGGTGGCTGGCGCTGGCGCTGGTCCCGCTCGCGGTGTTCGGCCTCCTGGTGCAGAAGCGGGTCCGCTCGTGGTGGCTGCTGCTGCCGCTGGCGCTGCTCACCTGGGTCCTCGTCCACGAGTCGGGCGTGCACGCCACGGTGGCCGGCGTGCTGCTGGCGTTCACGGTCCCGGTGGTGCGCAGCGAGGCGGCCGGCGGGCCGGGCGCGGGGCCGGGGCTGGCCGAGCACCTGGAGCACCGCTTCCGGCCGATCTCGGCGGGCGTCGCCGTGCCGGTCTTCGCGTTCTTCGCCGCCGGGGTGACCGTGGGCGGGCTGTCCGGGCTGGTCGAGTCGCTCGGCGACCGGGTCGCGCTCGGCATCGTCGTCGGCCTGGTCGTGGGCAAGGTCCTCGGGATCGTGGGCGCCACCTGGCTGGTCACCCGGTTCACCCGCGCGGAGTTCGCCGACGAGCTGGGCTGGCCGGACCTGGTCGGCATGGCGCTGCTCGGGGGCATCGGGTTCACCGTGTCGCTGCTCATCGGCGAGCTGGCCTTCGGCACCGGCAGCGAGCGCGACGACCACGTCAAGGTCGGCGTGCTCGTCGGCACCCTGACATCGGCGTTGCTGGCGAGCGTGGTGCTGCGGCTGCGCAACCGCCGCTACCGGCGCATCGAGGCGCTGGAGGCGGTCGACGCCGACCACGACGGCATCCCCGACGTCTACCAGCGCGACCCCGACACGCCCGGCGCCCCGGGCCTGCGCAGGGGTTCAGCCGACGGCTGAACAACGTCGTTGCCGACCCCGGAACTGCGACGTACCGTCGAGGTACACGAGAGGGGAGGTGGTCCGAACAATTGAATTCTTATCGGACTCGTGAGGTGGCTGTCCGCTAGCCGCCGTCCAGATGGGCCGCCCGTTCGGAGTGGAATCCGAACGACGGCATGATCGCCCGTCCGTCGTACGGCGGCGAGCGAGAACCGGACAGTCACCCGACCCCCGGGCTGCCGACACTTGTCCAGTCGGCCCGTGAGCTGCCGCCTCCCGAGGTGGCGCCGCGGAGCGGCCCGGGGGTTGTCCGTCCCTGGGCACGGACCCGCCCAGCGCGCTGAGGGGGAGGAACGGCGGCCGTGCAGACCGCTGGACGTTCCGCACCGGCCGGCCGTTGGATCACCGACGCCGTCCGTGCCGCTCCCCCCGACACCGTGGCCGCGCTCCTGCCGGCCCGCTTCCCCGCCTACGCCCGCGTCTTCCACCCCGCCGTCCGCTACGACGGCGACGTCGACGTGCACGTCCGCTGGGACGAGGTGGCCGCGGCCAACGGCACGCGGGCGCACCGCCTCATGCAGTGGCCCGGCATCACCGGCTCCTGGGAGTACCTCGGCGAGGCCGACCAGCCCGGGCTGTGGAACGACGCCCCCGCCGAGGGCCACCTGGTGGCGCATGTCGCGCGGGAGCTGGCCGCGGTCCTCGGGGACCAGACCACGACGCCGGGTGAGTGCTGGTTCGGCTGGGACGACGGCGGCGCCGCCGACCTGCCCCGGCTGCGCCTGCCCCGCGCCGACCTCCTGCTGACCCGCGGGCCGGTGGAGCGGGCCGCCAGCAACTTCGCCCCCGAGCCGTACGAGCAGAGCGCCGCGCTGTGGTGGCCGGCCGACCGCGCCTGGTGCGTCGTCACCGACCCCGCGCTCACCAGCACCTACGTCGGCGCCGGGGTGGCCGCCGTCGACGCGCTGCTGGCCACCCGGCTCGAGGTGGCCCCGGCGGCCCCCGCCGACCCGGTCGCGCCCGACAGCGACCCGGTCAACGCGGTGGCCCCGCGGGCCTGAGGCTCAGGCCCGCGCCGGCTCCGGCGCGCCGGCGGTCGCGGCGACGACCTCGTCCCACGGTGTGGCGGTCAGGCCGAAGACCTCGGTGGTCGCCGTCGCGTCGACCACGTACTCCTGGTCGAACTGGTGCCGCACGTCGAGGACCTCCCGCAGCACCGGCGAGAACCAGCCGGCGGCGCGGAGCACCGGCCACGGGATGCCGCTGACCGGCACCGGCTCCCGGCCCATCGCCCGCGCGAGGTCGCCGAGCGCCTGCCGCTGGGAGCGCGGCGGGGTGCTCGGCACGTGCCAGGCCCGGCCCAGCGCCCGCGCGTCGGTGCCGAGGGTCGCGAGCGTGGCGGCGACGTCGGGCAGGTACGCCCAGCTACGGGGCGCGTCGGGGTCGCCGACCACCCAGGCGCGGCGGCCGCGGTGCAGCGCCGGGAGCTGGCGCACCAGGTGCGACTGCGCGGCCGGCACCTGCGGCCCGACGAAGTCCGCGGCGCGGGCCTCGGTCATCCGGATCCGGCCGGCCTCGTGCGCGGCCAGCGCCTCCCGCCACATGGCCACCCGCACGCGGCCCTTGGTGTCGGTGGCGGCGAGCGGGCTCTCCGGCGTCATCGGCGCGGTGGGCCGGCCGTAGACGTAGAGGTTGGCCATCGTCACGAGCACCGCCTCCGTCCGCTCGGCCGCGGTGAGCAGGGCGGCGGCCACCGGCGGCCAGTCGGTCGTCCAGCGGTGGTAGGCGGGGTTGACCGCGTTGTAGAGAGCGGCGGCGCCCTCGGTGGCGGCCGTGAGGGCCGCGACGTCGGCGGCGTCCACCCGGCGGTGCTCGACCGCGCCGGTGGAGACGCCGCCGCTGCGCGACAGCACCCGCACCCGGTGGCCGCGGGCGGCCAGCAGCTCCGCCGTCGTCGTGCCCACCGGGCCCTTGCCGACGATCACGTGCAGTGCCATGGCGATCTCCTCGTCGTCTCATTGAGAGCGGTGCTCTCGTTCGAGGACGACGCTCTCGTACCCGGAGTGGGGCTGTCAAGAGCAGTGCTCTCCCTTGTGTACAGCGCTCTCGCCGGGGAGCATGGCCGGGTGCCCACCGCCCGCCAGCGCGTCCGCGCCGAGCTGACCGCCGAGATCACCGAGGCGGCTCGCCGCCAGCTCGCCGAGGTCGGGGCGGCGGGGCTGTCGCTGCGCGCGGTGGCGCGGGAGCTGGGCATGGCGTCGTCGGCGGTGTACCGCTACTTCCCGAGCCGCGACGACCTGCTGACCCGGCTGATCATCGACGGCTACGACGCCCTCGGGGAGGCGGCCGAGGCCGCCGACGACCCGGCCGCGGCGCCGGAGCGGCGCTGGGCGGCGGTGTGCGCGGCGGTGCGCGACCGGGCCCGGGCCCACCCGCACGAGTGGGCGCTGCTCTACGGCTCCCCCGTCCCCGGCTACAGCGCGCCGCGCGACACCGTCCCGGCCGCGTCGCGGGTCGGCGTCGTCCTCGGCCGCGTGCTCGCCGACGCCGCCCGGGCGGGCCGGCTGCACGGGTACGGCGGCCGCGTGCCCGGCCTGCTCGGCGACGTGGCGGTCGAGATCCTGGGCCAGGACGCCCCGGGCATCGACGACGCCGTCCGGGTGCGCGCCCTGCTGGCCTGGAGCGCGCTGTACGGCACGGTCAGCTTCGAGCTGTTCGGCCACCTCACCGGGTCGGTCGAGGACGCCGACGCCTACTTCGCCCGCGCGGTGGCCGAGCTCGGTGCGCTGATCGGGCTGACCGCGGACGGACCCCCGGACTAGAGGACCGCGAGCTCGGCCTCGAGGTCGTCGAGCCCGAGCGAGCCCTGCGACAGCGCCGCCATGTGCCAGGCCTTCAGGTCGAAGTCGGCACCGCGCGCCCGCTGCGCCGCCGCCCGGCCGGCCAGCCAGGCGCGCTCGCCGAGCTTGTAGCTGATCGCCTGCCCGGGCAGGCCCAGGTAGCGGATCAGCTCGCTGTCGAGGAACGCCGGGTCGCTGCCCAGGTGCTCGCCGGCGAACGCCCGCGCGAGCTCCGGCGTCCACGGCTGCCCGCGGTGCTCGGCCAGCACGCCCTCGGCGTCCTCGGGCACCGGCAGGCGCAGGTGCATGCCGATGTCGATGACCACGCGGATGGCGCGCAGCTGCTGGGCGTCGAGGTAGCCCATCCGGGCGCCGGTGTCGGGGAGGTACCCGAGCTCGTCCATGAGCCGCTCGGCGTACAGCGCCCAGCCCTCGACGTTCGCGCTGACCGAGCCCAGCGACGTCTGGTAGGTGGACAGGTCGCCGGAGACGTAGGCCCACTGCGCCAGCTGCAGGTGGTGGCCCGGGACGCCCTCGTGGTACCAGATCGACACCAGGTCCCAGAGCGGGAACCGCTCGCGGCCCAGCGTCGGCAGCCAGGTGCGGCCCGGCCGGGAGAAGTCCTGCGCCGGGCGGGTGTAGTACGGCGCCGCCGCGCTGCCGGGCGGCGCGATCATCGCCTCCACCCGGCGGACCGGCTCGGCGAGGTCGAAGTGGGTGCCGTCGAGGGCGGTGACCGCCTCGTCCATCATCGCCTGCAGCCGCTGCCGGACGGCCTCGACGCCGTCGACGGCGGGGCCGTGCTCGTCGAGCCAGGCCATGGCCTCCTTGGGCGAGGAGCCCGGCCGCAGCGCCCGGGCCTCGGCCTGCTGCTCGGCCAGCAGCCGCCGGTGCTCGGCCCAGCCCCACGCGTAGGCCTCCTCCAGGCCCTCCCCCGCGCCGAGGTCCGAGCCGTTCCACCGGCGGGCGGCGACGGCGTACCGGTCCCGGCCGACGGCGTCCGGCGTCCCCTCCGCCCGCGGGAGGTACTCGTCGCGCAGGAAGTCGCGCACCTCGGCCACCGCGGCGTCGGCCGCGCGGGCGGCGGCGTCGAGGTCGCCGCGCACCGCGTCGGGGCCGGAGGCCGCCAGCCCGCCGAAGAACGGCCCGGTGAGCCACTCGCCGAGCTGGCCGACGACGGTGGACACCTGCCGCGGCGCCACGAACAGCCCGCGGCGGGCGCCCTCGCGCAGCGTGTCGAGGTAGCCGCGGTAGGCCTCGGGCACCCGGGCCATCCGGCGGGCGACCACGCCCCAGTCGTCGTCGGTCGCCGTCGGCATGAGCAGGAAGACCTGGCGGATGGAGTGCACCGGGCTGAACAGGTTCGACAGCGCCCGGAAGCCCTCGCCGGCCTCGTGCGCGGCCAGCTCGGCGCCCAGCCGCTCGCGCAGCAGCCGGGCGCAGCGGCGCTCGACCGGGTCCTCGTCCAGCGCCGGGTCGGCGGCGAGGACGGCGTCCAGCTCGGCCAGCGTCGAGCGGGTCAGCTCGGCCTCCGCCTCGAGGCCGGCGGGGCTGGGATCGGGCAGCCGGTCGTCGCCGGGCCGGGTGCCCAGCGACGTCGCGACGATCGGGTCGAGGTCGCAGACGGCGTCGACGTAGCGGTCGGCCACCTGCCGGGGCGTGTCTCCCGGGGCGGTCACCGCAGCCGCTCCAGCCGCGCCGACATGGTGGGCCGCAGCGGGGTGTCCGCGCCGGCGCGGTCGACGGCGTACATGAGCGCCCCCTCGACGATGCCGTACAGCCGCACGGCGCGGGTGGTGTCCGGCGCGTCCTGGGTCCGCGCGACGACGTCGGTGGTGAGCTCCCAGCTCGTCGTCGTGCGGGCGCGGCCGACGTACAGCTCGAGCACGCCCTCGGCGCTGGTCACCAGCAGCTCGACGTCGTCCTCGCCGCGCGGCCGCCAGAAGCCGGACTCGCGGGACGCGGGGCCCTCGACCCGGCCGTCGTCGCCGATCAGCCAGGTGCGCGACTCGTAGGCGAGGAAGTCGCGGCCGTCGTGGGCGAACCGGATCCACTGGCCGAAGCGCCGGTCGCCGGCGTCCCCGCCGGCGAGCACGCCCTCGCCGTGCCACTCGCCCAGCAGCGGCAGCACCGACAGCAGTGCGTGCGCCACCTCGGGGCCCTCGCGGACGTCGACGGTGTCGGCGACGGGCAGTTCGGTCGGGCCGGTCACCGGCCGGCGTCCCGGGGAGGCATGCCCGCCACCGTAGCCCGGCCGCGACCTGCGCTCCCGCGGCGGTCAGCGCCCGCGGGCGGGCCGGCCCGGCGGCGACGGCGGCACGCGGCGGGACCGCTCGGCCGGCCGCCGGGCCAGCCGCCTCGCGGCGACGCCGCACGCGACCGCCAGCAGCACGGCGAGCGCGACGAGGACCCAGGCGGCGACCACGACGCCACGGTAGGCACCCACCCGGCGCTGCGCCGCGGGACCCGCCGCGGGGCGGATGGGTGCCGTGCCGATCACGGGAGGCCACCCGCCGCGGCGGTGCCCGGGCTGCGCACCTGGGCGCGTCGGGCACCCTGGAGGGGTCACGGCCCGGCGGAGCGGAGGAGGACGGCGCCATCGACCCACGGACCACGGCGGACGGCCTGCACCGGGTGGAGGCCGAGCTCGCCCGGACGGCGGCCCGCCACGAACGGGTGCTCGCGACCGTCGCCGACGGGATCTACGGCCTCGACCTGGCCGGGCGGGTGGAGTTCGTCAACCCGGCCGCCGAGCGGATCACCGGCCGGCCCGCCGCCGAGCAGCTCGGTCACGACCAGCACGAGCTCATGCACCACCGGCGGCCCGACGGCTCCCCGTACCCCCGCGAGGAGTGCCCGGTCTGGCGGGCGCTGCGGTCCGGCCGGACCGTCGCCGCCGACTCGGAGGTGTTCTGGCGCACGGACGGCACGCCGGTGCCCGTGGAGCTCATCGCCGTCCCGATGGTGGAGGACGGTGAGGTGACCGGCGTCGTCGTCTCCTTCCGCGACCTCACCGACCGGCTCGCCGCACGCCGGCAGGCCGAGGAGCTGCGGCGGGTCACCGAGCAGGCCGCCGTCGAGCGGGCGCTGTCCGACCGGCTGCAGCAGGCGCTGCTCACCCCGCCGCCGGAGCCGGACCACCTGCAGATCGCGGTCCGCTACCGCCCGGCCGCCGACGGCGCCCGGGTCGGCGGTGACTGGTACGACGCCTTCCTCCAGCCCGACGGCGCGACGGTGCTCGTGATCGGCGACGTCGTCGGCCACGACAGCGACGCCGCGGCGGCGATGGGCCAGCTGCGCGGGCTGGTGCGGGCGCTGGCCTGGGACCAGCAGGAACCGCCGTCGGCGACGCTGACGCGGACCGAGCGCGCGGCGCGCGGCCTCGCGGTGGGCACCCTGGCCACCGTGGCGCTCGCCCGCGTCGAGCGGCACCCGGACGTGCCGGTGGCCGGGACCCGGGTGCTGCGCTGGAGCAACGCCGGCCACCTGCCGCCGGTCCTGCTCGCCCCGGGCGGGACCACCACGCTGCTGGAGACCCGCCCCGACCGCATGCTCGGTGTCGACCCCGACACGCGGCGCACCGACCACACGGCCGAGCTGGCGGACGGGCACACCCTGCTCCTCGTCACCGACGGCCTGGTCGAGCGCCGCGACGCCGACCTCGACGCCGGGCTGGCGGCGCTGCGGGAGGCCCTGCGCGACCTCGGCCAGGTCCCGCTGGAGGAGCTGTGCGACACCGTGCTGGCCCGGATGGTGCCCGCGGCCGGCGCCGACGACGTCGCGCTGGTCGCCGTCCGCGCGTTCCCCGAGGACCGGCCACGCCCCCCGGAGGCCGGCCCCAACCGGCTCCCGCCCGGCATCTCCTGACCCCGGACGACCGACCCCGGACACGACCGACCCCGGACACGACGGCGCCCCTCCCGGCCGCGGGCGGGGGGGGGGCCGGGCGGGGGGGTCTTATTATTGAGGACGACCGTCGTATACGTGATCCCGAACTCGGCCTAGACGACGCGCTCAACGCCGCCGACGGGGGCCAGCGAGCGCAGCTTCCAGGTGCCCGGGGCGGCGAAGAAGCGGAACTCGCCCTCCGGGCTGGTGACCACCTCGGCGGTGAACTCGTCGGTGGCGTCGAGCAGCCGGACGTAGGCACCGGCCACCGGCGCGCCGTCGTGCCACACCTGGCCCTGGATCACCGTCTGGGTGGCCAGGTCGATCCCGGCGAGGGCACCGCCCTGCCTCGGGGCGCCGCACACGCTCAGGCCCCCTTCTCGATCGGGACACCGACCAGCGAGCCGTACTCGGTCCAGGAGCCGTCGTAGTTCTTGACGTTCTGGTGGCCGAGCAGCTCGCGCAGCACGAACCAGGTGTGGCTCGAGCGCTCACCGATCCGGCAGTAGGCGATGGTGTCCTTGGACTCGTCGAGGCCGGCGTCGGCGTAGAGCTTGCGCAGCTCGTCGTCGCTCTTGAAGGTGCCGTCCTCGTTGGCCGCCTTGCTCCACGGCACGTTCACCGCGGTCGGGATGTGGCCGGGACGCTGCGCGCCCTCCTGCGGGAGGTGGGCGGGGGCGACCAGCTTGCCGGCGAACTCGTCGGGCGAGCGGACGTCGACCAGGTTCTGCTGGCCGATCGCGGCGACGACCTCGTCGCGGAAGGCGCGGATGGAGGTGTCGGGCTCCTGGGCCCGGTACTGGGTGGCCGGGCGCTCGACGGCGTCGGAGGACAGCGGGCGGCTGTCGAGCTCCCACTTCTTGCGGCCGCCGTCGAGGAGCTTGACCTGGTCGTGGCCGTAGAGCTTGAAGTACCAGTAGGCGTAGGCGGCGAACCAGTTGTTGTTGCCGCCGTAGAGGACGACGGTGTCGTCGTTGCCGATGCCCTTGGCGGACAGCAGCTCCTCGAACTGCTCCTTGCCCACGAAGTCGCGGCGCAGCGGGTCCTGGAGGTCGGTCTTCCAGTCCAGCTTGACCGCGCCCTCGATGTGGCCCTTGTCGTAGGCGCTGGTGTCCTCGTCGACCTCGACGAAGACGATGCCGGGGGCGCCGATGTTCTCCTGCGCCCAGTCGGCGGTGACGAGCACGTCGTTGCGGCTCATGGGGGGTCTTCCTCCCTGTGGTGGGTGTGCGGACGGTCAGGCGGTGGGGGCGGGACGGGCCCGCCGGACGGTCGGGTACGGCTCGCGGCCGGGGCAGGACGCGGTGGCCGCGTCGAGCAGGGCCGCGACGAGGACGAACCCGGTGGCGACGACGCCGAGCACCGGCGCACCGAGCAGGTACCCCGCCGCGCCGACGGCGGAGACGAGGGCCAGGACGGCGCCGGTGACCCACGCGGTGGGACGGGGCCCGCGCACGTCGACCGTGCGGGCAGGACTCAGGGGCATGAAGAGGGGTCTCCGGACGGCGGTCAGGGCACGTCTGGGCGGGGTGGAACCGCCCTCAGGAGGCGCGACACAGGCAGCTGCCGACGCGGCACAGGTCCACTGTGCGGCGCGAGGTCAGCAGGGTGCCCACGCGGCGAGGGTAGCCGATCACGACCGGGCGCCCGTGTGCGCGTCCACCAGGGCGGTGAGCTCCCCCGGGCGCGGGGCGCCGCTGCTGCGGCCCAGCAGCCTGCCCGACCGGTCCAGGTAGAACAGCGTCGGCGTGCGCCGGACGTCGAGCTCGCGGACGGCGTCGAGGTGGCTCTCGGCGTCGACGTGCACGTACGCCAGGCCCGGCCGGGTCGCCTCCAGGTGCTGCAGCCGGGCGCGGGTGGTGCGGCACGGCCCGCAGAACGCGGTGGAGAACTGGACGACGGTCAGGTCCGCCTCGCCCGGCCGCACGCCGAGCTCCTCGAGGACCGCGGTCGGTCCGCCCACGGGCTCCTCCTCCGTCCTGGGCCGGCCGTCGCGGGTGCGCAGCCACCGGGCCGCCGCGGCGGTCGGCACGAGCGCCCCGGCGAGCACCGCCGGGGCGGTCCCGCTCGTCCCCCGCACCAACCCGACCGCCTCGGTGCGCATTCCCGGGCGGCTCAGGGCGCGCGCAGCACCGTGTCGGTGGCCGCGGCGGTGACCTCGACGCCGGCGTCGGCCGGGCGCAGGCCGGTCAGCTCCAGTCCGAACGGCAGCTCGACCGGGTAGCGCAGGTCGAGCAGGTCGCTCGCCCGGTCGACGACGACGTCGGGCACGTCGACACCGGCCGCGTCGGCCTCCTCGACGTCGACCACGAGGTCCTGGCCGTCCAGCGACACCGTGCCCGCGGCGGTGAGCGGGACGGTGTGGCCGAGCACCTCCACGGTCCGGGTGACCCGCAGCCCGTCGCCCTCGCGGGCCACGGTGGTGTCGCCGCCGAGCTGCTGCGCGAGCAGCGCGTAGGACAGCGTCGCCGTGCCGTCGACCCGGTCCACCGGCACCTCGCGCACCGACCCCGACAGCGCATCGGACAGCGGCACGTGCGCCCCGCGCAGCCGGACGTCGGCGGTGGTCCCCTCCGGCTGCCGGAGCTCGGCGGCGGTCAGCGAGATGCGGACGTCCTCGTAGGTCCCCGACACCGCCTGGGTGAGGAACGGCCAGCCCCGGACGTCGACGTCGGGCGTCCCGGCCAGCCCGCCGGCGTCCCGCAGCGCCTCGGCGACCCGGTCCTCGGCGACGCCCTCGGCGACCGGGTCGGCCATCAGCGCGAGGACGACCACCAGCGCGAGGACGACGAGCAGGGCGCGCACGGCTGCGGATCAGACGGCGGCCAGGGCCAGCAGCACCGGCGCGCAGACGGCCAGCGGCAGCACGGCCTCGACCGCGACCCCGGCGACGGCGGCACCGCGGCGCCGCTCCCCGGCGCCGGCCACCACGAACGAGGCGGCGGTCCCGGCGAGCCCCGCGACGAGGCCCAGCACCAGGCCGGTCGCGACGCCGCCGACGACGTCGGCCGTCCCGCCGGTGCCGCCCGCCACCAGCGTGACCACGACCCCGGTCGCCACGGCGAGCAGCAGCCCCGTCACGCCGCGGTCGGCGCCCGGGGCCACGGCGGGGCGGGGCAGCACGGCGTCGGCGAGGTGCGCGACGACCAGCGCGGCGCCGGCGGTGAGCAGCGGCGCGGCGGCGACCTCGCCGTCGTCGCCGGCGACGTCGGGCAGCAGCAGGAGCGCCAGCGCGCAGACGGCGGTGACCAGCAGCGCCACGCTGCCCAGCGAGCCGACGACGTCGGTGCGCGGCGGCCGGCGCAGCATCTGGTGCAGCACCGCCACGATCAGCGCGGGCCCGGCGACGGCCAGCAGCAACCCGGGGCCGGGCCGGTCCGCGTCACCGGCCAGCAGGTCCACGGCGAGGTCGGCGCCGACGGCGGCCGCCGCCCCGACCACCGCGACACCCGCCGCCCCGGCCGGCGCCGTGGCGGCTCCCCAGCCCGCGACGAGGAGGGCCTGCAGCACGAGGACGGCGGCCAGGCGGCCGCGCTCCCCGAGCAGGTCCGGCGCGAGCAGCACCAGGGCGACGGCGGCGCCGGCGACGACGGCCGCGGCGGCGTGCCGCGCGCGGGCGGCGGGCGGGGAGTCCAGCGCCGTGGTCACGTCCCCTCCTGCCCGGGACCGCCCGGCGCCCCCGTCGGCGCCGGCACCTCCCGCTCGCCCCCGATCGTCGCAGACGCCCAGCGCCCGACGCGCTCGACGAGCGGAGCGGTGAGGGCGCTCTCGGCGTGTCCGAAGCCGGGGACCACCCACGCGGTCGCCGTCGGGCCGGCCGCCCGTGCCAGCGCGCGGGCGTGCTCGAGCGGGAAGTAGGCGTCCCGGTCGCCGTGCACGAGCAGCAGCGGCGTCGGGGCGATCCGGGCGACCGCCTCCAGCGGCGACGACGGCACGGTCTCCCACGGCGGCGCCAGGCGGACGCCGAGCAGGCGCGCGCCGGCCCGCCGGCCGAGCGTCGTCTCCAGCAGCCAGTGCACGCGGCGCATGGGCGGGGTGTCGCGGACGTACCAGCGGCTGACCGCGCTGACGGCGACCACCGCGTCAGGGCGGTGCCGGCCGTGCGCCGCCTGCCGCAGCACCGCGCCCCCGCCCATGGACAGCCCGAGGGTCACCACCGCGCCCGCGCCGTCGGCCCGCGCGGCGGCCACCGCCGCGTCGACGTCGCGCAGCTCGTCGTCGCCGCCGGCCCCCGTGCCGCCGCCGGAGCGGCCGTGCCCGCGGAAGTCCAGGGCGCGCACCTCGCCGAACCGGGACAGCCAGCCGGCCATCCGCCGGAACGGCGGGTAGGCGGTGGAGTTGGTGAACCCGTGCGCCACGACGAAGACCGCGCCCGTCGCCGGCCCCGAGCCCGGGACGACGACGCCCTCGAGCCGCACGCCGTCCTCGGTGCGGACCGTCACCGGACGCGCTCGGGTGACCTCGGAGGGAACGGGACGCACGTCGGCTATCCTGCGGTCTCGGTTCGACAGCGCCGTCGATGCCCTCCCCGAGGAGACGACATGCGACTCGTGCTCATGACCGCGGCGCGTCAGGCGACCACCGAGGTGCTGCCCGCCCTGGGGCTGCTCGGCCACCAGGTCCGCGTCGTTGCCCCCGAGCTGTCGAGCCTGCTCGACGGCGACTCCGGCGACGTCGTGCTCGTCGACGCCCGCCACGACCTCATCCAGGCCCGCACGCTGTGCAGCCTGCTGTCCTCGACCGGCGTGGCCTCCGCCCTCGTCGCGGTCCTGTCCGAGGGCGGGCTGGTCGCGCTGTCGGCCGACTGGGGCGTCGACGACGTCCTGCTCGACACCGCCGGCCCGGCCGAGGTGGACGCCCGGCTGAAGTGGGCCACCGCCCGCCGGCTCGCCGCGACCACGCCCGCCGACGGTGCCGACGGCGGCGTCACCCAGGCCGGCGAGCTGGTCATCGACGAGCACAGCTACTCGGCGAAGCTGCGCGGCCGCCCGCTCGACCTCACCTACAAGGAGTTCGAGCTCCTCAAGTACCTCGCCCAGCACCCGGGCCGGGTGTTCTCCCGCGCCCAGCTGCTGCAGGAGATCTGGGGCTACGACTACTTCGGCGGCACCCGCACCGTCGACGTCCACGTGCGCCGGCTGCGCGCCAAGCTCGGCACCGAGCACGAGGCGCTGATCGGCACCGTCCGCAACGTCGGCTACAAGCTCGACCAGCAGGTCGCCGACGCGACCGCCGCGGCCGCCCGCGCCGAGGCCGAGCGGTCCGCCGGCACGGTCGCCGACACCTCGCCCACCACCGCACCGCTGCTCTGAGCGCCGTCGCCGTCTCCGACTCCGCCGGGCTCGACCCCGCGCGGACCGCCGCCGTCCTCGCGCTGCTGCGCGCGGCCGCGGCGGCCGACGGCGTCCGCCCGCTGTCGGAGGAGGCCGAGCTGCGGCTGCAGCACGGCGGCCCGCCCGGCGGCCGGGACGTCGTCGCCACCGAGCCGGACGGCCCGCTCACCGGCTACGCCCGGCTCGAGCTCGGTGACGGCACCGGGGACGCCGAGGCCGAGCTGGTCGTCGCGCCCACGGCCCGGGAGCGCGGGGTGGGCGGCGCGCTGCTGACCCGGCTCGAGGAGCTCGCCGACGGCCGTCCGCTGCGGGTCTGGGCGCACGGCGACCTGCCGGCCGCCACCGCGCTGGCCGGCGCCCGCGGCTACACCCGGGCCCGCGTGCTGCTGCAGATGCGCCGCCCGCTCACCGACGCCGACCTCGACGCCGCCGCCCCGCTCCCGCCGGACGTGTCCGTGGCCGCCTTCCGCCCCGGCCGGGACGAGGCCGCCTGGCTGCGGCTCAACGCGCGGGCCTTCGCCGCCCACCCCGAGCAGGGCGCCTGGACGCCGGAGGACCTGCGGCTGCGCGAGGCCGAGCCCTGGTTCGACCCGGCCGGCTTCCTGCTGGCCTGGCGCGGCGACCCCGACGCCGGCGGCGCGCTGCTCGGCGCGCACTGGACCAAGGTGCACCCGCCCGGCGACGCCGGCCCGGACGCCGTCGGCGAGGTGTACGTGCTGGGCATCGACCCCGACGCCCAGGGGCTCGGGCTCGGCCGGGCGCTGACCGTGCGCGGCCTGGCACACCTGCGCGGGCGCGGGCTGGACGAGGTGCTCCTCTACACCGAGGAGGACAACACCGCGGCGGTGACGCTCTACGAGCGCACCGGCTTCACGCGGTACGCCGTCGACGTCTCCTGGCGGCGCGTCCCCTGATCCCGGGCACGCGGCGCAAACGTCCCTTTGTGCCGCACCGGACGTGTCCACCGCCACCCGACTCGCACGCGTTCACCTGCCGGACGTGATGCCGTTCTCACCCGGTCGGGAAAGGCTCGACCGGCGTTCACCGGGCGTTCATCGAGCGACCCGGGACCGGCCACCTGGGCTGCCTACCGTCCCGTTCCGTTGGTCCTCCCCTGCCCGGCATCGAGGTCCGGGCACCTCCGGAAAGGCACTGGCTTGAAGCTCAGCACCCGGTCGCGCGCCGTCGTCCTCAGCACGGCGCTGGCCAGCACCCTCACGCTCGCCGCGTGTGGCGCCGCCAACGAGTCCGACAGCGCCTCGGGCGGCGGCGACGGCGGCAGCGGCGCGAGCGCCGCCGAGCTCAGCGGCGACCTCGTCGGCGCCGGCGCCAGCAGCCAGCAGGCGGCCATGGAGGCCTGGCAGGCCGGCTTCGAGGGCGAGTACCCCGACGTCCAGTTCAGCTACGACCCGGCCGGCTCCGGCGCGGGCCGCGAGCAGTTCATCGAGGGCCGGGCCGACTTCGCCGGCTCCGACGCCGCTCTGGACGAGGAGGAGCTCACCGCCGCGCAGGAGCGCTGCGGTGGCGGCGAGGTCTTCGAGCTGCCGAACTACATCTCGCCGATCGCGGTGATCTTCAACCTCGAGGGCGTCGACCAGCTGAACCTCACGCCCGACGTGATCGCCCGCATCTTCACCGGCCAGATCACCACCTGGAACGACCCGGCGATCGCCGAGGCCAACCCGGACGCCCAGCTGCCGGACACGGCGATCACCCCCGTGCACCGCGCCGACGACTCCGGCACCACGGACAACTTCACCGACTACCTGTTCCAGACCGCCGGTGACGTGTGGACCTCGGAGCCCGACGGCGTGTGGCCGCTGCCCGGTGGCGAGGCCGCCAACGGCACGTCCGGCGTCGTGGGCGTCGTCGAGAGCACGGCCGGTGCCGTGACCTACGCCGACGCCAGCCGCGCCGGTGAGCTCGGTGTCGCCGACGTCGGCGTCGGCTCGGAGTTCGTCGCCCCGTCGGCCGAGGCCGCCGCCGCCGTCGTGGAGAACTCCCCCGCGGTCGAGGGCCGTGGCCAGTACGACTTCGCCATCGAGGTCAACCGGCAGACCGAGGGCTCGGGCGAGTACCCGATCGTCCTGGTCAGCTACCACATCGGCTGCGTCGAGTACGACGAGCAGGCGACCGCCGACAACGTCAAGGCCTTCATGTCCTACGTGGTCAGCGAGGACGGCCAGCAGGCCGCCGCCGACAACGCCGGCAACGCGCCGATCTCCGACACCCTGCGCGACCAGGCCCAGCCCGCGGTGGACGCCATCACGGCCGCCGGCTGACCCAGCACCCCACCCGGTGGCCCGGGGCGTCGGCCGACG